>DATAQT010000085.1:0-14895 GCA_036264535.1 Paraburkholderia sp. | reverse complement strand
TGACCTCGAGCTTCGTGTTCGCGAGCGCCGCCGATGCCGCCGAGCGCTTCAAGAACTCCGAAGACTATTTCACGTACTCGCGCTTCTCGAACCCGACCGTCTCGATGTTCCAGGACCGCCTGGCCGCGCTCGAAGGCGGCGAGGCCTGTATTGCGACGGCTTCGGGCATGGCCGCGATCATGTCGGTCGTGATGTCGACGTTGCAGGCGGGCGATCACCTCGTGAGCTCGCAGGCGCTGTTTGGCTCGACGCTCGGCATGTTCTCGCAGATCTTCAGCAGGTTCGGCATCACGACCACGTTCGTCGATCCGACCGATCTAAAAGCGTGGAACGACGCGGTGCGTCCCGAGACGAAGATGTTCTTCCTCGAAACGCCGTCCAACCCGTTGACTGAAGTTTCGGATATCGAAGCGATCGGCAAGATCGCGAAGGCCGCGAATGCGGTGTTCGTCGTCGATAACTGCTTCTGCAGCCCGGCGTTGCAGCAACCGCTGAAACTCGGCGCGGACGTCGTCATGCATTCGGCGACCAAGTTCCTCGACGGCCAGGGCCGCGTGCTCGGCGGCGCGTTGGTCGGCTCGAAGCAATTCATTATGGAAAAGGTGTTCCCGTTCGTGCGCAGCGCCGGGCCGACGCTGTCCGCGTTCAATGCGTGGGTGCTTTTGAAGGGCATGGAAACGCTCTCGCTGCGGGTCGAAAAACAGTCGGCGAATGCGCTCGAAATCGCGCGCTGGCTCGACTCGCATCCGGCCGTGAATCGCGTCTTCTATCCGGGGCTCGAATCGCATCCGCAGCACGCGCTCGCGATGCGTCAGCAGAAGTCGGGCGGCGCGATCCTGTCGTTCGAATTGAAGGGCGACACGCCCGAGCAGATGCGCGCGAACGCATGGCGCGTGATCGACGGCACGAAGCTCTGCTCGATCACCGGCAACCTCGGCGACACGCGTACGACGATCACGCATCCGGCGACGACCACGCACGGCCGCATCACGCCCGAAGCGCGCGCCGCGGCGGGCATCAGCGAAGGTCTGATCAGGCTTGCGGTGGGGCTCGAAAACGCCGGCGATATTCGTGCGGATTTGCAGCGTGGGCTCGAAGGCTGATCGGGCTTAGCGGCCTCAAAGGCCTCAATCAAAGGCCTTGTCAGCGCCTTCGACGCTCTCAGTGCCGCAACGCGCGCCACTGCCCGGGCGCCAGCCCAAAACGCCGCGTAAACGCGTGCGTATAAGCGCTTTGATCGCCGAAGCCGATCTCGAGCGCGATATCGGTCAACGAAAGACGCGGGTCAGCAAGCAGCGTGATCGACGTGTCGAGCCGCAGCCGTTGCAAATAGCGATGCGGCGTCTCGCCGAACGCATCGATAAACAATTGATGAAAGCGCCGCATGCCGAAGCCGCAATGCACGGCGAGGTCCGCGATCCGCAACGGCTCGGACAGATGCGCGCGCAGCCAGCGGTCGATGCGCGCGAAATCGAGACCCATCCCGTGCGCCTGCGTGCCGGCGAGCGTGCCGGCATCGGCGACCAGCGCGGCGCCCAGACGCGCCGCGGCGTCCCATTGGAAGCGGCGGTGATTTAAGGCATCGACTGGCGCTTCGCCCGTGTCGTGCGCCGCATGCGCGGCGATGCGATTGACGAGTTGCGCGAGCGATGCGTCGAGGGTGACGGCCCGCGCGCGCTCGAACAGCCGCTCGGGCACCGCCAGCGACGCGGCCGGCAAATCGAGCACGAGCTGCCGGTTGGTGCCGACGCCCGCGTAATCGTGCCGCGCGCCGGCCGGGATCAGCCATGCGGAGCCGGCGTCGATCTGCTGCGCGACGCCGTCCACCGCCATCACCATCGCGCCGTCGAGCCCGAGCACGACCTGATGAAAGTCGTGCACGTCCGACGCTTCGATCGCGCCATAGCAGCGCAGCGAAACGTTGGGGGCGGTGACGGCGGCGTGGCTCATGACAACACTTCGGTGTAACTCAGACTTCGAGCAGTTCGACTTCGAACACGAGCGTCGCGTTCGGCGGAATCACGCCGCCCGCGCCGCGCACGCCGTAGCCGAGTTGCGGCGGAATGGTCAGCTTGCGCTTGCCGCCGACCTTCATGCCTTGCACGCCTTCGTCCCAGCCCTTGATGACCATGCCGCCGCCCAGCACGAACGCGAACGGGTCATTGCGGTCTTTGCTCGAATCGAACTTCTGACCGTCGGTCAGCCAGCCCGTGTAGTGCACGCTCACGGTCTTGCCGGCCACGGCTTCGGCGCCGGTGCCTTCCACGAGGTCTTCGTATTTCAGGCCGGATTCGGTCGTCACAGTCGACATGCGTTGCTCCTCAAATCAAAATGTAAAAGCGACATTGTAGGCGCGTTGACGCCAATCGCCGAATCTCGCCAGGTTTCGGATATGGCATGCGGATTGCGGCCCGCCTTGTCGTTCAGCCAGACTGGTCGGCCCGGACGGGATGCCTATAATGAGGCTTCCTGCCATTACCCAGCATTGCCTGAGAGGACTCGATCGTGACTACGTCACCCACCGGGACTGCTGGCGCCCAGCCGGCGTCCGCCGGCTTCGTCATCTCCGAACGCAGCGCGCTCCTGCGCGCGGAAACCGCGTTGTTCATGCGCGATCACGTGCTGTCGCTGGTGTCGCACGACCTGCGTGGTCCATTGAACGCGATTCATAGCTGGGCGTATGTGCTCGAGCGCAAGCTCGACGCGAACGATCCCAACTCGCAGCGCGCGATCGCCGGCATTCGCAGCGGCGTGGAGCAGCAGGTGAAGCTGCTCGAGACGGTCGTCGATGCGACGCGCGCCGAAACGAAATCGCTTGCGCTCAGGTACGAACCCTTTCCGCTGCATCCGCTGCTCGACGAAACCGTCGAGGAAGTCCGCACTGGCCTCGCCCGCACGCGCGGCGTCGAAGTGCGGCTCGACTCGCAGCTCGCCACCGAGCAATTAAACGGCGACCGCGCCCGCCTCGCCGCCGCGCTCTGGCTGATGCTGACGTTCGCCGCCGAAGCGAGCGTGCAGGGCACCGAGGTCGCCCTGGCCGCGCGCGCCGACAACGGCACGTGGCACGCCAGCGTCACGTACGAGGCGAACGATGCGGCATTGAACGACGCCGCGCTGCCGCACGTGCTCGAAGCGTTCGCGCGCAAGCAGGCTGGTGAGCCGCGCGAGGCGAAGCGCATCGCGTGGGTGTTCGCGTTGTGCAAGCGCGTTGCGGAGGCACACGGCGGCAGCTTCGAGCAAACCGATGCGACCGAAGCGGGCAGCGTCTCGGCGACCCCCGCCATGCTCGTGCTGCGCGTGCCGTTCAGCGCGACGGCACCGAAATGAGCGCTGCGCGCGAATGCGCTGACGCGCGATAGAAATTTCATCGAGCTTTCAGTCTCTATACTGACGACTTTTGTTGCCGGAGCACGTCGCTTTGATCCAGGTTGTCGCCCTTATCGGTGCATTGTTTCTGGTTGCCCTCAACGGCTTTTTCGTCGCCGCCGAATTCGGTCTGGTCAAACTGCGGCAGACCCGCGTGCAAAGCCTCGCCACCCGGCATGGCATGCGCGGACGTCTGCTCGCGAAGGTGCACGGACAGCTCGACGCGTATCTGTCGGCGTGCCAGCTCGGCATCACGCTCGCATCGCTCGGGCTCGGCTGGATCGGTGAACCCGCGTTCGCGCAACTGCTGATGCCGCTGTTCACGCTCATCGGCGTCGAGTCGGCGCAGCTGATCCACGGCATTTCGCTGTTCTTCGCGTTTTCGTGCATTTCGTTCCTGCATATCGTGGTCGGTGAACTCGCGCCGAAGTCCCTCGCGATCCGCGAGGCGGAGAAGATTTCGCTGTGGACCGCGGTGCCGCTGTACGGTTTCTACTGGGCGATGTACCCGGCCATCTGGCTGCTCAACACGAGCGCGAACGCGGTGCTGAAGGCCACGGGGCTCGATCGCGAGCACGGTCACGACGCGCATTACTCGACCGACGAACTGAAGCTGATCCTGCGTGGCCGCCGCGCGAGCGTCGCGAGCGAACTCGGTTCGCCGGCCGGCGCGTATAGCCAGGACGAATGGAACACGATCGCGCATTCGCTCGATTTTTCGCGCATGACCGTCTCGGACCTGATGCGGCCGTCGCATGAGATGGTCGGCCTGCGCCGCGATCTGCCGCTGCGCGAGAACATGCAGGTGGTCGCGCGGCATCGTTTCAGCCGCTATCCGCTGTTCGAGGACGCCTCGGGCGAGCGCGTGGCCGGCATGATCCATCTGAAGGACCTGCTGCTCGCGCGCCAGGCGGGCAGCACGCTCGACGACCTGTCGCGCTACGTGCGGCCCGTGCAGTACGTGAAGCCCGACATGCCGGCGTTGGATCTGTTCCGGCGCTTTCGCAAGGGCGCGCCGCACTTCGCGCTGGTCGGCCACAAGAACGCGAAGCCGATCGGCTTCCTGACGCTCGACAACCTGCTCGGCGCGCTGGTCGGGCAGATCCACGACGAATTCCGCCAGGGCGACGCCGACTGGACGCGCATGGACGACGGCACGCTGATGGGCAAGGGCAGCTTGCCGGTGGTGTCGCTCGAACGCGCGCTGGGTATCGACATCGATGAAGGCCAGGCCGAATCGGTGGGCGGCCTCGTGATCCAGGCGCTCAACGATCTGCCGGGCGAAGGGCAGCGCGTCGAGTTCGAAGGCTTCGACGTCGTGGTCAAGAAGATGAAGGGACCGCGCATCGTGCTCGTGCGCGTCTATCCG
This sequence comes from Paraburkholderia sp., assembly GCA_036264535.1. Lineage (GTDB taxonomy): Bacteria > Pseudomonadota > Gammaproteobacteria > Burkholderiales > Burkholderiaceae > Paraburkholderia. Next base: position 10,160 of record DATAQT010000085.1, on the reverse strand, counting down.
AAGGTGTTCGACGACGAGGGCGGTTGAGGCGCGAGCCAACCCGGCGCCTCGACCATTTCCACCGCCTCAGCTGCGAGGCACTCCATCCTCGACCAGCACCGCGACCGGCATCGCGGCGAGCGCGTCGCGCAGATACAGAAGCCCGTGATCGTCGACTTTCGGCGCGGCGGGGCTCAGCCAGTCGAACAGCGCGCGCGCCGACAGATCGGCCGGCATTTCGATAGCCGTATCCGCCCATTGCGTGGGCTCGACGAGCGGCAGATCGGTGTCGACGCCAAGTAAGCCCGTAGCCAACCGGCTTGCAATCACCACGGCCCACGCGTTGCCATTCCGTCGAGCAAACGCGATCACGCTCGACGCATGTGGGCCGCGCACCGTGAGCGGCAGATACGTGCCCTGACTCAGCAGTTCCGGCAGATGCGCGCGCAATGCAAGCACGCGTTGGATCACCGCGAGCTTCACGTGCCCGTCGCGCCAGTCCGCGAGATATTCCGACGGCGGCGTCTGCGGTTGCGGTAGCCACGCCTCGCGTTTCGCGAAATCGACGGGCCGCCGATTGTCCGGATCGACAAGGCTGAAGTCCCACAGCTCGGTGCCTTGATAAAGATCAGGGATCCCAGGCGACGCGAGACGCAGCACCGTCTGCTGCAGACTATTGAGTGCGCCCGCTCGACCGATACGCTCGACGAACGCCGACAGCTCCTTCAGAAAGCCGTCGCGCCGCTGCGGCGCGAGGATGTCGAACAGGAAATCGCGGCAGCCGGCTTCGTAGGCTTCGTCAGGCGCAAGCCAGCTGGTTTGCAGCTTCGCTTCGCGCAGCGCCTTCAATTGCCATTGGGCGACGCGCTCGGCCAGGTCCTTGATGCCGGCGTCATCGTCGGCGCGCAACTCCGGCGGCCAGCAGCCCACCAGCGTCTGATACAGCATCGCTTCGGCGGCGAGGCCGGGCGCCCATGCGTCGCTCTTGTCCGGGCTCACGCTGCTGATCGGCTTGCCGTCGAGCGCACGCCGCTGCGGCGCGTTCAGCGTCGACCATGTGCGCAGCGTCGCGCCCCACTCGTCGGCGATCTCGCTGAGCACCGCGAGCCGTGCGCGCACGTCTTCACCGCGCTTGTGATCGTGCGTGGCGGTCGCGAGCATGGCATGCGGAAAACGTTGCGCGCGCTCCAGATTGCCCGCGTGAAACTGCTCGACCGACAGCGCGAACTCGCCCGGGTCCGAGCCGACTTCGTTGCGCGACAGCAGACGGCCGTAGCGATAGCACGCGGTGTCTTCGATCGCCTTGGCGGCGAGCGGCGCGGTCAATTGCGAAAACAGCGTTTGCGCGCTGCGCCGCGCCGAACCCGCATGCGGCGGCGGGCCGCCGCCTTGCGCCTGCTGCTGCGACTGCGCCCCAGCCCGCACGGGCGGCACGTCTTCGGCGCTGCCGCCGAGCCACGCGTTCACACGCTCGAGCGTCATATGGTCCGAGCGCGGCAGCGAAGCGCGCGCGCCTTCGAGCGCCTGCTCGAAATAGACGTTGTCGGCGGCAGAGCGCAGGCCGTTCTGCGGATAGATGCGGTACACGGGGAAATGCACGACCAGTTCGGTCAGCACGCGGCGCAGTGTCGTGTAGGTGAAGTCGCGCGTGCTCAGCGAATCGCGTGCGATCCGATGCAGTGCACGCGCCGCGCGGTCCAGTTCCGCGGAGAGGTTTTCCGCAAGAATCTTGCGACGCGCAGCGAGCGCTTCGTCGGCGAAGCGCTCGCTGCGGCCCGTGAGTTCAGACCACGCGTGCGCGAGCGGTTCGGCGCCGGCCGGATCGTGCAGCAACGCGCCGACGTCGCTCATGAAGTCGTAGCCGGTCGTGCCGTCGACGGGCCAGTCATCGCGCAACGGCTCGCCGCGGCCGAGAATCTTTTCGACCACCAGGTAAGGCGCGGTGTCGCGCAACTCGCTGAGCCGCTGGCGCAAACGCTGGCAGTATTCGCGCGGCTCGGCGAGCCCGTCGATGTGATCGATCCGCACGCCGTCGATGAGCCCGTCGCGATAGAGACGAAAAATCAGCGCATGCACCGCCTCGAACACCTCGGGCCGCTCGACGCGCACGCCGGCGAGCGCCGCGATGTCGAAGAAGCGCCGCCAGTTCACTTCGTCGGAGGCGGTGCGCCACCACGCGAGCCGGAAATGCTGCCGCTCGATCAGCCGATGCAAGCGGTCGCGCGTGACCGGATCTGCGGGCGCATAAGTCTCCAGCACGAACTCGATCGCCGACTCGCCTTCCCGCGCGACGAACTCGCGCAGCGCGTCGCGCGCCTCGGCGGCACGCGGCTGATCGGCGGGTTGCGTCGTGAGTCCCTGAAAGCGACTGGCGAGCGCACTCAGATCGGCGCGGTCGGCGCCTTGCAGGATCGTCGCGTAATCGACCGGGCAGACCGGAAACACGTGCGGACCGTAGCCGATATAAAAGCGCCCACTGTCGGCCGCGAAATGCAGCCCGATGCGGGCCGCCGCCAGTTCTTCGCCGTACGACGCGCCGAGCGTCGGTAGCAGCACCTTGCCGCGCAGCGCGGGGTCGGGCGAATGCCAGTCGACGTCGAAGTGACGCGCATACGCGCTGTGGCGGCCCCATTCGAGGATGTCGAGCCACCACGCGTTGCCCGATCCGCCGACGCCCATGTGATTCGGCACGATGTCGACGACGAGGCCCATATCGTGGGCACGCAGCTTGTCGACGAGGCGCTTCAGGCCCGTTTCGCCACCGCATTCGGCGCTGACCTGGGTGTAGTCGACGGTGTCGTAGCCGTGCATCGAGCCGGGCGAGGCCGTCGTGATCGGCGACGCGTACACATGGCTGATGCCGAGCGCGGCGAAGTATTCGACGTGCCGCGCGGCGTCGTCGAACGTGAAGTCTCGATGGAACTGGAGACGCAGCGTGGAGCGAGGGACGGTCATGGCGTGTCAGGCTCCGCAGACGAGTTGGATGAAGGCGCGGCCGCAACGTGCGCTGCCGCCGCGCGGCGCGCGCGGTCGACGGCCAGCAGGCGGTCGGTGAACGTGGGGTCGTCGAACATCGCGTCGACGGGCAATGTCATGCGGCGGCGCCAGTTCGGGTGTTCGTCGATCGAGCCCGGCAGGTTCGGCTGTTCGGCGAGCGCGAGCAGGTCCTCGAGCGGGAACGTGACGAGCGCGCCGGGCGTCGCGGCGACGAACGCGAGCGCTTCGTCGACCGGCGCGTTGTCGGCGTCCGGCGGCGCGACCTCGGGTGCGGCCACGCCCGCTTGCTGGAACGCGCGCCACAAGTCGGCGCGTTCCCGCGCGCGCTCTTCGAGCGCCGCTTCCTCGGGATCGCGCCCGTCGGCACGCGCCATCGTCTGGCCGATGCGGTTGCGCCAGATGATGTCGCTACCGCGCCACCAGCCGGCGACCGTCGGCAGATCGTGGGTGGTCGTCGTGCCGACCGCGTAACGGTCCCAATCGGCCGGCGCCTTGAAGCCCTTGCCATCGGGCGCGCCTTCGAACCACAGCACCCGGATCCCTTCGATGCCGTGCTCGTCGAGCCGCTCGCGAAAGCCGGGCGGCACGGTGCCGAGATCCTCGCCGATCACGATCGCGCGATGCCGCCACGATTCGAGCGCGATCAGCCGCAGCAGGTCTTCGAGCGGATAGCGCAAGTACGCGCCGTTGCGCGCGCTTTCGCCTTCGGGCACGAGCCACAGACGTCGCAAGCCGAGAACGTGATCGATGCGGATGCCGCCGGCGTGCGCGAACGCCGCGCGCAGCATGTCGATGAACGCGACGAAGCCTTGCGTGCGCATCGCGCGCGGCGAAAACGTGGTGAGTCCCCACGACTGGCCGGCCTGGTTGAAGAGGTCGGGCGGCGCGCCGACCGACACGCCCTGCAGCATGTCGTCGGGATAGGACCAGGCGTGACTGCCGGCGCTGTCGCAACCCACTGCGAGATCGGCGATCAGGCCGATCGCCATTCCGGCTTCGCGCGCGGTGTGCTGCGCGTGCAACAAGCCGCGCGAGGCCAGCCACTGCAGGAACAGATGAAAGTCGACCTCGTCGCGATGCGCGGCGGCGAACGCCTCGACTTCGGCGCTGCGCGGGTCGCGCAACGCGTCGGGCCAGTTGCGCCAATGACCGTCGCCGCCCTGCGCGAGCTGCGCGGCCTGCAATGCTTCGAAGCGCGCGTGATCTTCGAGCGCGCGCCCGGCGCGTTCGCAGAAGCCGTGAAATTCGAGCGCGCGCGGCGAGTGCTGTGGGCGCTCGTTCGCGTTGAACTGCTCGTACAGCGCGCGCAACACCTGGAGCTTCAGCGGAGTCGCGTTGGGCCAATCGATCAGCGGCAGCTCCTCGTATTTCGACCATGCGTTGCTGGCCTGCGCCGCTGCGGCCGCGGCCGCATCAGAGCCGAACAGCGCGGCCGGATCGATATGCGTGACGTTGAGCCATAGACGCGACGATGGCGCGTAGGGGCTGAAGCGATCCGGCTGCGCGCTGAACATCGCGTGCGTCGGACTGACCGCGAGCGCGTGCGCGCCACGCTGCGCGCCGTGCCGCGCAAGCTGGGCGAGCGCCGTGTAATCGCCGATGCCGCCGTCGCCGGTGCGGCGCAAGCCATACAGTTGCGCGGCGATGCCCCACAGCGGTGGCATGGGTCGCGCGGCTTCGCCGTCGTGCAGCGTGCGCCACGCGTCGGCGACGGTGTAGCAGCGCGACGGCGCGACCGCGAGCGTCATGCGCTGGTCGTTGATCACGAGCATGTGATAGCCCGCTTCGTCGATCGGCGTGAGAAGCGCTTCCTCACCTTTCGGCGCAGTGAAGCGGCCATCGATGATCGCGCCGCTCTCCAGCTCGATCCGGTAATGGCTGCCCGACTTGACCGCGGCCGCGGGCAGCGCGATGCCGCGGCCGATCTCCGCGGTCATCAGAGGCGGCAGTCTGCGGCCCGATAGTTCGGCCTCCAAAGCAGCGGCGCTGTGGCGGATATCGGTGGCGTTCGCGCACGGCAGACCCATGCGTTCGAGCAGTGTCGCGAGCGTGTTCTCGGGCACGTGCTGCGTGTTGTGGTGCGCGTCCTGCCACTGCACCTCGAAGCCTGCGCGGGTGGCGAGTGCGGCGAGCCGGTCGTTGGGGCGTCGGGTCGTCACGCGCGCTGCTCCTCGTGCGATGCGATGCGCGCATCGTGGCGGCTCGCGAATTCGTTGATGTCGCCGGTGAGCCACGCGATGCACGCATGCGCGGGCAGCACCCGCGCATCGGCCTGCTCGCGCGCGCGTGGCGGTGTTTCGAAAATGATCTTGCCGGCGGGGATGTCCTCGAACGCGACGTTTTGCGGCGACAGATTCAGCGCGATCGACAGCGTCTCCCCATCGCCGAGTTTCCAGCGCGCGATCAGCGCGTTCGCGTCGCCGCCGTCGGTGTCGCGCAGCACGGTCGCGCCGCGCGCCTTCGTATGCTTCAGGCGCGGCGTGATCAGCTTCGCGCGCACCGCGAGCGCGGACTTGTAGAAATGCATCCAGTCGAGCCGATCCGGCGTCGTCCTGGCATCGGGCGCGGGTGGCGACGAGGCGGCGAAGGTCTTCTCGTCGTTGGGATCGGGAATCTGCGCGCGACGCTGCTCGTCGCTGAACGCGGCGAAGCGCGCGAATTCGCGGCGGCGTCCTTCGCGCACGGCGTCGGCGAGATCGCCGCTGTAGTCGGTGAAAAACAGGAACGGTTGCGTCGAGCCGTGTTCCTCGTCCATGAACAGCAGCGGAATTTGCGGCGACAGCAACAGCAATGCGGTCGCGGCGCGCAGTGCGTCGTCCGTTGTCAGCTTGCGCAGACGTTCGCCGAATGCGCGGTTGCCGATCTGATCGTGGTTCTGCAAAAACATCACGAACGACGCAGGCGACAGATGCGCACTCGTTTCGCCGCGCGGTGCACCATCATGCAGCGGCGATGGCTCGCCCTGATACGCGAAACCTTCGGATAGCACGCGCGCGAGCCGGCGAATCGGTTCGTTTGCATAGGCGTGGTAATAGCCTTCGGTTTCGCCGGTCAGCAGCACGTGCAGCGTGTTGTGCGCGTCGTCGTTCCATTGCGCGTCGAAATGCGTTTCGAGCAGGCTCGCGCTGTTGTGCTCGTTTTCGAGCACCAGATGCACGTAGCGGCCATGCTGCACGCGCGCGCGGATATGGTCCGACAGCTCGCGCAGCCACTCGGGATGGTCGATCGCATGCACCGCATCGAAGCGCAGGCCGTCGAAACGGTATTCGTTGATCCAGTAGACCGCGTTGTCGGTGAAGAAGTCGCTGACCTCGCTGCGCTCGAAATCGATCGCGGGGCCCCACGGCGTGCTGACACCTTCGCGGAAAAACGGCTTTGCGTAAGCATGCAGATAGTTGCCGTCCGGTCCGAAGTGGTTGTAGACGACGTCGAGAAACACCATCAGGCCGAGACCGTGCGCGGCGTCGATCAGCGCTTTCAGTTCTTCAGGGCGGCCGTACGCGGAGTCGGGCGCGTAGGGCAGCACGCCGTCGTAGCCCCAGTTGCGACGACCGGAGAAGTCGTTCACCGGCATCAGCTCGATTGCGGTGACGCCGAGCGCGGCGAGCTCGGGCAGGCGCTTGCGCACGCCCGCATAGCCGTCCATTGCACCAACGTGCAATTCGTACAGCACCGTCTCTTCCCAGGGCCGGCCATGCCAGTCGGTGTGTTCCCACCGGTAGGCGCGCGGATCGATGACCTCGCTCGGGCCGTGCACGTCCTGCGGCTGGAAACGCGAGGCCGGATCGGGCACGGTCTGCCCGTCGTCGAGCTGGAATCGATACAGCGTGCCCGCGCCGCTGTCCACGGTGGTCTCGAACCAGCCGTTGCCGGTCGGCGTCATGTCGTGCGCGCCTTGCGCAGGGCCGTTTTCGATGACCACCTGCATGCTTTCGCACGACGGTGCCCAAAAACGGAACCGCGTGCGCGGCCGCGTGCCGCTCGCGCCGGTCAACTGCGCGCTAAACGGCAGACAATGCGCGTGATGATGCGCGTGAGGATCAATCGGACTTTCAGACATGTCTTCACCATTCGAATCCGCTATCGAGCCCCGATAGCAATGCGATGTGACGCAGCAAGCATTGCGTCGCAACATTCTTGCCACCCCGGCTGCGTTGCGATTTGTCTTCGCTCAAGCCGTGTCGCCGTTGCGCATCGTTCACTGCGAACCGTCACCGCTTGACGTCTGCGCACCCGGATCGGGCGGCAACGCGGTCAACAGCCGCGGCCCGTGCTGTGCGCCGGCCTTCCAGCCGGCTTGCCAATCCGCTTCGCCGGTCGGTTGCGCCGCGAGAATCACGAGGCCGTGCGCGGCGACGTCGAGTTCGGCCGTCGCGAGCCGCTGCGGCGGGCGCTCCGGATCGGCCGTATCCAACAGCACGTGCCATTCCAGGTGCGGTGCGGGCGGCACGAATTGCAACGATTCCTCGTGCGCGTTGAGCATCAGTAACAATACTTCGGTTTCGCCATTCAGGCCCGGACCCGCGCGACGCAACGTGAACGCGCGTCCCTCCGGGTCCTGCCACGCTTCGATCGTCAGGGGATCGCCGTGCTCGTCGAACCATCCGACGTCGAACAGGCCGGGCAGCACTTCGCGGTCGCCGAACAGAAAACGCGTTTCGCGCAGCAGCGGATGGCGCTTGCGCAAAGCGATCACGCGCGCGACGAATTCGGTCAGGCGCTGGCCTTCGGGCGAATCCGCGAGGTCCCAGTCGATCCAGGATATGTCGTTATCCTGACAATACGCATTGTTGTTGCCGCGCTGCGTGCGCAGCGCTTCGTCGCCGGCGAGCAGCATCGGTGTGCCGAGCGCGATCATCAGTGTCGCGATCAGCGAGCGCGCCACGCGGCGGCGCGTCGCGAGAATCGCGGGATCGTCGGTGACGCCTTCGACGCCCCAGTTGCGGCTGCAATTCTCGTTGTGGCCGTCGTTGTTGTCTTCCTGGTTGGCTTCGTTGTGCTTCTGCTCGTACGCGGTGACATCGGCTAATGTGAAGCCGTCATGTGACGTGACGAAGTTGATCGATGCCCACGGCCTGCGATGGCGCCGATTGAACAGATCGGCCGAGCCCGTCAGGCGCGCGGCAAGATCGGGCCGCAGCCCCGCGTCGCCGCGCCAGAAGCGTCGCACGGTGTCGCGGAAACGGTCGTTCCATTCGCTGAAGCCCGGCGGATGATTGCCGAGCTGATAGCCGCCGGGGCCGATGTCCCACGGTTCGGAAATCAGCTTGCGCTGCGACAGCACCGGGTCCTGGCGCAACGCGTCGAACAGACCCGCGCCCGGATCGAAGCCGTGGCTTTCGCGCCCGAGCGTCACGCCGAGATCGAAACGGAAGCCGTCGATGTTGAACTGGGTCGACCAGTAGCGCAGCGAATCCATCACCATCTGCATCACGCGCGGATGCGGCATGTTGACCGTGTTGCCGCAACCGGTGTCGTTGATATGGTGGCGCTCGTCGCCGGGAATCAGCCGGTAGTAACTGGCGTTGTCGAGACCGCGCCACGAAATGGTCGGGCCCATCTCGTTGCTTTCGCAGGTGTGGTTGTAGACCACGTCGAGAATCACTTCGATGCCGGCCGCGTGCAGTTGCCGCACCGCGATGCGCATTTCGTCGAGCCGGTGCGTGCTCAGGTAGGTCGGCTCGGGCGCGAAGAACGCGGCGGTGTTGTAGCCCCAGTAGTTGCGCAGGCCGCGTTCCACCAGGAAGCGGTCGTTCAGATACGCATGCACGGGCAGCAGTTCGACCGCGGTCACGCCGAGCTTCAGCAGATGCTCGATGAACTCCGGCGACGCGAGCGCCGCGAACGTGCCGCGTTCGTGCTGGCGCAGGTCGGCGCGCAGCATCGACGCGCCGCGCAGGTGCGTTTCATAGATCACGGTTTCGCCCCACGGGACGTCGGGGCGTTTGTCGTGCGACGGGTCGAACGCCTCGTCGATCACGACGCACTTGGGCATCGCGGGCGCGGAATCGCGCCGGTCGATCGAAAGGTCCGCGCGATTCGAATGCACGCGATAGCCGAACAGCGCATCGGACCAGCGAAACTGCCCGACGAGCTTGCGCGCATACGGATCGAGCAGCAGCTTGTGCGGATTGAAGCGATGCCCGAAGTGCGGCTGATACGGCCCATGCGCGCGAAAGCCGTACGCGGTGCCCGGATGTGCGTTTGGCAGATAGCCGTGCCAGACCTAGTCGGTGCATTCGGGCATGGCGTAGCGGCGGATCTCCTTGCGGCCGGTGGTATCGAACAGGCATAGCTCGATTTTCTGCGCGTTCGCCGAGAACACCGCGAAGTTGACGCCCAGCCCATCCCAGCTCGCGCCAAGCGGATACGGCGAGCCGGGCAGCAGCCGGTCGGGCAACGCATGCGACATGATTTCCCTTTCCTGTTCTGATTGTCGAGCTGGAGCCTCGGTCTGCCTGGGTCTTCATGCAACGGGCGCGCGGCGCCTGCCCTGCGCCACGCGCCCGCGTTACGGCACCATTCTTCACTCCGCGCGCAATATGATCGTCCCGAGCGGGGGCAAGGTCAGCGCGGCGGAATGCGGCCTGCCATGACTCGATACATGGTCGGTATGAATCAGTCCGCCATTACCCATGTTCGAGCCGCCATACACGCCCGCATCGGTATTCAGCACTTCGACCCAGCGTCCGCCGCGCGGCAGGCCGAGCCGATAACCGAGGCGCGGCACCGGCGTCAGGTTGCTGACCACGACGAACTCCTGGCCCGCGCCGTCGGTGCGCCGATAGGCGAACACGCAGTTGCCGCTGTCGTCGCCGATCAACCATTCGAAGCCGCCCGGTTCGCTGTCGAGCAGATGCAGCGCGGGCTCGTTGCGATACAGATGGTTCAGATCGCGCACCAGCAACTGCACGCCGTGATGGTTCGGATCGTCGAGCAGATGCCAATGCGGCGAACCGTCATGGTCGAACTCCGCCATCTGGCCAAATTCGCCGCCCATGAACAGCAGCTTCTTGCCCGGGTGCGTCCACATGAAACCGAAATACGCGCGCAGATTCGCGAAACGCTGCCAGCGGTCGCCGGGCATCTTGCCGAGCAGCGAGCCCTTGCCGTGCACCACCTCGTCGTGCGAGAGCGGCAGCACGAAGCGCTCGGAATATGCGTACACCATGCCGAACGTCATG
>DATAQT010000077.1:0-5473 GCA_036264535.1 Paraburkholderia sp. | reverse complement strand
CCTCGGCAACGAAATCTGCCACCGCCTGAACGTGAAGTGCGTGTGGGTCGAGCAGGACTTCGACGGCATGATCCCGGCGCTGAAGGCGAAGAAGTTCGACGGCGTGCTGTCGTCGATGTCGATGACGCCGCAACGCGCCGAGCAGATCGCCTTCTCGTCGAAGCTGTTCAACACGCCGACGCGCCTCGTCGCGAAGAAGGGCTCGGGAATCGTGCCGACCGCTGAATCGCTGAAGGGCAAGACCGTTGGCGTCGAACAGGGCACGATCCAGGAAACCTACGCGAAGACCTACTGGGAGCCGAAGGGCGTGAAGGTCGTGCCGTACCAGAACCAGGACCAGGTCTATACCGACTTGCTGTCGGGCCGTCTGGACGGAGCGCTGCAGGACGCGGTGCAGGCCAACATCGGTTTCCTGAAGACGCCGCGCGGCGCGGGCTTCGACTTCGTCGGCAAGGACATCGACGATCCGAAGATCCTCGGCAACGGCGCGGGCATCGGCATGCGCAAGGAAGACGCCGATCTGAAGACCAAGGTCGACAAGGCGATCGCCGACATGATCAAGGACGGCACGTACAAGAAGATCGAGCAGAAGTACTTCGACTTCAACGTGTACGGCAGTTAAGTCCGCGTCCGCTATCACGAGCCAGGTTCCCGAGATCGACAGGTCCGTGCGAAGGCGAACGTTGCGTTCAGCCTGCGCACGCCATTAGTAGCAGTTCGCGTATGAGCGCGGGCCGCGCTCCTTCATGAAGGACACTCCCATGCTGTTTCAAGGCTTCGGTCCGCTACTCCTCGCGGGCACGTGGGTAACCATCAAGCTCGCGGTGCTGTCGCTTGCGGCGTCGTTCGCGCTAGGTCTTCTCGGCGCCGCCGCGAAGCTCTCGACCAACCGCGTGATCTCGCGCATCGGTACGTTGTACACGACGCTGATCCGCGCCGTGCCCGACCTCGTGCTGATGCTGCTGCTGTTCTACAGCATCCAGATCTGGCTCAATGATCTGACCGACACGTTCAGCATGGAGCAGATCGATATCGATCCGTTTCTCGCCGGTGTGATCACGCTGGGTTTCATCTACGGCGCGTACTTCACCGAAACTTTCCGAGGCGCGTTTCTCGCCGTGCCGCGCGGACAGATCGAAGCGGGCTTCGCGTACGGCATGAGCGCGCGGCGCGTATTCACCCGCATCCTGTTTCCGCAGATGATGCGGTTCGCGCTGCCCGGCATCGGCAACAACTGGCAGGTGCTCGTGAAGGCCACCGCGCTCGTGTCGATCATCGGTCTCGCGGACGTGGTCAAGGCATCGCAGGACGCAGGCAAGAGCACGCAGTCGTTCTTCTTCTTCACGCTGACGACCGGGGCGATCTACCTCGCCATCACCACCATTTCGAATCTGGTATTGAACCGCCTCGAGAAGCGCTACTCGACCGGCGTACGGAGGGCCGCGCTGTGATCGAACTGATTCGTCAATACTGGCAGAACTATCTTTTCACGGACGGCTTCAACTACACCGGCCTCGTCATCACGCTGTGGTTGCTGGTTGCGTCGATCGTGCTGGGTTTCGTGCTTGCCGTGCCGCTCGCGATCGCGCGCGCCTCGCGCAATCGCTATATTTCCGGCCCCGTCTGGCTTTACACCTACATTTTCCGCGGCACGCCGTTGTACGTTCAGCTGCTGCTGATCTACACGGGGCTCTACAGTCTGCATTTCGTTCATTCGCACGATCTGCTCAACAGCTTCTTTCGCAATGCGATGAACTGCACGCTGCTCGCGTTCGCGCTGAACGAATGCGCGTACGCCACGGAGATCTTCGCGGGCTCGATCCGCGAGACCTCGCACGGTGAGATCGAGGCAGCGCAGGCGTACGGCATGTCGAAATTCAAGCTGTATACGCGCATCATCCTGCCTTCGGCACTGCGGCGCGCGCTGCCCTCGTACAGCAACGAAGTGATCCTGATGCTGCACGCGACCACGCTCGCATTCACCGCAACCGTCCCCGACATTCTGAAGGTAGCGCGCGACGTCAACTCCGCTACCTACGCAACGTTCCAGGCGTACGGCATCGCGGCAATCCTGTATGCGTCGATCGTGTTCGCGCTGATCTGGGGTTTCCGCAAGATGGAAATCCGTTTGCTGGCTTATCTGAAACCGCAAGGGCATTGAACCCGGGCGCCTTCGCGCCATGATGGAGCATACGAGCATGTACAAGCTGACAGTCGACGACCTGCACAAGAAGTTCGGCGACAACGAGGTATTGAAGGGCGTCTCGCTGAAAGCGAAGGCGGGCGACGTGATTAGCCTCATCGGGTCGAGCGGCTCCGGGAAAAGCACCTTCCTGCGGTGCATCAACTTTCTCGAATCGCCGTGCTCCGGACGCATCACGCTGAACGGAGAGGAAATCAACACGAGCAAGGATCGCAACGGCTCGCTACGCGTGACCCATCCGAAGCAGTTGCAGACGATGCGCACGCGTCTGTCGATGGTGTTCCAGCATTTCAATCTGTGGGCGCATATGACCGTGCTCGAGAACATCATCGAAGCGCCGATCAGCGTGCTGGGATTGAGTCGCGCGGAAGCCGAAGAGCGCGCTCGCAGGTATCTGACCAAGGTGGGTTTGGCGGCCAGCACGGAGAACAAGTATCCGTCGCATCTGTCGGGCGGTCAGCAACAGCGCGTCGCGATTGCTCGCGCGCTGGCGATGGAACCCGAAGTGATGCTGTTCGACGAGCCGACTTCGGCACTCGATCCCGAGCTCGTAGGCGAAGTGCTGCGTGTGATGCAGGCGCTCGCCGAGGAAGGCCGCACGATGATCGTCGTCACGCACGAGATGGGCTTTGCGCGCAACGTATCGAATCACGTCGTGTTCCTGCATAAGGGCAAGATCGAGGAGCAAGGCCATCCGCATGAGGTGCTGACGAATCCGCGTAGTGAGCGGTTGCAGCAGTTTTTGTCGGGGCGCTTGAAGTAAGCGCGTTGAGTTGAACACGCGCGGCAAGGCAAGCCAGCCGTGCGTGTTCGTCGAACCACTGCCCCGCATCGGCAAGGGGCTAATCGGAGGCGTGCTGCTTCTGCGTTTCCGAGCGTCGCCACTCCGCGGGCGTCATGCCCATGTGCTGAGTAAAGATGCGCCTGAACGCCGCTACCGATTGATAGCCGACGCTCTCGGCCACGACTTCGGTGGAAACCCCCGGCTTTTTCAGTTCGTTGGCGGCCGATGCCATGCGCACGTCCGTCAACAGGTCATTGGGCGAGCGCCCCACCTTGTCCCGAAAGTGGCGGATCAACGTTGCACGCGACATGCTGCACAGCTCGGCCAATTCCGACAGCGTCCACGCATGGGCCGGCTCGTTGAATATGACCGCTAGCGCGGGCGCCAGACGCGGATATCCGGCAAGCGCCAGCAATCCCGTCGGGCTTTCGCCGGTCTCACCGGCCACGCGCAGCGCGAGCGCGAAAAGAGCCGCCGACAACGCATTCATCATTGCATAGCCACCGAGGTAGCCCGCGTTCGACTCCGTTCGCATGAGCGCGACGAGACCTTCCAGTTGAGCCTGCGCCTCGCCGCGACGGGAATCCTCCGCGGTCGATGTCCGGATGACGAGTCGGGTCGGCAGATACGCACGAATGAAGCGATCGTGTGGCGGCGCCAGAACGATTCGTCCGCAGAGCATGTCGAGACGCTGACCACTGCCTTTGTTTTCGCTGATGATCAGATTCAGCTGCTCGCGTTGACGCGCAGGTTTCGGCCGCGCGCCGCTGCCGTCATGAAGGATATGCGCCGAGCCGTGCGGCAGCATCACGATGTCACCTGCGCAGAGATTCTGCGGCTTGCCCATGCCCGGCGTTTCGAGGATGGCAGACCCGCTGAGCACGATGTGATAAGGCATCTCGCCAGCGTCCGAATCGGCGTAGATAACCTGCCAGGGGGCGCCATACGCGCAACGAAGTTCAAGCTGGCCGCGCACGGTCATCATGCCGAGCAGACGGCTGAGCCAATCAAGCGGGGGCGACATGGGTACCTCGATTGATACTTTTGAGCATGATATTGCCAATGTTAAAACTCAACAGGATCATTCGGCAACTCTAAAGTGGAGGCTCCTAACCACCACCGAATGAGGCAAATCATGAGTCGCATCGCTATTCCCGCCGTTACGAACGCTACTGGCGCTACCGCCGAAGTCTATGCGCGAGTCCGGAAAATCGCCGGCGGCAGCGTGCCGAACCTGTTCGGCGCACTCGGTCATCTTGCGCCCGCGACGTTGAACGCCGCGCTGGACGCGGAAGGCGCGCTGGCGTCCAGCAGTTTGAGCAAGCAGGATCTCGAAACGATCAAGCTGCTCGTCAGCGGACAGACGGGTTGTGACTACTGCGTGGCCGCACACACGATGCTGGGAAAGATGACTGGCCTGTCGCTCGATACCCTCAATCTGATTCGCGCTGGCAAGGCCACCGGCGATGCCGGACGCGATGCGCTCATCCACTTCGTTCGGACCTTGCAGACCACTCGCGGCACGATCGGCGAAAGCGAATTCGCGGCCATTCGCGCCGCCGGCTACAGCGACACGCAACTGGCCGAGATTTCGTTGGCCATCGCGATGACCATCTTCACCAATACGTTCAATCGCATCAACGACACCGACGTGGATTTTCCGCCGGTCAAGTGACAGGCGCACCGTCGAGCGGATGCGTCATGCGGTGACGCGCCGCTCGCTACGTCCGTGCTCTCTGGCGGTTGGCTGGATCGCCGCGACCTCGGACACACCAACTTTCAGTTGAACAGGAGGATGTCATGTCTCAAGTTGAGCGTTTCGATACGTTGATTCTCGGCAGCGGCCAGGGCGCCAAGCTCCTCGCGTGGCATCTGGGCCGGTCAGGACAACGCGTCGCCGTGGTCGAGCGGCAGTGGGTCGGCGGTTCGTGCCCCGCCGTGGCGTGCCTGCCCAGCAAGAATGAAATCTGGAGCGCGCGTATTGCGCATCTGACGCGACATGCAGCCGACTTCGGAACGACAACGGGGCCCGTCACCGTCGACATGGCGAAGGTGCGCGAGCGCAAGCGCAGCATGGTCGAGAGAGAAGCGGCGCTTCATGTCGATGCATATGCATCGAGCGGCGCGGAACTGATCATGGGCGTTGGCCGGTTCGTCGGTCCGAAGACGATCGAGGTACGACTCAACGATGGCGGCACGCGCACGCTCAGCGGCGACCAGGTGGTGGTGAATGTCGGCACCCATGCCGCAATTCCCGATGTGCCGGGATTGCGCGCAGCCGAGCCGCTGACACATATCGGCGCGCTCAATCTCGACTATGCGCCGGCGCATCTGATCGTGCTCGGTGGCGGCTATGTCGGCATCGAAATGGCGCAGGCCTATCGCCGCTTCGGCAGCCGTGTGACGCTCATCGAGCGCAGTGCCCGGTTGATGGCACGGGAAGACGCGGACGTGAGCGACGAGATGCTTCGCATTCTGCGCGCCGA
>DATAQT010000051.1:0-3475 GCA_036264535.1 Paraburkholderia sp. | reverse complement strand
GCCTTCCTGGGTCGCGGGTGTGCTCGAACATGACGGCGCGCCGTTGCCGGTCATCGATGTGCCGGCGCTCGCGCTTGGCCGCCCCGCCGCGTCATTGATGTCGACGCGCGTCGTGCTGGTGCGCTATCCGCATGCGGGCCGTGAGCGCCTGCTCGCGCTGTTGCTCGAAGGCGCCACGCGCACGATCCGCCTAAACCCCGAAGCATTTCAAGCGACCGGCATCGATACGCCGCACGCGCGCTACCTCGGCCCGGTCGCGAGCGAAGCGGGCAGCCTCGTGCAGTGGATTCGCGTCGAGGAGCTGTTGCCCGACGACGTCAAGGCGCTGCTGTTTCCCGAGGCGCACGCATGAACGCGCATCACGACAACGTGCCGCTGTACCGGCACTTCGCCGGACTGTTGCATCGAACGATGGGGCTCGATGCGAGCTCGCTCGGTCATCGGGCGATCGAGCGCGCGGTCGATCAGCACGCGGCCGCATGGCGTGCTGACGGCCGCGCCGATGCGACGCTTGCCGACTACTGGAACGCGGTCCAGACGTCGCCGGCCCTGCTGCAAGCGCTGATCGAATCGCTGACCGTCCCCGAGACCTGGTTCTTCCGCGACGCCGAAGCGTTCCGAGCGCTCGCGCGGCTCGCACGCGAGCGACTCGGCGAGCGTATCCGCACGCGCAGTCAAGCGCCGCCGCTGCGCATCCTGAGCCTGCCCTGCTCGACCGGCGAAGAGCCATACACGATCGCGATGGCGCTCTTTGACGCGGGCCTCGACGGGGCGCAATTCCGCATCGACGCGATGGACATCAACGAGCGCTCGCTCGCGGCCGCGCAGCGCGCGCACTTTGGGCGCAATTCGTTTCGCGGCGACGCGCTCGCGTTCCGCCATCAGCATTTCAGCCGTGCCGGCGACGGCTGGCGTCTCGCGCCGCGCGTGGTCGAGACGGTGCGCTGCTCGCACGCCAATCTGATGCAGCTCGATACCGCCGCGCTCGGCGTCTACGACTTCGTGTTCTGCCGCAATGTGCTGATCTACTTCGATCGCGACACGCAGCAGATCGCGTTGCAGGCGCTCGACCGCGTGCTCGCCGACGACGGCACGATGTTCGTCGGACCGGCCGAGACCGGGCTCTTGATGCGCCACGGCATGCAGTCGGCGAAGATTCCGCTCGCCTTCGCGTTTCATCGCGCGTCGTCGACGGACGCGCAGTCGAGCCCGTCATACACCGCGCCGCTGGCCGCCGCCGCCGCGCTCGCGATGATGCCGTCTCCAGCGCTCGTGGCTGAGCCCGCGCCGGTGTATTCGGCCGAACCGTTCGCGTGGCCCGACCCGGTCGCGCGCAATGCGTTCGATGCGGCGTCAATGGTCAAATCGTTCGAGGCGTGCGCGCCGCACAGGGCTGCGCCGGCCATCACGCCGATCTCCGCGCCCTCCTCCACGTCCGCGCCGCCGCAAACGCCGCAGGCCGCGCGGACGGACGTGGCCAACGGCACGCGCGTCGACACGCTGCGCGCCGCGCACGAGCTCGCCGACGCGGGCCGCCTCGAAGAAGCCGCCGCTGTGGTCAACGCCTATCTCGAGCAGCACGCGCCACATGCCGAAGCGTTCTATCTGCGTGGCGTGCTAGCCGACGCGAACGGCGAGACCGACGTCGCGCGCGGACTGTATCGCAAGGCGATCTATCTCGATCCGCGGCATACGGAAGCGCTCGCGCACCTGGCCACGCTGCTCGAACTCGAAGGCGACCGTGATGGCGCGCGTCTGTTGATGCAACGCGCGGTGCGCGCGCAAGGAGCGTCCCGTGCGTGAGCCTGGCGACATGCGCATCGACGATTGCTGGAATCGCATCGGCGTGCGCGGCGATTCCTCGTGCGAGCGGCTCGTCGAGTACGTGCGCTGCCTGAACTGCCCGGTCTTCGAAGAGGCCGCGGCGAAGCTGCTCGATCAGCCGATGCCGCTCGTCGATCTGTCGACGCTCGACGCGCGCACGCAGGTGCAAGCCGCTCCAGGCGGCCAGCGGCAGGATGCGCAGGCAGCCGGCGAATCGTTCCTCGTGTTCCGCATCGGCCGCGAATGGCTCGGGCTGCCCACGCAGATCTTCAAGCGGATCGTGCAGACGCGCACCGTCCATACGTTGCCGCATCGGCAGCATCGCGCGGCGCTCGGCGTCGTCAACGTCCAGGGCGAACTGCTCGTGTGCCTGTCGCTCGCGCATCTGCTCGGCTTCGAGGCTGAGACCCCCGCCACGCGCGACGACCGTGCGCGCCTCGATCTTCCGCGACTGCTGGTGGTTGCGCGCGACGAGGAGCACGCGGTGTTTCCGGTCGACCAGGTCGACGGCGTGCAGCGCTTCGCGCCGTCGACGTTCTGCGCGCCGCCCGCGACGCTGTCGCACAGCGCCGCCGCGCATACGCGCGCGGTCGCGCCATGGCGCGACGTCTGCGTCGGTCTGCTCGACGCCGACGCGCTGTTCGACACCCTGAACCGGAGCCTTGGATGATCGACGACCCACGCCGTCCGTCGCTGATCGATCTGTTTCGCGAGGAAGCGCGCAACCAGGCGCGCGTGCTCAACGACGGCCTGCTCGTGCTCGACCGCGCGCCCACCGACGCCGCCGCGCTCGAGGCCTGCATGCGCGCCGCGCATTCGCTGAAGGGCGCGGCGCGCATCGTCGGCGTGCAGGTCGGCGTCGAGCTCGCGCACGCGATGGAGGACTGCTTCGTCGCCGCGCAGGAAGGCCGCGCGCTGCTCGACCGTGCGTGGATCGACGCGCTGCTGCGCGGCGTCGATATCGTCGCGCGCATCGGCAACAACGAGGACGACGCGGCACGCGAGGCGGTCATCGAATGCGTGGCCACGTTGCAGGCGCGGATGGCGGGGATCGTGCCGCATGTCGTACCGCACGCGGCGCCCAATGAATCCAGCGCGCCCGCGACGCTCGCGCCCGAGGCAAGCATCAGCATCAACGCGCCAGAGGCCCATCGTCCGACCCCGCCACCGAGCCCCGCGGCCCACCCCGACACCGAACCTGACCGCATGCTGCGCGTGCGCGCCGACAATCTCGACCGCCTGCTGTCCCTGGCGGGCGAATCGCTGGTCGAATCGCGGTGGTTGAAGCCGTTTGCGCAATCGATGCTGCGCGTCAAACGTGTGCAGCGCGATAGCGCCCGCGCGCTCGATCAATTGCACGAAAGACTCGCGGACCTGTCGCTCGATCCGGTTGCCGAAAGCGCGCTCGAAGCACTGCGGCGTCTGACCGCCGAAGCACAGCAGCTGCTCGGCGAGCGTCTCGCCGAGCTGGAAAGCTTCGATCGCCGCTCGACGCATCTGTCGCAACAGCTGTATGACGCCGCGCTGCAATGCCGGATGCGCCCGTTCGGCGACGGCACCAGCGGCCTCGCGCGCATGGTGCGCGACGTCGCCCGCACGCTCGGCAAGAAGGTGCGCTGGCAGCTGATCGGCGAATCGACGCAGGTCGATC
>DATAQT010000414.1:0-6360 GCA_036264535.1 Paraburkholderia sp. | reverse complement strand
TCGTCGACGAACACACGGTGGCGTTTCATCTCGACGCGCCGACCGGCAATTTCCCGTACTACGTTTCCTCGGATAATTACAACGCGGTGATCCTGCCCGCGAACTTCGCGGGAAACTACGAAAAGAGCTTCATCGGCACCGGTCCGTTCAAATTCGAAAAGTACCAACCGAAGGTCGGCGCGTCGTTCGTGCGCAATCCCGACTACTGGGGCGAGAAGGCGTTACCGCAACGCGTACAGTTTTCGTTCTACGCCGACGAACAGGCGCAACTGCTTGCCTTGCAAGGCCATCAGGCCGACGTGATGGGCACCTTCACCGTGCAGGGCGGCGCTGGCATCCTGAACAACCCCGACTACAAGGCGGTCGGCGTGAAATCGAGCGCGCATCGGCAGATCCACATGCGCAACGACAGCCCGCTCTTCAAGGACAAGCGCGTGCGCCAGGCGCTCGCCTTGTCGCTCGATCGCGACGTGCTCGTGCGCGGCCTCTTCAAGGGCCGCGCGCAACTCGGCAACGACAGCCCGTTCGCGCCGGTGTTTCCATCGTCGGATGCGGGCGTGCCGCAACGCAGGATCGACGTCGCGAAGGCGAAGCAGCTGCTCGCGCAAGCCGGCGTGCCGAACGGTTTCGACGTCACGCTGACCACCGAAAAATACATGGAGATTCCCGACCTCGCGGTCGTCGTGCAGAACGCCGCGAAGGCGATCGGCGTGCGCATCAACCTGAAGGTCGAGAGCCAGTCGCTCTACTATGGCGCCGGCACGCCGGGCAAATCGGACTGGCTCGACTCGCCGCTCGGCATAACCGACTACGGCCATCGCGGCGTGCCGAACGTATTCCTCAACGCGCCGCTGACGAGCAACGGCACCTGGAACGCCGCGCACTTCAACAATCCTCAATACGACCAGCTGGTCGCGCAGTTCGT
This sequence comes from Paraburkholderia sp., assembly GCA_036264535.1. Lineage (GTDB taxonomy): Bacteria > Pseudomonadota > Gammaproteobacteria > Burkholderiales > Burkholderiaceae > Paraburkholderia. Next base: position 5,435 of record DATAQT010000414.1, on the reverse strand, counting down.
CGCGGCGGTCGATCTCGCCACGCAGAAGAAAATCTCCGGACAGATCCAGACACTGCTGCTCGACGAAACGCCGCTCATCATCCCGTTCTTCTACGATCAGCTGATCGCGATGCGCAAGGGTGTGAACGGCGTGCGCTTCACCGCGCTCGCGCAACTGTATTTCGATCGCGCGACGTTGAGCGCGTAGGCCCCGCGCTTACCGCCCGCCTTCCGCAGGAGAACTTACGATGTCGGCTCCGGCACCGTCACCCGCATCGAATGCATCGCGTGCGCCGCGCCCGACCCACGGCAACGCGGGGCGCGTCGCGCGTTTTCTCGCGACGCGCGTGGGTCTTTCGCTGATCACGCTGTGGCTGCTGTCGCTGATCGTGTTCGCCGGCGGCCAGCTGCTGCCCGGCGATATCGGCCGCGCGGTGCTCGGGCCGCTCGCCGATGCGCGCGCGGTCGCCGCGCTCGATCATCAGCTCGGCGCCGACCGGCCGCTGCTCACGCAGTACATCGACTGGATCACGCATTTCGTGCGCGGCAACATGGGGCTGTCGTATGCGTATCGCGAACCGGTCGGGCTGTTCATCACCGATGCGCTTGGGCATTCGGCAAAGCTCGGCTTGCTCGCGTTCATCGTCGTCGTGCCGCTCGGCATCGCCGGTGGCGTGTGGTCGGCGATGCATGCGGGGCGCTGGCTCGATCGCACGATCAGCATTGCCGGTTTGTCGGCGACCGTGGTGCCGGAGTTCGTGTCGTCGATCGTGCTGATTCTGGTGTTCGGCATATGGCTGCGCTGGCTGCCGATCGAGGCCTCGTATCCGCCCGATGCGAGCGTGCTCGAACAGTTGCGGCATCTCGTGCTGCCCGTGCTGCCGCTCGTTTTCGTGTTCTTCGGCTACATCGCGCGGATGGCACGCGCGGGCACAGTCGAAGCGCTCGACGCCGACTACACGCGCACCGCGATCCTCAAAGGCCTGCCGCGCCACGTCGTGATCTGGCGGCACGTGCTGCGCAACGCGCTGCTGCCGACCATCACCGTCGCCGCCACCCAACTCGGCTACATGATCGGCGGACTCGTGGTGGTCGAAACGCTGTTCCACTACCAGGGCATCGGCTCGCTGATCTACAACGCCGCCAAGGCGAAGGACTTTCCGATGCTCGAGGCGGGCGTGCTGACGATCGGCGTCGTCTACACGCTCGCGAACCTGGTCGCCGATGCGCTGCACGTGCTGCTCAATCCGCGGCTGCGGGTGAGGACCGCCGAATGAATACGACCGCGCCGCCAGCTTCATCGACGCCACCAGGCTCGCCTGCGCCGGGCGCACCAGGCCCCGCGCCGCGCGCGGCCGCCGAGCCGCGCTTTCCGCACGTCCTCCTGCTGCTGCGCTCGCCGACCTTCATCGCCGGTGTGCTGATCGTCGCGTGGTGGGTCGTCTGCGCGATCGCCGGGCCGTGGTTCGTGCATCTCGACCCGTACGCGTCCGATCCGCTCAATTCGCTGACGCCGCCCGATCGCACGCACTGGTTCGGCACCGACCAGCTCGGCCGCGACGTGTTCTCGCGCGTGATCGTCGGCGCGCGCGACATCCTGACGATCGCGCCGCTCGCGACGCTGCTCGGCACCGCGGCGGGCACCGCCCTTGGCCTGCTGGTGGGCTACTTCGACGGTTGGGTCGACGACGTGATCGGCCGCGTGATCGACGCGGTGCTCGCGCTGCCGCTCGTGATCGTCGCGCTGCTCGCGCTCGCCGCGGTCGGTGCGTCGAACTTCACGGTGATTCTCGTGATCGGCATCACCTTCACGCCCATCACCGCGCGCACCGTGCGCGCCGCCGTGTTCGCCGAGCGGCATCTCGACTATGTGGCCGCCGCGCAGCTACGCGGCGAGCGCGCACCGTACATCATGTTCGCGGAGATCCTGCCGAACGTGCTGCCGCCGATCGTGGTCGAGGCGACCGTGCGGCTCGGCTATGCGATCTTCGCGGTCGCGACGCTATCGTTTCTCGGCTTCGGCATCCAGCCGCCGTCGGCTGATTGGGGGCTGGCGTTGTCGGAGTCGTACACGCTGATGGCGGGCGGCGCGTGGTGGACCGTCGTGTTCGCGGCGGGCGCGATCGCGTCGCTGGTGGTCGGCGTCAATCTGATCGCCGACGGCGTGCAGGGAGTGCTCGACCGATGAACGGTGCGCCGCCCTCCCCGTTCGCCGCGTTCGACGTGTCGAAGAGCGATCGCACCGATGCGCTGACCGTGGTCGGCCTGACGGTCACCTATCGGATCCGCGGACGCGATCGCGAGGTGCTGCAGGACGTGTCGTTTCGCGTGCGACGCGGCGAGGCGTATGGGCTCGTCGGCGAATCGGGCTGCGGCAAGTCGACCGTGGCGATGGCGACGCTGCGCTATCTGCCGCGCAATGGCAAGGTCAAGGCCGGCAAGATCGTGATCGCCGGTGAGGACGTGCAGAAGCTCGGCGCCGATGCGCTGCGCAGCATGCGTGCGACCACCGTCTCGATGGTCTACCAGGACCCGGGACGGGCGCTGAATCCATCGCTGACGATTGCCCGTCAGGTCTCCGAAGCATTCGAGGCGGCCGGCGTGGCGCGCGACGAAGCGCTGCAACGCACGCTCGAGATGTTGAAGCGCGTGCGCATCGCGGCGCCCGAGCGCGTGATGGACAGTTATCCGCATCAATTGTCGGGCGGCATGCAGCAGCGCGTCGTGATCGCGATGGCGCTCGCGTCGAACCCCGCGCTACTGATCCTCGACGAACCGACCACCGGGCTCGACGCGACCGTCGAAGCGGAAGTGCTCGACCTCGTCGCGCAGTTGCGCGAAGAGCTCGGCACCGCGGTGCTGTTCATCAGCCACAACCTGGCCGTGATCGGCCGCATGTGCGAACGCGTCGGCGTACTGTACGCGGGCAAGCTGGTCGAGGAAGGCGCGACCGAGGACGTCTTCGCCCGGCCGCGTCATCCGTACACGGTCGGGCTGCTGCGCTGCCTGCCGACGGCCGGACGCAGCAGGGACAGCGAGCGGCTCGACACGATCGCGGGCGGCCTGCCGCCGCCGGGCTCGATCACGCAGGGCTGCATCTATGCGGAACGCTGCCGTCTCGCCGACGAGCGCTGCCGCCGCGACGCGCCGCCGCCCTATCGGGTCGGCGCCGCGCATGGCGATCAGATGGCGCGCTGCCATTATCACGAGCGCGCGATCGATCTGCCGCGTGCGGCATCGAGCGCCGTGCCGGTGGTGGCCGCATCGCCCGGCGCGGCGCCGCGCGCGCCCTCCGCGCCAGTGCTGCGCGCGCGCAACCTGTCGAAAACGTTCCACGTATCCGGCGCGCCGCTGCGCGCGGTCGACGACGTGTCGCTCGAACTCGCGAGCGGTGAGACGCTCGGCCTCGTCGGCGAATCGGGCAGCGGCAAGACGACGCTCGCTCGGCTGATGCTCGGCCTGCTCGCACCCGATGCCAGCAGCGCGCTCGAGCTCGACGGCGCGCCGCTCGCCGCGCGCGTCACGCGCCGCAGCGACGAGCAGCTGAAGTCGCTGCAGATCGTGTTCCAGAATCCCGACTCGGCGCTCAATCGCGCGCATTCGGTCAAGCGGCTGATCGGCCGGGCGCTCGCGCGCTTCACCACGCTGCGCGGGCCCGCGATCGACGCACGGCTCGTCACGCTGACGGACGCCGTGCGGCTGCCCGAGCGATATCTCGACGCGCGCTCGCGCCAGCTATCGGGTGGGCTCAAGCAGCGCGTCGCGATTGCGCGCGCATTCACCGGCGAACCACGGGTCGTCGTGTGCGACGAGCCGACTTCATCGCTCGACGTGTCGGTGCAGGCCGCGATCCTGAACCTGCTCGCCGATCTCCAGCGCGAGCGCGGCGTCAGCTACGTGTTCATCTCGCACGATCTGCACGTGGTGCGCTATGTGTCGGATCGCATCGCGGTGCTCTATCTCGGCCGGCTGCTCGAAATCGGGCCGGCGGCGGCCGTCTTCGATGGGCCGCAGCATCCCTATACCGAGGCGCTGCTGTCCGCGGTGCCGACGCTGCCGGGCGACGGCGCGTCCGGCGCGCCGCAGCCGCGCGCGCGCATCCGTCTCGCGGGCGAACTGCCGGGGCCAGGCGCAATGCCATCGGGCTGCGTGTTTCACCCGCGCTGTCCGCGCAAGCTCGGCGCGGTCTGCGAGCAGCAGGACCCGCCTTTTGCCGAAGCAGGCGACGCCGCGGACCCGCCTTCCGTGCATCGGATTCGCTGCCATATTCCGGTGGCCACCTTACGCGCGCTGCAAAGCCAGCCGCGCGACGATAACGCGGAGAACCCGACGAACGTCGGCGACCCCGACGACACGTCTCGAAACGCCAGCTAGCGTCGGCTCGAACCCGATCGACTTCGCACGACCCGGCATCGCGTGTCACGCGGCCCTCCTTAACGTATCGCGCGCCGAAACAGGCTTTTTCGTCCGCGCGTTTCATCGCCGAAACGTTTTCTGGCATTTTCCCGGCGTGCGCATCGCACATCGCGATACCGCCCGCGTCGCTTCAAGGCTTTGCGAAGCGTGGCATGGATATCGCTAAATTAGCGGCCAGAGATTCGAAGCCAAACCGGGCGCGTAAGGCCGCGCACATCCGCACGACGAGCGTCTTCACATGATGGCGCGACATCGCGCGATCAGCACGGCAGCGACGCACGGACAACTTCGACACGACGGACTCGGGGTGCGACAAGACCCACGTGCAGACAGGTCGGGCGCCGCCTGAGCAGCGCTAAAGGAGGCGGCGAGGTACCGTCCTTCGCTCGGGAGGAGCACGATGAAGACCAGAACTGTCAATCAGTACTACTGTGCAAAGTTGGGCCGCGCGGTGGTCCTTGCGGGGGTGGCGGCGCTGACGGGCGGGACCGCGTATGCGGCATCGACGGACGTGATCCCGCGCTCGATGGTGCTCGCCGACGAGTCGCGAGCGCAGCCGCGCGAGTCCGCGCCGATGCTGCTGGCGCAGAACGACGGCGCGGCGACCGGCGCCGAAGCCGGCGCCTCGACCGCCGCCGACGATGCGGCCGCGGTGTTGGCGCCGGCCGGCTGCGGCGGGCTCGGCAGTCCGGACTGCGGGAGGCTCGGTGGCGGTAGTGGCAATGGCAACGGCGGTGGCGGTGCGGCGGGTTCGAGCAATAGCGGTGCGGGCGCAAGCGGCAACAGCGGCGCCGGAGCGGCGGGTTCAGGGAGCGGGAGTGGCGGTAGTTCGGGAGCGGGCGGTAAGGGAAATAGTGGTGGTGGGAATGGCGGTGGTGGTAGCAGCGGTGGCGGCGGTGGCAGCGGTGGCGGTGGCGGTGGCGGTGGCGGTGGCGGTGGCGGTGGCGGCAGCGGAGGCGGCAGCGGAGGCGGAGGCGGAGGCGGAGGCGGAAGCAGCGGTGGCAGCGGTGGCAGCGGTGGCAGCGGGAGCGGCGGCTGCG
>DATAQT010000059.1:0-25586 GCA_036264535.1 Paraburkholderia sp. | reverse complement strand
ATTCGAGGATTCAATGACTGAACATAATGCAACCAGGTCCATGTTCGACCCGGCGCTGCTGCGCCCGGCGATCGTGGACTCCTTCAAGAAGCTCACGCCGCGCACGCAGTTCCGCAATCCGGTGATGTTCTGCGTGTACGTCGGCAGCATACTGACGACCATTCTGTGGATCGCCGCGCTCGGCGGCCAGGCGGAAGCGCCCGCGGGCTTCATTCTCGCGGTTACGTTGTGGCTGTGGTTCACGGTGCTGTTCGCGAACTTCGCGGAAGCGCTCGCCGAAGGCCGCTCGAAGGCGCAGGCGGCGTCGCTGCGCAGCGCGAAGAAAGACGTGATGGCCAAGAAACTCAATGAGCCGCATCCGAAGTCGCCGATCCGCATTCTGACCGCTTCCGATCTGCGCAAGGGCGATGTCGTGCTGGTCGAAACCGGCGACGTGATTCCGGCCGACGGCGAAGTGATCGACGGCGTCGCGTCGGTCGACGAATCGGCGATCACGGGCGAGTCCGCGCCGGTGATTCGCGAATCGGGCGGCGACTTTTCATCGGTGACGGGCGGCACGCGCGTGCTGTCGGACTGGATCGTCGTGCGCGTCACGGCCAATCCAGGCGAGGCGTTCCTCGACCGCATGATCGCGATGGTCGAAGGCGCGAAGCGTCAGAAGACGCCGAACGAAATCGCGCTGACCATCCTGCTCGTCGCGCTGACGATCGTGATGCTGCTCGCCACCGCGACGCTGCTGCCGTTCTCGATGTTCTCCGTCGTGGCCGCCAAGGCTGGCCACGTGGTGACGATCACCGCGCTCGTCGCGCTGCTCGTGTGCCTGATCCCGACGACGATCGGCGGCCTGCTGTCGGCGATCGGCGTGGCCGGCATGAGCCGCATGATGCAGGCGAACGTCATCGCGACCTCGGGGCGCGCCGTCGAAGCGGCCGGCGACGTCGACGTGCTGCTGCTCGACAAGACCGGCACGATCACGCTCGGCAACCGCCAGGCGTCGCAGTTTCTGCCGGCGCCGGGTCTGAGCGAAGAAGCGCTCGCCGATGCCGCGCAGTTATCGTCGCTTGCCGACGAAACGCCGGAAGGCCGCAGCATCGTCGTGCTCGCTAAGCAGCGCTTCAATATCCGTCAGCGTGACATGGGCTCACTGCACGCGATTTTCCTCGCGTTCACCGCACAAACGCGCATGAGCGGTGTCGACCTCTCCCCCCAGGGGACTTCCTCCGGGGCGCCGGGACGCGAAATCCGCAAGGGCGCGGCCGATGCGATCAAGCACTACGTCGAAGCGCACGGCGGCCGTTTCCCGAGCGAAGTCAGCAATGCGGTCGCCGATGTCGCGCGCCGCGGCAGCACGCCGCTCGTGGTCGCCGAGAAGGGCGGGCAGGGCGCGCGGGTGCTCGGCGTGATCGAGTTGAAGGACGTCGTGAAGGGCGGTATCAAGGAGCGCTTCGCCGAGTTGCGCAAGATGGGCATCAAGACCGTGATGGTGACGGGCGACAACCGCCTGACCGCCGCCGCGATCGCGGCCGAAGCAGGGGTCGACGACTTCCTCGCCGAAGCAACGCCCGAAACGAAGCTCGCGACGATTCGCGCGCATCAGGCCGAAGGGCGTCTGGTGGCGATGACGGGCGACGGCACCAACGACGCGCCCGCGCTCGCCCAGGCCGACGTCGCGGTCGCGATGAACACCGGCACGCAGGCGGCGAAAGAGGCGGGCAACATGGTCGACCTCGATTCGAACCCGACCAAGCTGATCGAGATCGTCGAGATCGGCAAACAGATGCTGATGACGCGCGGTTCGCTGACCACGTTCTCGATCGCCAACGACGTCGCCAAGTACTTCGCGATCATTCCGGCCGCGTTCGCGACGACGTATCCGGCGCTCAATGCGCTGAACGTGATGCATCTGGCGACACCGGCCTCCGCGATCATGTCGGCGGTGATCTTCAACGCGCTGATCATCGTGCTGCTGATTCCGCTGGCGCTGAAGGGCGTGCGTTATCGCGCGCTCGGCGCGGCGATCCTGTTGCGCCGCAATCTGCTGATCTATGGCCTCGGCGGGATCATCGTGCCGTTCATCGGCATCAAGCTGATCGATATGGTGCTGGCCGCGTTCGGCTGGGTTTGAGCGAGCAGCGCCTCGCTACGCAGTGACCAGGTGATGAAAAGGGAAAGAGAACCATCATGAAAAATCTGTTCCGTCCGCTGATCGTGATCTTCGCGGTTCTGGCCGCGATCACCGGACTCGCTTATCCCGCGGTGATGACCGCGGTCGGCCAGGCGGCGTTCCACGAACAGGCCAATGGCAGCCTGATCGAGCAGAACGGCAAAGTGGTCGGCTCGAAGCTGATCGGCCAGCAGTTCGACGCGCCGCAATACTTCTGGGGCCGGCTCTCGGCGACGTCGCCGATGCCGTACAACGCGCTGAACTCGGGCGGCTCGAACCTCGGGCCGAACAATCCGGCGCTGCTCGATGAGATCAAGGGCCGGCTCGCTGCGCTGAAGGCAGCGGGCACCGACATGTCGAAGCCGGTGCCGGTCGATCTGGTCACGTCGTCGGGCAGCGGGCTCGATCCCGAGATCAGTCCGGCGGCGGCCGCGTACCAGGTCGAACGGGTCGCGCAGGCGCGCCACCTCGCGCCGAACGACGTGCAGGCGCTGGTCGAACGCTATACGACGGGGCGTCAGTTCGGCGTGCTCGGCGAGCCGCGCGTGAATGTGCTGAAGCTCAATCTCGCGCTCGATGAAATGAAGCGCGGCTGACACGCCGACGCGACGACGACCAGAGCGCGCTTGCGGTTCATCGATAAGACAGCGGCGTCCGCGTGGCGCCGCGTCGCCATTTGCGGGCCGGCGCGGGCCGTGCCACCATGCAGACACCGCCGCTCGCACGACTATCAAAACCACTGAGCATGAACCGCCCCGATCCTGACGAACTGCTCGACAAACTGCAGCGCGACGAAGAAAAACGTCAGCGCGGCAGGCTGAAAATTTTCTTCGGCGCGTCAGCTGGCGTCGGCAAGACCTATGCGATGCTGCAGGCCGCGCGCCGCCGCCTGGAAGAAGGCGTCGATGTGCTGGTCGGCATTGCCGAAACGCACGGGCGCAGCGAAACCGCCGCGCTGCTCGCGGGGCTCGACGTGCTGCCGCTCGCCCAGATCGAATATCGCGGCCGCAAGCTCGGTGAGTTCGATCTCGACGCCGCGCTCGCGCGCAAGTCGCAACTGATACTCGTCGACGAACTCGCGCATTCGAACGTGCAGGGCGCCCGCCATCTGAAGCGCTGGCAGGACGTTTATGAGCTGCTCGACGCGGGCATCGACGTTTATACGACCGTCAACGTGCAGCACCTGGAGAGCCTGAACGACGTGGTCGGTCAGATCACCGGCATCCGCGTGTGGGAGACGGTGCCCGATCGCGTGTTCGATCATGCCGACGAAGTCACGCTCGTCGATCTGCCAGCCGAAGAACTGCTCGACCGCATGCGCGACGGCAAGGTGTACATGGCGCAGCAGGCCGAGCGCGCGGTACGCAACTTCTTTCGCAAGGGCAACCTGATCGCGCTGCGCGAGCTGGCGCTGCGCCGCACCGCCGATCGCGTCGACGCGCAGATGCGCGAGTACCGCGCCGATCGTTCGATCCAGCGTATCTGGCAGGCGCGCGAGCGACTGCTGGTGTGCGTCGGTCCCGGTCCGGAAGCGCCGGCGCTGGTGCGCTCGGCGGCGCGCCTTGCCGGGAGCCTGAAGGGCGACTGGCTCGCGGTTTATGTGGAAACGCCCGCGTTGCAGCGGCTGCCCGACGCCCGACGCGAACGCACCTTGAACGCGCTGAAGCTCGCCGCCGAACTCGGCGCCGAAACCGCGACGCTCGCCGCCACCGATGCGCTCGACGCGTTGATCGGTTACGCCCAGGCGCGCAACGTCTCGAAGCTGGTGGCGGGTGCGTCGTCGCGCACCGGCCTCAGCCGCTGGCTGCGTCGGCCGCTTGGCGAGCGCATCGCCGAGAAGAGCGGCGATCTCGATCTCACGCTGATTCGCGTGTCGTCGGAGCGCGATGGCGGCGAGCAGCGGCGTCTGTTGAACACGACCGCGAACGCGTGGCGCGAGGCGTTGGGCGCGGCCCGCGAGCGTCGCTCGCCGCCGCGCGCGTACGCGCTCGCCCTCGCGATCGGCACCGCGATCACGTTGCTGTCGAGCCAGCTGATCGACCGTATCGATCTGACCAACCTCGTGATGCTGTATCTGCTCGGCGTGATCTTCACCGCGGTGAAGCTGGGACGCGGGCCCGGTGTCGTGTTGTCGTTCGCGAGCGTCGCCGCGTTCGATTTCTTCTTCGTGCCGCCACGCATGTCGCTGTCGGTCTCCGATACGCAGTACCTGCTGACGTTCTTCGGCATGCTGCTGACCTCGCTCGTGATCAGCCATCTGACGTCGAGCCTGCGCCGCGAGGCGAGCGTCGCGCGACGTCGCGAGCAGCGCACCGGCGCGATGTACGAAATGGCGCGCGAACTCGCCGCGGCGCTCGCGATCGAGCAGATCGTCGGCATCGGCAGCCGGCACGTGAGCGAGGTGTTCGGCGCGCGCGTCGCGATTCTGCTGCCCGACAGCGTCGATCAGGTCAAACAGAAGATCGAGGACCCCGACGCGGCGATCACGCTCGAAGGCGACGCGCTCGATCTCGACGTCGGCCAATGGGTCTACGATCAGCAGAAGCCGGCCGGTCACGGCACCGACACCTTGCCGGCCGCCGCGGCGCTGTATCTGCCGCTGAAGGCGCCGATGCGCACGCGCGGAGTGCTCGCAGTGGTCGTGCGCGACGAGCGCGAGCTGACCGTGCCCGAGCAGCGGCGCATGCTCGATGCGTTCGCCGCGCAGATCGCGCTCGCGCTCGAGCGTGTCCACTACGTCGATATCGCGCGCGATGCGCTCGTCAACATGGAGTCGGAGCGGCTGCGCAATTCGCTGCTGTCGGCGATTTCGCACGATCTGCGCACGCCGCTGACGACGATCGTCGGGTTTTCGTCGATGCTCGCGCAGGGGCGGCAAGCGCGAGTGGCTGGAGGCGAGCCAACCGCTTCGCAGAGCGAAGCGCCATCGGCCGCGCGGCGCGATGACGAACTCGTCGACGCGATCCACGAAGAGGCGCTGCGCATGACCGGCATCGTCACGAATCTGCTCGACATGGCGCGCTTGCAGGCCGGCAGCCTGCAACTGAACCAGCAATGGACGCTGCTCGAGGAGACCGTCGGCGCCGCGCTGCGCGCCTGCAAGCGCGTGCTCGCGGACCATCCGGTGCAGGTCACGCTGCCGGCCGATCTGCCGCTGCTGCACCTCGACGCGGTACTGATGGAGCGGCTGTTCTCGAATCTGTTCGAAAACGCGGCCAAATACACCGCATCCGGCACGCCGCTCGCCATCGGCGCGCAGCAGATCGACGCGGACGGCGCGCCGTTCGTGCGCATCACGATCGATGACAACGGCCCCGGACTGCCCGCCGGCATGGAAGCGCGCGTGTTCGAGAAGTTCACGCGCGGCGAGAAGGAGTCGGCGAAACCGGGCATCGGCCTTGGCCTCGCGATCTGCCGCGCGATCGTCGAGGCACACGGCGGTACAATCGGCGCGCTCAACCGGATTGCCGCCGATGGCCACGTCGAAGGCGCGCGCTTCTGGTTCACCCTGCCGGTCAAGACGCCGCCCGAGGCACCTGACGTGCTCGAAGACGAAGGCGCCATCACAGACACCGCCGCCGACCTCAACCCGCTCACCCGACCCGCCCATGAGTGACCTGAGCATCACCGTCGTTCTGATCGAAGACGAAAAGCAGATTCGCCGCTTCGTGCGTGCGGCGCTCGAAGACGAGGGCATCGCCGTGTACGACGCCGAGACCGGCAAGCAGGGGCTCGTCGAAGCGGCGACGCGCAAGCCCGACCTCGTGATCGTCGATCTCGGCCTACCCGACACCGACGGCCTCGAAGTGATCCGCGAGCTGCGCGGCTGGAGCGAGCTGCCCGTCATCGTGCTGTCGGCGCGCACCCAGGAAAGCGAAAAGGTCGCCGCGCTCGATGCCGGCGCCGACGACTACCTGACCAAGCCGTTCGGCGTGTCCGAACTGCTCGCGCGGATCCGCGCGCATCTGCGCCGGCGCAATCAGGGCGGCGCGAACGAATCGGCGCAGGTGCGCTTCGGCGCGGTCACGGTCGACCTCGCGCTGCGCCAGGTCACGCGCGACGGCGCCACGGTCCATCTGACGCCGATCGAATACCGGCTGCTCACGACGCTCGTGCGCCACGCCGGCCGCGTGCTCACGCACCGGCAGTTGCTGCGTGACGTGTGGGGGCCGTCGCATGTCGAGAGCCACCACTATCTGCGCATCTACATGGCGCATTTGCGCGGCAAGCTCGAGCGCGATCCGGCGCAGCCGGAGCATATCGTCACGGAGACGGGGGTCGGGTATCGGCTGGTGGGCGCGGTGTGAGCAGGACCACCATGCCGCTCCGTTATAATCTTCTGAGGTAAGGACGACCTTACGCTTGCATCGATCATCGGGGACGGCCCCATTTTTCATGGAGCTGTTTCGATGTCCTGGTTTCTTCTATTGATTGCCGGTTTGCTCGAAGTCGCGTGGGCGGCCGGTCTCAAAACTTCCGAGAGTTTCACCCGCTTCTGGCCGTCCGTGTTCACAGTCGTGACCGCGCTCGGCAGCTTCGTGCTGCTCGCGCTCGCGATGCGCCAATTGCCCCTGGGTACGGCCTATGCTGTATGGACCGGGATCGGCGCGGTCGGCGCGTTCATCTTCGGCGTCGTGATGTTGGGCGAGGCGTTGACGGTTGCGCGCGTCGCCAGCGCGTCGCTGATCGTGATCGGCCTCGTCGGATTGAAGCTGTCGTCGGGGCACTGATCCGGCGGCCAGTGCAGGCAAGCCACAGCGAGGCTTCACCGCTCTACGTTCTGCGAATTATCGTGGCTATAATGAGACAGAAACGACCCTGAGATTGCCCGCGGCCTGGCTGGCGCGGCCGGCCTGGCGAGTCTGACGGCTTCGGCGCGGAACGTTCCCTTGTTCCCGCCGCGGCGCCCGGCACGCACAAAGCGCGTGGAGGCGGCCATGCTTGAATCACTTTCGCTTGCAGCGGGCCTTTCATGGGGCAGCGGTCTGCGCCTCTATCTGACGGTCCTGCTGGCTGGCGTGTTCGAACGTCTTGGCCTGATTCATTTGCCGAACACGTTGTCCGCGCTGTCTTCGCCGTGGGTGATTGGTGCGGCCGCCGTGCTGACGCTCGCCGAATTCCTCGCCGACAAAATCCCCGCGTTCGATTCCCTGTGGGACGCGATTCACACCTTCATCCGCATTCCGGCCGGCGCGGTGCTGGCCGCCGGCGCGCTCGGCCATGCCGATCCGGCGTTGTTGACCGTTGCCGCGCTCGCGGGCGGCACGCTCGCCGGCACCGCGCATCTCGCGAAGGCGGGCACGCGCGCACTGATCAATCTGTCGCCGGAGCCGGTGTCGAACGTCGTCACGTCGACCGCCGAGGACGGCCTCGTGTTCGGCGGCGTGCTGCTCGCGCTGTTCGCGCCGCTCGCGTTTCTGGTCTTGATGGTAGGCTTCCTGCTGCTCGCGGCGTGGGCGTTGCCGCGGTTGTGGCGTGGCGTGCAGGGCGGTTTTCGCGGCATGGCCACGCACATGGTGTCGCGATTTGCGAGGAGCAGGCACGATTGAGCGAAGCACTACCAGGATCTAAGGCGGGTTCAAGGGCGCGCGCCGACGCAAGGCCCGCGCGCCGGTTCGGCGGCATCGATCTGGTGCGCCAGTCCATGCGCATGACGGCGCGCGATTGGCGCGCGGGCGAATTGACGATGCTGCTGCTCGCGCTCGTGCTGGCGGTCGCCGCGTTGTCGAGCGTCGGGTTTCTGGCCGATCGGCTGCATCAGGGGCTCGAGCGCGATGCGCGGCGCATGATCGCCGCCGACTTCATCGTGCGCGCCGATCATACGGTCGATCCGCAATTCGCCACCGAGGCGCACCGACTCGGCCTGCGCACCGCCACCACGGCGATCTTCCCGAGCATGATCAATTCAACCGGCGCGCAGCCGGCTTCGCGCCTCGCCGCCGTCAAGGCGGTGTCGCCCGACTACCCGCTGCGCGGCGCGTTGCGGATCGCGCCAGCAGTAGGCGCGGCCGATCATCCGGCGACCTCGATTCCGGCGCCGGGCACCGTGTGGGTCGACCAGGAACTGCTCGACGCTTTGAAGCTGAAGATCGGCGATGCGGTGAAGGTCGGGAATCGCCATTTCACGGTCGGCGCGGTGATCACGCGCGAGCTCGATCGCGGCTTCTCGTTCGTCAATTTTTCGCCTCGCCTGATGCTGCGCGCCGACGATGTGCCGTCGACGGGCCTGATCACGTACGGCAGCCGCGTCACCTATCGGCTGCTGGTCGCCGGTTCCGACGACGCGGTCGCGCGCTTCGCGCAGTTCGCGCATGAGCACGTCGACGGCGGCAAGATGCGCGGCGTCGCGCTCGAGTCGCTGCACGACGGCCAGCCGCAAGTGCGTCAGACGCTCGATCGCGCGGGCCATTTCCTGACGCTCGTGTCGCTGTTGACGGCGCTGCTCGCGGCGGTCGCGATCGCGATGGCCGCGCACCGCTACATGCGCCGGCATCTCGACGGCTGCGCGGCGATGCGCTGTCTGGGCGTGAGCCAGGCCGCGCTGCGCGCGCTCTTCACGCTCGAATTCGTCGGGCTCGGCGTGGTGGGCGGCGGGCTCGGCGTGGCGCTCGGTTATCTCGGCCATCTCGCGCTGCTGACGTGGCTCGGCGGCCTGATCGACGTGGTGCTGCCGCAGCCGACGCTGTGGCCCGCGCTCGAAGGGATCGCGGCCGGCCTCGTGCTGCTGCTCGGCTTCGCGCTGCCGCCGCTGTTGCCGCTCACACGCGTGCCGCCGGTGCGCGTGCTGCGCCGTGAATGGGGCGAGGCGGGACGCACCGCGTGGGCCGCCTACGCGTTCGGCATCGTGCTGTTCGCGGGGCTGCTGATTCTCGCCGCCGGGGAATTGAAGCTCGGCGGCATTGTCGCGGGCGGTTTCGCGGGCGGGCTGCTGGTGTTCGCCGGCATCGCGCGGCTCGCGTTGTGGGGCGCGGCGCGTTTTGTGCGCAGCGAGCGCGTCAATGCGGGCATCGGCTGGCGCTATGCGTTGGCGTCGCTGGAGCGGCGCAGCAGCACGAGCGCGCTGCAGATCACCGCGCTCGGCATCGGCCTGATGTGCCTGCTGCTGATCGCAATGACCCGCAACGACCTCGTGCAAGGCTGGCGCAAATCGACGCCGCCCGATGCACCCAACCAGTTCATCATCGACATCCAGCCCGATCAGCGCGACGCGGTCACGCAGTATCTGGACGCGCACGGCATCGCCGACGCGGCGCTTTCGCCGATGGTGCGCGGGCGACTCGTCGCGATCAACGGCCGCGCGGTCGACCCGGACTCGTTCAAGGGCGCGGACGCGCGGCGTCTGGTGGACCGCGAGTTCAACCTGTCGTACACGACGCAGCTGCCCGACGACAACCGGATCGCCGCGGGCAACTGGTTCGGCGACACGACCAAGCCGCAGATCTCGATCGAGCAGGGTCTGGCGAAGCTTATCAACGTGAAGCCCGGCGACGTGCTGCGCTTCGATGTGACGGGCCTCACGGTCGACGCGCCGGTCACGAGCGTGCGCAAGCTCGACTGGGGGTCGTTCAAGGTCAATTTCTTCGTGCTGATGCCGCCCGCCGCGTTGCAGGATTTCCCGGCGACCTTCATCACGAGCTTCCATCTGCCGCCGGACAAACAGTCGACGATCGACGGCCTGATCTCCGCGTATCCGAATCTCACCGCGATCGATACCGGTCCGATCCTCGCGCAGGTTCAGCGCGTTCTGCAGCAGGTGATCGGCGCGGTGCAGTTCCTGTTCGCGTTCACGCTTGCGGCCGGCGTACTGGTGCTGTACGCGGCGCTCGCCGGCACGCGCGACGAGCGTATGCGAGAATCCGCGCTGCTGCGCGCGTTGGGCGCATCGCATCGTCAGGTGCGGGCGGTCCAGGTGGCCGAATTCGTCGCAGTCGGCGCGCTCGCGGGCTTGATGGCGGCGCTCGGCGCGCAGATCGTCGGCTCGATGTTGGCCACGCACGTGTTCGAGTTCTATCTGGACTTCGATCCGTGGGTGCTCCCGGCGGGCATTGCCGCAGGGATCGCGTGTGCGGGCGTCGGCGGGTGGCTGAGTCTGCGGCATGTGTTGGCGCGGCCCGCGCTGCAATCGCTGCGCGACGCGTGAGTTTTCTTTGTGATGTTTTTTGCTGTTGAGCAGGGTATGAGCGATTTGAACGACGAAGTGTCCCCGGACCAGCCGACGGCCTTCGAACTCGTGGGCGGCGAGGCGCGCGTGCGCGAACTGGTCGACCGGTTTTACGACCTGATGGATCTCGAGGCGGATTTCGCCGGGATTCGCGCGCTGCATCCGGCGTCGCTCGATGGTTCGCGCGACAAGCTGTTCTGGTTCCTGTGCGGCTGGCTCGGCGGCCCCGATCATTACATCAGTCGCTTCGGCCATCCGCGTTTGCGCGCGCGGCATCTGCCGTTCGCGATCGCGTCGGGCGAGCGCGACCAGTGGCTGAGATGCATGGCGTGGGCGATGGAGGATGTCGGCTTGCCGGAGCCGCTGCGCGAGCGTCTGCTCGGCTCGTTCTTCGAAACGGCGGACTGGATGCGCAACCGCAATGGCTGACACGGCGCGGCATGGCGCGCCGACACCGTACTCGGTCGAAGCCGACTATACGGCGCTCGCGCCGCGGGCGCGCGAAGTCCTCGACTGCTGGTTCGGTACGCCGGACTCGCCGCACTACGGCACGGAGCGCAAGCTCTGGTTCAAGCGCAAAAACGCGGTCGATACGATGCTGCGCGAGCGTTTCGGTGACCTGATCGATGCGGCGAACGCGGGTCAGCTCGACACATGGCAGGCTTCTCCGTTGGGCGCGTTGGCGCTCGTCATCGTGCTCGACCAGTTCTCGCGCAACTGCCATCGCCATACAGCGCGCGCTTTCGCGGCAGACAGCAAGGCGCTGCATACCGCCCAACGGATGATCGCAAGTGGTGCTGATCGTTTGTTGCCGGGCACGCAGCATCGCGCGTTCGCGTATCTGCCGTTCGAACACGATGAAACGCTCGCGAGCCAGCAGGAGTCGCTGCGTCTGTTCAAACAGCTCGCGGCGGAACCCGGCGGTGACGGCTATTATCAGCACGCCCTGCGCCACGCGAAAGTCATCGAGCGGTTTGGACGCTTTCCACATCGCAACGCGTGGCTCGGGCGTGAATCGAGCGACGAAGAGATCGCGTTTCTGCGCGAGCCTGGGTCGTCGTTCTAAATCAGCGCGGATACGTGCGCGGGGCGCTCAGCCGGCGCGACGCGTTCCGCGGTTCTCTAGTCGTCGCCGTACGCCTTGCCCGCCACCGGCGTGCGCACGAACACGCGCAACAGTTCATCCGAATCGCCCGGCCGCGCGCCGGACCAGAACAGCCGCCATTCGCCGGCCGGCGGGCGCGCGTTGTCGCGGCGGCTCTCTTCGATCAGCCACGTGCAGGCGGTCGTGCGCGGATCTTCGCTCGGCTGATGCTCGATGCCCGTGTAGTAGTAGAGCATCGGCGCTTCCGATTCGCCGAGTCCGGCGCTCGCCATGCAGTCGCCGTCGTTCCATTCGATATCCATCTTCGCGCCAAGGTCCGTGAACACCCAGCGGTAGCTTTTCGCGTAGTCGAGCCACGGCAGCAGCAGCGTGCTGACGAGGCCCCACACGAGCATCGCGCCCGCGCACCAGCTGAGCGCGCCGCGCCATTTGCCCGCGTACTTGAACGACGGCAGCAGCCACAGCCAGCCGATCGTCAGTAACAGCGCACCGACGATCAGCACGGGCGCGATTGGCAGCACCCAGTCGAGCGGCAGCCAACGGCCGAGCAGATGCAGCGACCCGTGCGTGCTCGCCGGGCTCGTCATGGTCGACCAGATTATCCACACGAGCGCGGCCGCGCTGCCGAACAGCACGCGGCTCGTTATATCCCAGCCGGTATGCAGGCGCGCCGGCAAGCGCTCGACGCCTTGCATCGCGAGAAGCGCGAGCGGCGCGATGAACGGCAGGATGTACAGCTCACGGACCGTCGCCGAGCTCTGCAGCACCGCGAAACCGATGCCCGCGAACAGCACCGGTAACGCGACACGCGGATCGCGCCAGCGCCGCCACGCGCCACCGGCTAGCGCGGCCAGCGCCAGCGGCACGACCGGAAAGCCGACGCTCAGCACGGTGCGCAGCACGAACAGACGGCTCTCGTTTTCGGAGCCGAGCTCGGCGACCGAAAAACCGAAGAAACGCCCGACGTTGTTATCCCACAGCCACACCTTGAAGAGTGTCTCGGAGCGCAGGTAGAAACAGATCGGCCAGATCAGCGCGAATGGCGCGCAGGCGAGCGCGGCAAGGCCGAGCGCGCCCGCGAAGCCGCGGCTGCGGCAGGCGGGATAGAGCAGCAGCGCCGCGCAGGTGGTCGCGCCGAACACGAGCGGCACGAACAGTCCCTTCGCGAGCAGCGAGACGCCGACGCCCGCGCCGAACATCGTCGCGCCGCTGATGATCGCGTGACGGCGCTCGCGGGCATCGCGCGGGTCGGTCTGCCGTGCGGCTTGCGCACGCATCGGGACATACGACGCGGCGCGCGGGTCGTCGCGCAGATGCACGAGCACGAGCTCGAACAGTCCGCAGAAGCCAAGCGCGGCGCCGGCCATCAGCGCGACGTCGGTCATCATGTCGTGCACGTGCTTGACGACGACGAGCGTGCCGCCGAACAGCGCGAGTGTGCCGATCACGCGCAGATCGAACCAGCTCGACGCATCGACCGCGCGACGCGCGACGCGCGCGGTGTAGTAGACCGTCAGGCCCGCGAACAGCGCGCTCGCGAGCCGCGCCGCATCGTGCAGCGGCAGACAGCGGCCAAACATCCACGCGAAGCCGGCGGCGACCCAGTCGTAGATCGGCGGCTTTTCGACGAAGGGCTGGCCGGCATTGGTCGGCACGACGAGGTCGCCGGTATCGAGCATGTGCTGGACGATGCCGAACGTGTAGGTTTCGTCCTGCTTCCACGGCTCGTGACCGAGAATGCCCGGGATCAGCCACGCGCACAGGATCGCCAGCGCGACGAGCCACAGCAGCGGACGGATCGTCGCGAGCGCGCGCCAACGCTGCAAGCCGCGCGTGGCACGGTCGGCGGAAACGGCGGAGCCCGAGGTGTGAGCGGTATCGGCGCTCAATATCGCTGGGCCTGAAGCAGCGGGATGCGGGGACCCCGACGCTTCGCTCACGCGGGGCGCACTGGTTGCGTGACGCGAGTCGGCCGTGGGGTCGTCGCGTCTGCGATGGTTCTGCGCGCCCGCAAACGGGCTTGCGGTACTGGCGGAAAACGCGGCCTCATGCGCGCCGTCTGCGGGAGCGGCCGAGGTCGAGGCCGTCGCGCTGGCGTTGTGGGCGCGCCAGCGCGCGGACTGCTTGTCTGGCATGGAAGTCTCTGGTCAGCGTACGGGACGGCGTGGGCCTCGTACTTATGTTTTGCTTGCGTCGCCTGCGGACGCATACGATCCGCTCGATTGTAGCGCCGCATTATTACCGAAGATTACGGGCAAGGGGAGGCCCGCGCATTCGATGCGCGACTGTGTGGGTTTCGCGACGGATCGACAGGAATTCGTAAAGGAGAGGAGAGGGAGGAGGGTGGTGAAAAAAGGCGTGGCCGTAGCGGACCGGGCTTTGCGTTCGAGGCTTGCGTCGCGTTGCGCGCGGCTTTCGCTCAGCGGCCGCCGGCGACGTCGAACAGCGCGCCCGTCACGTACGACGCCGCGTCGCCAAGCAGCCAAACGATCGCCTCGGCGACTTCGTCCGCGCGGCCGGGGCGGCCGAGCGGCGTGGTCGCGCCCAGTTGCGCGGCGCGCTCGGGCTTGCCGCCGCTCGCATGGATTTCGGTGTCGATCAGGCCGGGACGCACCGCATTCACGCGCACGCCCTGCGGGCCGAGTTCTTTCGCGAGTCCGAGCGTCATGGTGTCGATGGCGCCTTTCGAGCCCGCATAGTCGACGTATTCGTTCGGCGAACCGAGCCGTGCTGCCGCCGAAGAAACATTGACGATCGCGCCACCCGCGCCGCCGCGCTGGGTCGACATGCGTCGCGCCGCTTCGCGCGCGCACAGATAGGCGCCGAGGACGTTGACATCAAACATGCGTTTCAGACGCGCGAAGTCCATATCGGCGAGCTGGCTCGACGGCGCGACGATGCCGGCGTTGTTGACGAGCGCATCGAGACGGCCAAAGGTTTGCTGCAGCGTCTCGAACATTGCGATCACGTCGGCTTCGTTCGCGACATCGCCGGCGATCGGCACCGCGTGGCCGCCCGCGTGTTCGACCTCGGCGACCGTCTGCTGCGCCGCGGCGAGCTCGCGCACGTAGTTCACACCGACGCACCAGCCGCGCGCGCCCAGCAGACGCGCGGTGGCGCGGCCGATGCCGCGGCTGCCTCCGGTGATCAGAACAGCTTTCGTCATCGCAACCTCATCGTCGGGTGATGCGCGCGGCGCGCCTCGTTCAGGTTTGGGCCGCGCTTCAGAGCGCGTCGCTTTGTACCGCCGTCCACTTGTCGCGCGCGGGCGGCGCATAGCGTTGCAGCTTGCCTATCAAGGCGAGCGGATCGGCGTCGATCTGCAGCATGTCGAGATAGGCCTTGCTCATGAAGCCTTCGTCGACCGTGTGCTGGAGCAGGCCAATCAGCGGCTCGTAGAAGCCGCCGATGTTCAGGAGTGCCACCGGTTTGCCGTGGTAGCCGAGCTGCGCCCACGTGAAGACCTCGAACAGCTCCTCGAGCGTGCCCGCGCCGCCCGGCATCGCGACGAACGCGTCGGACAGCTCGGCCATCATCTTCTTGCGATGATGCATGTCGGGCACCACGTGCAACTCGGTCAGACCGTTATGGCCGACTTCCTTGCTGACGAGCAGTTCGGGAATTACGCCGATCGCGCGGCCACCCTCGGACATCACGGTATCGGCGATCACACCCATCAGCCCCACCTTGCCGCCGCCGTAGACGAGCGCGAGATCGGCCTCGACCAGCGCGCGACCGAAGGCGCGCGCCGCCTGGGCATATAACGGTTGGGCTCCCATCGACGAGCCGCAATACACACACACCGACTTCATGCTGAACTGTCCTTCGATTCGTTACGAGGCGCGGCGCCTTCACGGGGCGGCAGGTAGTCGTAGAACTCGCGCTTAGGCAGCTTGCCTGATACGAGATCGTCGAAGAGCTGCCGCGAGCGGCCGCGCAGGTACGGCGCCATCAGCGACACGATCTGCACGCTCACCTGATGCAGTTCCTCGCGGATCGCTTCCTGCTCGTTGTATTTGCGCGGATTCATCACGAACTGATACGACAGCCAGTACGTGCCGATCACGCCGACGTTGGTCGCGATCACCTGCATTTCCTGCGGCGTCGCGACCATTTCGCCGTCGGCGACGAGCTGCTCGCAGAACTGGCTCGCGAAGCGCACCTTGTGGCTGATGATCTGCTTGAAGTGCGTCTCGAGCGTGCGGTTGCGGGCGAGCAGGTCGTTCAGGTCGCGGTACAGGAAGCGGTAGCGCCACGTGAAATCGACCATGTACTGCAGGTACGACCACATTTCGTCGATGGTCGCGCGATGGTCGTCGGGGAAACGCAGACGCTTCTCGATCTCCTGCTCGAACTGGCTGAAGATGCTGTTGATGATGTCGTCTTTGTTGCGGAAGTGGTAGTACAGGTTGCCTGGACTGATCTCCATTTCCTCGGCGATCGTCGTCGTCGTGACGTTCGGCTCGCCGATTTCGTTGAACAGCTTCAACGACAGTTCGAGAATCCGTTCGCGCGTGCGGCGGGGAGGTTTGGCTTCCATGTCGTCCGGCCCTGGTTATGCCGGGCTGGGCGCACGGCGGCGTGCCGCTGCTGCGTGTTCCACCCGGATACGGTTGGTATGTTGAGCGCTCCCGTACCCGCCGCGACGCGGCGGGCCCCCCAAAAGGGCAGGTTGACGCCGCGCGGTATTGCGGTTGCGCTGGCGCTTTCCTGTGAGACCATCGAACGATTATAAACCGAGCGTTCTAATACCCAACCGCCTGCGCGGATTTTCATTCTGTGGGACGTGGCGAAGCGCGCTCTTGATGCGCGCGCTTCAACTCGCATCGAAACTCAAAGCCACGCGCGAATCCAGCCGACGACCAGCGGCCCGACGATCACACCCCACGTCATCAGACACATGCCGAGCGCGACCATCACAGCCGCGCTGCCGAGATCCTTCGCGCGGCGCGAGAGCTCGTGACGTTCGAGCGAGATGCGGTCGATCGCTGCTTCGACGCTCGAATTGAGCAGCTCGACGATCAGCACGAGCAGCACCGAGCCGAGCAGCAGCACGCGCGACACGGGATCGACGGGCACGACGAGGCCGCATGGAATCAGGATCGCGGCGAGCGTGAGCTCCTGACGAAACGCGCTCTCCTCGCGAATCGCCACGCGAAAGCCGGCCAGCGAGTTCTTCATCGCGTGCCACGCGCGAGTCAGGCCGCGGTTGCCTTTGTAGGGGTTGAAGGGTAGCGGGGCGAGCGGATCGTCGGGACTGAGTGGTTCGCTGGGGGCGTCCTGGGTCGAGTCGCGAGTTGAGTCGTGGGTGGCGTTGTGCTGCGTGCCCTCCACAACGTTCGCGCCGTCGTTCATTACCTTGGCACCGTTCACCCGATGCACGGTCTGCGCATGCTCGGGCACACCCGGCTCGCGAACATCGTCGAACGGTTCGATGCTCGTGGTGTCGCTGGTGGACTCGACGGCGCGCAGTGCGCCGTTCGACGCGCCTTCGACGCTGGATCGACTGCTTCGCATGGATAGCTCCGGGCACGCCGCATCACGCGGCGGCGCTTTCCTCGCGATACGCCGTGCCGCGCAGCGGCTTCAGATGGGTGGCGAACTGCGCGGACGCCGCGGCCCACGAGAAGCGCTCGGCCCACGCGCGCGCATGCGCGCGATCGATCTTCAGTGCTTCGAGACAGGCTTCGCGCAGATCCTCGTGCATCGCACCGGCACTGCCGTCACCGAGCACGTCGATCGGGCCGGTGACCGGATACGCGGCCACCGGCGTGCCGCATGCGAGCGCTTCGAGCAGCACGAGCCCGAACGTGTCGGTGCGGCTCGGAAACACGAAGACGTCGGCGGCCGCGTAGACCTTCGCGAGTTCGGCCTGCGACAGCACGCCTAGATAGTTGACCTGAGGATAGCGCGATTTGAGTTCGGCGAGCGCCGGGCCATCGCCCGCGACCCACTTCGAGCCGGGCAGATCGAGTTGCAAAAAGGCCTCGACGTTTTTCTCGACCGCAACGCGTCCGACGTACAGGAAGATCGGCCGCGCGGTGTTGAGCACCTTCGAGTCCATCGGACGGAAGATCTCGAGATCGACGCCGCGGGTCCACAGCACGACGTTGGTGAAGCCGAACTTTTCGAGGTCCTGCTTGACGACGGGCGTCGGCGCCATCACCGCGAGCGACGGCTTGTGGAACCAGTGCAGAAACTTGTAGGTTGCCGCGAGCGGGATGCGAAAGCGCGCTTCCACGTACTCGGGAAAGCGCGTGTGATACGCGGTCGTGAACGGCAGCTTGTGCTTCAGCGCGTAAGCGCGCGCGGCCATGCCGAGCGGTCCTTCGGTCGCGATGTGCAACGCATCCGGAGCGAAGCGGTCGATCCGCTCGTGCAGTCTGCGGCGCGGCAGCAGCGACAGACGGATCTCCGGATAAGTCGGGCACGGTATGGTGCGGAATTCGAGCGGTGTCAGCAGATCGACCTGATGGCCGAGCGCGGTGAGTTCGCGCCGGGTGTTCTTCAGCGTGCGTACGACGCCATTGACCTGCGGCTCCCATGCGTCGGTGACGATCATGATCTTCATCGCGTTGTTCATCGCTGCGGGCCCTGTGGAAGTGAAGAGTGGAAATGCTCAGGCGGTGGCGCGGGCTTTTTGCGTGCCCGCCTCGGGCGCGCGTAGCGCGGTCCAGAAGATCACCTTGAGTTCGCCTTCATAGGTCTCGACGAGCGCCGACAGACTCTCGACCCAATCGCCATCGTTGCAATAGAGCACGCCGTCGATCTCGCGCATCTCGGCCTTGTGGATGTGCCCGCAGACGACGCCGTCGCAGCCGCGGCGACGCGCTTCGTCGGTCATCACGCGTTCGAACGACGAGATGAAGTTGACCGCGTTCTTGACCTGATGCTTCAGGTATTGCGAGAGCGACCAGTACGGGAAGCCGAGCTTGCTGCGGATCCGGTTGAACCAGCGGTTCAGCACGAGGATCATCGTGTAGAGCGTGTCGCCGAGATAGGCGAGCCATTTCGCGTGCTGGATCACGCCGTCGAACAGATCGCCATGCACGATCCACAGCCGCTTGCCGGCGAGCGTCGTGTGGAACGCTTCGCCGCGCACGTGGATGTCGCCGAACGCGAGGTCGCAGAACTGACGTGCGGCTTCGTCGTGATTGCCGGGCACATAGATGACCTGGGTACCTTTGCGCGCCTTGCGCAGCACTTTCTGCACGACGTCGTTGTGCGCCTGCGGCCAGTACCAGCCTTTCTTCAACTGCCAGCCGTCGATGATGTCGCCGACCAGGTACAGGTACTCCGATTCGTTGTGGCGCAGGAAGTCGAGCAGATAGCCCGCCTGGCAGCCGCTCGAGCCGAGGTGGATGTCCGAGAGCCAGATCGTGCGATAGCGGTGCGGATCGGTGTGGCCGTCGTCGGGATGGTCGACGTGGGCATCGAGTGACGGCGTTGCCGGCAGCGGCAGACCGTGGTGAGTAGAACCCGGGGCGGGCCTGAACGCGACGGGGTCGACGCTCGGGCCGGTTTGACGAAACAGGGAAGTCGCGGACGTATTGGGGTCCATGGCTCACGCGTCGAGTGGCGGTGCCCGTATTGGGCCGGGCGCGCGTGACTGCGGCGTGACAGTCATGGGAAGTTCTTATTACGGAGGGGCCTGGCGGGGGCCTTTTTTTGTCGTTGTTCTGGCTTTGTTGGCCAACACCGCATGACGGAAAACGCCGCCAAAGCCCACGCGCTCAGCGCATAACCGAAACCACCCGCGTACCCGCAAGCCGATCATGCAAAAACCGCCGCTCCGAATCAAAACGCCCGCTCGCGGCCCAAACCACAAACCAGACGGCTGCGAAAACAAGCGTCTGCGGCACCCGCAACCCAAGCATCGGATGCAACGCGAGCGGCGGCAAAAACCACAACCACGCGAACACATACCGCACAATCGCCCGTCCAACTGAAATGGGCGCGCCATCAGCGCCAACAACCCGCAACCGCCAGGTTTTCATCGGCAGTGTCTGGCCGCCGTGCGTCCAGAACCAGACGAAATACACGCCAACGACGAGGCCAATCCACGCGGCGAGCAGGTTGTGATGCGTGAGCCCATTGCGCTGCTGCGTGAGCGTGCTAAAGAGATAGCCAGCAAGGAACACGACGCCGAACAGAATGACCGCTTCGTAGAGCAGTGCCGCAAGGCGTCGTCGGACAGTAGGCGCCGAGCCGCCGGGCGGTGCGGCGGGCAAGGAAGGGGAGGCGAGCGGCTGGGACACGTAACGGGCTCGGGATCGAAATCAGGAGCCGTGGAAAATTGCCGGCGCTTCGGCCGGCGACACCGGCAGCGGCGTCGCGGGCACGAAGCTGCCAGCCGCCGGAATCGCGGGCGCAGTTGGCAGCGATGCCGCGGCCGGAGCGGAGGCCACGGGCGCGGGGCTCGCCGCCGCGGCGTCGCTGGCGCCGGCGGTGTGCTCGCGTGCGTTCACGAGCCGGTCGATGCCCTTGATCTCATTGCGAGCCGACGGCGGCGCGCTGACGACGCTAGGACGACGCTTGTGCTCGCTCGCGGCGAGCCGCTCCTTGGTCTCTTCGGGCAACTGCTGGTACGCCTTCCACGCGTTCTGGCGCGCTTCACGCGGCAACTCCTTCGAAAGCTGATAGTTCTCGCGCGCAACGCGGCGCTGATCGGGTGTCATGCGCACCCATTCGGCCATGCGCTCATGCAGGCGCTTTTGCGCATCAGGCGACATCTTCGCGTATCTCGACGCGATCTTGATCCATTTGCGTTTTCGCTCATCGCTAAACGTATCCCACTGGGATTCGAATGGCGCGAGCGCAATGTGATCGGCGGGGCTGAGGCGCGACCACGCGAGGGGGCTGTTGCTGCCCGGCAGGTCGGGCAATTCGACGGAGAGTGCGGGGGCGGGCGCGCGCGCCGTAATGTTGGCGCCGGGCGCCGGATTGCCCACGGCTGACGGGCTCGGGTGAAAGCGCGAATACGTCGCGGCAAACGACACCAGCGCCGCGATCGCGCATCCGAAAACAACGGCCAGGCCGCGCTTGTAACTCACCCGAAGAATCTCCCGCTCAGTGGGCGCGTGAAAGGTACGCGTTGAAGCCGTGGTCGAGATAGGCATTGAGCGGCAGGTCGTCGCTTAACATGGCGGCATCGATATCGGCGAGCTCGGCGGTGCGCTGGTGGTCTTCCCAGTACGCGATGCCGATCAGGCTCACCACCAGCGCGGCGAGCGGCCACGCGAGCGCGAAGCGGCGCAGCGGCGAGCGGCGGCGCGGCTCGAGCCCTCCCTGCGGCAAGCCCGTCATCCCGGTCGGCATGCCCGCGAAGGTGGGCACGAACACCGGCGCGCTGACGGTTTCCGGCTTCTTGCGCGACAGCGCGGCACGACGCGCGGCGGCGAGCCGGTCGACGGTGGCGGGGGGGAGGCTAGCGGTGTTTTCGTCGAGCGCGCGGCGCAGTTGACGCGCAAACTCGAGTTCTGTGTTTTCGAGGGAGCTCATAGCGTAATTCCTTTCGCCTTGAGCGCTTGCGCCAGCGTGTGGGTGGCCCGGGAGCAGTGCGTTTTCACGCTGCCTTCGGAGCAGCCCATTGCGGCGGCAGTCTCGGCGACATCCATATCCTCCCAATAACGCATGAGAAACGCCTCCCGTTGACGTGCCGGTAATTTTTGGATCTCGTCGTCGATCAACTGCAGGACCTGCTCGCGTTCGAGCTTCTGTTCATTGCTCTCGGCCCCGACCGAACCCGCCTCTGCCTCGAGGGTCTCCAGCGGGTCGAATTCGTCGTCGTCGGCATTGCCGAGCGACGAGAACAGACTAACCCAGGTGTTGCGCACTTTGGCACGACGAAAATAGTCGTGCGTCGCATTTTGCAGAATACGCTGAAACAGCAGCGGCAATTCGGCCGCCGGACGGTCGCCGTATTTCTCGGCGAGCTTGATCATCGCGTCCTGCACGATGTCGAGGGACGCATCGTCGTCCCGCACGACGTAGACCGTCTGCTTGAACGCGCGCCTTTCGACGCCCGCCAGAAAATCGGCGAGTTCCTTGTCTGATGCCATCCGTGTGGGGGTCGGCGCAGCAAGCGTGCGCGTAATCGGTCGAAAAATGTCGTAAAGCTCGCGGATGCTAACAAACTTTTGCCCCGCCAGGGGCGAAACATGCTCAAGCTTGCATTTGCATGACAGTCGACATTTCGCCCGATCGCGCGCCCCGCGCGCGGGCCCATGGCAATATTTTCTTGACCGCGAACGCGCCAGCCGCTATCGTTTCTGGTTCGCAACATAAGTGAGTTGTCTCAATTGAGGTGCGGCCCAAGAAGCCCGCCTGTCAACTGGACGCGCCGCTTGAACCCGAGTCACGAGCCCGGCAGAGAGCACCCGATCAATTTTTTGCCGAAAATTCGAAAGGTGAATAAATGAATATGCCCAGCGCGGAATTCTCCACGTCGGATACGACCCCCCATCACGAAGCAGACTCTATCGGCGCCACCGTGCTCATGAAGGCACTGGCCGACGAAGACGTCGAGTTCATCTGGGGCTATCCCGGCGGCTCGGTACTCTACATTTACGACGAGCTGTACAAGCAGGACAAATTCCAGCACGTGCTCGTGCGCCACGAACAGGCCGCCGTGCATGCTGCCGACGCCTACGCGCGCTCGACCGGCAAGGTCGGGGTTTGTCTCGTGACCTCCGGCCCCGGCGTCACCAATGCGGTGACGGGCATCGCCACCGCGTACATGGATTCGATCCCGATGGTGGTGATCAGCGGCCAGGTGCCGACTGCCGCGATCGGTCAGGATGCATTCCAGGAATGCGACACGGTCGGCATCACGCGTCCATGCGTGAAGCACAACTTCCTCGTGAAGGACGTGCGCGATCTCGCCGCCACCGTCAAGAAAGCTTTCTACATCGCCCGTACCGGCCGTCCCGGCCCGGTGCTGATCGACATTCCGAAGGACGTGTCGAAGGCGCCTTGCCAGTACGAGCCGATCAAGAGCGTGTCCCTGCGCTCGTACAACCCGGTCACGAAGGGCCACTCCGGTCAGATCCGCAAGGCGGTCTCGCTGCTGCTGTCGGCGAAACGCCCGTATATCTACACGGGCGGCGGTATCGTGCTCGCGGATGCGTCGCGTGAGCTGAACCAGTTTGCCGATCTGCTCGGCTATCCGGTCACCAACACGCTGATGGGTCTGGGCGGCTATCGCTCGAGCGACAAGAAATTCCTCGGCATGCTCGGCATGCACGGCACCTACGAAGCCAACATGGCGATGCAGCACTGCGACGTGCTGATCGCGATCGGCGCGCGCTTCGACGACCGCGTGATCGGCGATCCGAACCACTTCGCGTCGCGGCCGCGCAAGATCATCCATATCGACATCGATCCTTCTTCCATTTCCAAGCGCGTCAAGGTCGACATTCCGATCGTCGGCGACGTCAAGGAAGTGCTGAAGGAACTCATCGAGCAACTGCAGACGGCCGAGCATGGCCCGGATACCGCCGCGCTCGCCGACTGGTGGAAGGACATCGAAGGCTGGCGCTCGAAAGACTGCCTCAAGTTCGACCGCAAGAGCGACATCATCAAGCCGCAGTACGTGGTCGAAAAGGCATGGGAGCTCACCGACGGCAACGCGTTCGTCTGCTCCGACGTTGGCCAGCACCAGATGTGGGCCGCGCAGTTCTACAAGTTCAACAAGCCGCGTCGCTGGATCAATTCCGGCGGCCTGGGCACGATGGGCTTCGGCTTGCCGGCCGCGATGGGCGTGAAGATGGCCCACCCGGATGACGACGTGCTCTGCATCACCGGCGAAGGCTCCATCCAGATGTGTATCCAGGAGCTGTCGACCTGCAAGCAGTACGACCTCCCGATCAAGATTATTTCGCTGAATAACCGCTATCTGGGCATGGTGCGCCAGTGGCAGCAGATCGAATACAGCAAGCGCTATTCGCATTCGTACATGGATGCGCTGCCGGACTTCGTGAAGCTCGCCGAAGCGTACGGTCACGTGGGCATGCGCATCGAGCGCACGGCCGATGTCGAACCGGCGCTGAAGGAAGCGCTGCGCCTGAAGGATCGCACGGTGTTTCTCGACTTTCAGACCGACCCGACCGAAAACGTCTGGCCGATGGTCCAGGCCGGCAAGGGCATCACCGAGATGCTCATGGGTTCGGAAGATCTTTAACGACGGGGCGTCTGGATAAATCCAGCGCCGGCTTCGTGATGCGCGCCTTCACAAAAGGCGAGGGCAGACGAAGCGGCGCCGCTCCGCTCGTAGACATCGACACAACATCTGGAAGAAGCGAAACATGAGACACATCATTTCCGTCCTGCTGGAAAACGAACCGGGCGCGCTGTCGCGCGTGGTGGGTCTGTTCTCCGCACGCGGCTACAACATTGAAACCTTGACGGTGGCTCCGACCGAAGACCGTTCGCTGTCGCGCATGACCATCGTCTCCGTTGGCTCGGACGACGTGATCGAACAGATCACGAAGCATCTGAACCGCCTGATCGAGGTGGTGAAAGTGGTCGACCTTACCGAGGGCGCCCACATCGAACGCGAGCTGATGCTGATCAAGGTGAGGGCGGTCGGCAAGGAACGTGAGGAGATGAAGCGGATGTCGGACATTTTCCGCGGCCGCATTATCGACGTCACCGAAAAGACCTACACGATCGAACTGACGGGGGCGAGCGACAAGCTCGACGCCTTCATCGAGGGGCTCGACTCCACGGCGATTCTCGAGACGGTCCGCACGGGCAGCTCGGGCATCGGTCGCGGCGAGCGCATTCTGAAGGTCTGACGTCGCGTTTCGCAAGGCCGGGCAACGCGGCATCGCCCGGCTTGCAACAATAACATTCGCAGTACCTGAATTTCTCTGAATCATCGAATCTAGCCAAGGAACCGACATGAAAGTTTTCTACGACAAGGACGCCGATCTCTCCCTCATCAAGGGCAAGCAGGTCACCATCATCGGCTATGGCTCGCAAGGCCATGCGCACGCGCTGAACCTCAAGGAAAGCGGCGTGAACATCACGGTCGGTCTGCGCAAGGGCGGCGCATCGTGGAGCAAGGCTGAAAACGCTGGCCTGCAAGTGAAGGAAGTCGCGGAAGCGGTGAAGGGCGCGGACGTCGTCATGATGCTGCTGCCGGACGAGCAGATCGCCGAGGTGTACGCGAAGGAAGTTCACGCGAACATCAAGCAGGGCGCGGCGCTCGCGTTCGCGCACGGCTTCAACGTTCACTACGGCCAGGTGATTCCGCGCGCCGACCTCGACGTGATCATGATCGCGCCGAAGGCGCCGGGCCACACGGTTCGCGGCACCTACTCGCAAGGTGGCGGCGTGCCGCACCTGATCGCGGTTGCGCAGGACAAGTCGGGCGCGGCGCGCGACATCGCGCTGTCGTACGCAGCGGCTAACGGCGGCGGCCGTGCCGGCATCATCGAAACGAACTTCCGCGAAGAAACCGAAACCGACCTGTTCGGTGAGCAGGCCGTGCTGTGCGGCGGCACCGTCGACCTGATCAAGGCCGGCTTCGAAACGCTGGTCGAAGCGGGCTACGCGCCGGAAATGGCGTACTTCGAGTGCCTGCACGAACTGAAGCTGATCGTCGACCTGATCTACGAAGGCGGCATCGCGAACATGAACTACTCGATCTCGAACAACGCCGAGTACGGCGAGTACGTGACGGGTCCGCGCATCGTGACCGCTGAAACGAAGAAGGCGATGAAGGCCGTGCTGACCGACATCCAGACCGGCGAGTACGCGAAGAGCTTCATCATCGAGAACAAGGCGGGCGCACCGACGCTGCAATCGCGTCGCCGTCTGACGGCCGAGCACCAGATCGAACAGGTCGGCTCGAAGCTGCGCGCGATGATGCCGTGGATCGCGAAGAACAAGCTCGTCGACCAGTCGAAGAACTAAGCGTCCCGACGCAACCAGGTCCGGCGCGGCGCTTCGGCGCGGTGGCCGGATCAGTCAACAAGCCGTCCAAGGGTGCTGCACCCTGGGCGGCTTTTGCTATCCTACGGTTTTACAAAAACACAGAAGCCATCCATGAATTACCCTCATCCGATCATCGCGCGAGAAGGCTGGCCGTTCATCGCCATCGCGGCCGTCGTTGCATTACTGGTTCACGCCTTCGCGGGGTTCGGCATTGC
>DATAQT010000318.1:0-11178 GCA_036264535.1 Paraburkholderia sp. | reverse complement strand
AATCGCGACCGGCCTACGATCGCGTGCATCTGTCCGAGTTCTTCGCGGGCAAGACCGCCGACGAGTTGTCGCTCGTCGAGCCCGGCTTCTTCGAGCGCCACGCCGTGCAACTGAAGCTGAACGCGCGGGCTGTCGCGGTCGATCGCGACGCGTGCACGGTGACGATCTCGACTGGCGAAACGCTGCCGTATGACAAGCTCGTGTTCGCGACGGGCTCCTATCCGTTCGTGCCATCGGTGCCGGGCCGTGAGCGGGACGATTGCTTCGTCTACCGAACCATCGACGATCTCGAAGCGATGCGCGAATGCGGTGCGCGCTCGAAAACGGGCACCGTGGTCGGCGGCGGCCTGCTCGGTCTCGAATGCGCGAAGGCGCTGCGCGACATGGGCCTGCAAACGCACGTGGTCGAATTCGCGCCGCGCCTGATGGCGGTGCAGGTCGACGACGGCGGTGGCCGCGTCTTGCGCCGCCGGATCGAGGATCTTGGCGTGAGCGTGCACACGCAGAAGAACACGACGGCGATCGTCGACGGCGAGGCGGGCACGCACCGCATGCAGTTCGCCGACGGCAGCCATCTCGACACTGACATGATCGTGTTCTCCGCGGGCATCCGTCCGCGCGACGATCTCGCGCGGGCTTCCGGGCTCGAACTCGGCGCGCGCGGCGGCATCGTCATCGACGACGCGTGCCGCACCAGCGATCCGCACATCTACGCGATCGGCGAATGCGCGCTGTGGCAGGGTCAGCTGTTCGGGCTCGTGGCGCCCGGCTACGAAATGGCGCGCGTGGTCGCGAAGCAATTGCTCGGCGACACGGCCGGGTTCGCCGGTGCCGACATGAGCACCAAGCTGAAGCTGATGGGCGTCGACGTCGCGAGTATCGGCGACGCGCACGGCAACACGCCGGGCAGCCGCACCTATCAGTTCAGCGACGAACGCAAGCAGATCTACAAGAAGCTCGTCGTCTCCGACTGCGGCAAATATCTGCTCGGCGGTGTGATGGTCGGCGACGCGAGCGAATACGGCACGCTGCTACAGATGATGCTGAACCGGATCGAGCTGCCTGAGTCCCCCGAATTCCTGATCCTGCCGCAAGCGGACGGTCAGGCGAAACCGGCGCTCGGCGTCGAAGCGTTGCCGGCGGCCGCGCAGATCTGCTCGTGCAACAACGTGTCGAAAGGCGCGCTGTGCGCGGCCGTCTGCGCGGGCGCGACCGACATCGGCGCGTTGAAGAGCGCGACCGCTGCAGGCACGTCCTGCGGCGGCTGCGTGCCGCTCGTCACGCAGGTGATGAAGGCCGAGATGAAAAAGCAGGGCCTCGCGGTCAACAACCACGTCTGCGAGCACTTTCCGTATTCGCGCCAGGAGCTGTACCACCTCGTGCGCGTCGAGGGTCTGCGCAGTTTCGGCGCGCTGCTCGCGAAACACGGCCGCGGGCTCGGTTGCGATATCTGCAAGCCGGCGGTCGCAAGCATTCTGGCCTCGTGCTGGAACGAATTCGTGCTGAAGAAAGAGCACGCGTCGCTCCAGGACACCAATGACTACTACCTCGCGAACATCCAGCGCGATGGCACCTATTCGGTCGTGCCGCGCATGGCGGGCGGCGAAGTGACGCCCGACGGTCTGATCGCGGTCGCGCAGGTCGCGAAGAAATACGGCCTCTATACGAAGATCACTGGCGGTCAGCGGGTCGATCTGTTCGGCGCGCGCGTCGAGCAGTTGCCGTTCATCTGGGAAGAGCTGATCGCGGCCGGTTTCGAATCGGGCCACGCGTACGGCAAATCGCTGCGCACGGTGAAGTCGTGCGTCGGTTCGACCTGGTGCCGCTATGGCGTCGGCGATTCGGTCGGCCTCGCGATCGAACTGGAGAATCGCTACAAGGGCCTGCGTACGCCGCACAAGATCAAGTTCGGCGTGTCGGGCTGCACCCGCGAATGCGCGGAAGCGCAGGGCAAGGACGTCGGCGTGATCGCGACCGAGAAAGGCTGGAATCTTTACGTGTGCGGCAATGGCGGCATGAAGCCGCGTCACGCGGAACTGCTCGCCGCGGACCTCGATAAGGCCACGCTCGTGCGCTATATCGACCGCTTTCTGATGTTCTACGTGCGCACCGCCGACCGGCTGCAACGGACCAGCGTGTGGCGCGACAACCTCGAAGGCGGGCTCGACTATCTGATCGACGTGATCGTCAACGACCGCCTTGGCGTCGCCACCGAGCTGGAAGCGGAGATGCGGCAAGTGGTCGACACGTACGAGTGCGAATGGAAGAAGGCCGTCACCGATCCTGAAACGCGCAAGCGCTTCCGCCATTTCGTCAACAGCGGCGAGTCCGACAGCAACGTCGCCTTCGTCGAGGAGCGCGGACAGATCCGGCCGGCAACGGCCGCCGAGCGGCAAGCGCCGCGCATCGAGATTCCCGTTGTCGTCGAGACCGTTTGATCCCATCCGATTCCCGCTTAACTGAAAGGAGCCCAGTCATGAAAAACGAA
Organism: Paraburkholderia sp.; assembly: GCA_036264535.1. Classification (GTDB taxonomy): domain Bacteria; phylum Pseudomonadota; class Gammaproteobacteria; order Burkholderiales; family Burkholderiaceae; genus Paraburkholderia. The sequence continues at coordinate 8,690 of DATAQT010000318.1, read as the reverse complement.
CGCTTGCCCCGCGCCTGGACCGCGATCTGCGCACTCGACGAGATCGTGCCGAACACCGGCGTTTGCGCGCTCGTGAACGGCGAACAGGTGGCCGTCTTTCACGTGGACGGCGGCGAAGTGGAGTCGCCTGCCGCCCCCACGGTCTACGCAATCGAAAACTTCGATCCGGGCTCGGATGCGGCCGTGCTCTCGCGCGGGCTGGTCGGCAGTCTCGGCGAGCGCATCGTGGTCGCCTCGCCGATCTACAAGCATCACTTCGATCTGCGCACCGGCGAATGCCTTGAAACGCCGTCCTATTCGGTCAGCGCCTTTGCCACGCGTGTGGAAAACGGCCAGGTGTGGGTCGCGGTTTGATGTAACGGCCTCGCTTCATCGTTCGGACTTCTACCCAGTATCCAGATCATTCGCGCATGTCTGCTACCAGCGTAAAAAGCGTGTGTCCTTATTGCGGCGTCGGCTGCGGCATGGTGCTGCACGTCGAGGACGGCCAGGTCGTGAAGATCGCCGGCGACAAGGAGCATCCAGCCAACTTCGGCCGGCTCTGCACGAAAGGGCAGTCGGCCCACGTCGCGCTGCGCAAGTCGGGCCGTCTCGAAGGCGCGTTCGTGCGTCATGCGCGCGACGAAGACCCGGTGCCGCTGCCGATGGCACAGGCGCTGAGCAGCACCGCGGCTCGTCTGCGGCATCTGCTCGACGAGCATGGACCGGATGCGCTGTCGTTTTACGTATCGGGGCAGATGTCGCTCGAAGCGCAGTATCTGGTCAACAAGCTCGCGAAGGGCTTTATCGGCACGAATAACATCGAAGCGAATTCGCGTCTGTGCATGGCAAGCGCGGCGAGCGGCTACAAGCTGTCGCTCGGCGCGGACGGCCCGCCCGGCTCGTATGAAGACTTCGATCACGCGGACCTGTTCTTCGTCAGCGGCGCGAATATGGCCGACTGTCATCCGATCCTGTTTCTGCGCATGATGGATCGCGTGAAGGCGGGCGCGAAGCTGATCGTCGTCGATCCGCGCCGCAATACGACCGCCGAGAAAGCCGACCTGTTCCTGCAGATCAAACCCGGCACCGACCTCGCGCTGCTGAACGGCCTGCTGCATCTGCTGCACGAAAACGGCGCGACGGATACAGGTTTTATCGCCGAACACACCGAAGGCTGGGACGCGATGCCGGCGTTCCTCGCCGAGTACACGCCGGAGCACGTCGCCCGCATCACGGGCCTCGCCGCCGACGACATCCGCCGCGCCGCGCACATGATCGCGTCGGCCAAAGACTGGATGAGTTGCTGGACGATGGGCCTGAACCAGAGCACGCACGGCACGTGGCACACCAATGCGCTGTGCAATCTGCATCTGGCGACGGGCCGCATCTGCCGGCGCGGCAGCGGCCCGTTCTCACTGACGGGCCAGCCGAACGCGATGGGCGGACGCGAAATGGGCTACATGGGCCCGGGTTTGCCGGGGCAGCGTTCGGCCTTGATCGCCGAGGACCGTGCGTTCGTCGAAGCGCTGTGGGGCATTGCCCCGGGCACGCTGAAAGCCGATGCGGGCAATGGCACGATCGACATGTTCGCGCGCATGGCCGCGGGCGACATCAAGGCGTGCTGGATCATCTGCACGAATCCGGTCGCGACCGTCCCGAACCGCCAGACCGCGATCGCCGGTTTGCGCGCGGCCGAACTCGTGATCGCGCAGGACGCGTTCCTCGACACCGAAACGAATCGCTACGCCGACGTGCTGTTGCCCGGCGCGCTGTGGGCGGAAGCCGACGGCGTGATGGTTAATTCCGAGCGCAATCTCACGCTGATGCAACAGGCGGTCGAAGCGCCCGGCGCGGCGTTGCCCGACTGGCAGATCATCGCGCGCATCGCGTGTGAAATGGGCTTTGCCGACGCATTCAGCTATGCGAGCGCCGACGAAGTCTTCGCCGAGCTCACGCGCGCGGCAAACCCGACGACGGGTTACGACCTGCGCGGCGCGAGCCATCGTCGACTGAAGGACTCGCCGCTGCAATGGCCGATCGCCTCGGCCGATTCCCCCGACCGCAATCCGGTTCGCTATCTGAATGACGGCGTGAGCCAGACGCTCCGGGAGTCGGACGACGGCAACCGTCCAGGCATTGCTTTTCCGACCGCGAGCGGCAAGGCGAAGTTTTTCGCCCGCGCGTATGCGCCCGCCGCCGAGTTACCCGACCGCGAGTTCCCGATCGTGTTGAACACGGGCCGCGTACAGCATCAATGGCACACGATGACCAGGACCGGCAAGGTCGCGATGCTGAACAAGCTGAACCCGGGACCGTTCGTCGAGATTCATCCGGATGACGCGGCCGAGCTCGGCATTCGCGCGAAAGACCCGGTCGAGATCCGTTCGCGCCGTGGCCGCGCGATCCTGCCAGCCGTCGTCACCGATCGTGTGAACGCGGGCCAGTGCTTCGCGCCGATGCACTGGAACGACGTGTTCGGCGACGACCTGTGCATCAACGCGGTGACCAACGACGCGATCGATCCCATTTCGCAGCAGCCCGAACTGAAAGTCTGCGCGGTCGCGCTGAGTCCGGTCACGACCGGCCCCATTGCGCAGACCAGCGACGACGACGCGCTCTCTATACCAGCCGACGCGGCGGTTTCAACGCTCAGCGCCAAGGATCAACCTATGCCCCGTATCGAAGCCCTCACGACTTTGCTGCAATTGCCGCCCGAGCCTGTGGCTGCGCCGTCGCTCGACGATGCGGAACGCGCCTATCTGGCGGGCTTCGTCAATGGCCTGCGTTCGGCCGAAGCGCAAGGCCTCCACAGCGTGCCGGTGCTGCCGCACAGCGCGCCGTTCGATACGGTGAAGCGGCTCTATGTCGATGGTCTGCTGGCGGGACTGTATAGCCGCAGCGCGACGACGGCCAACGCAGCGGGCTCCGCGCTGCCTAATCCGGCACCAGCGGAACAGCCACGCGAATCCGGCGTGCGCATCGTTCGCGCCCGGCCGAAAGTGACGCTGTTGTGGGCCTCGCAAACCGGCAACACCGAATCGCTGACCGAGCGTTACGCGACCCGTCTGATGGAATCGGGCTTCGAAATCCGCACCGCTTGCATGGCCGACTATCCGTTCGCGACCCTCGCGAAGGCGCAATACGTGTTGCTGATGACGAGCACGTTCGGCGACGGCGATGCACCCGACAACGCCCAGGACTTCTGGACCCACCTGAACGCCGACGCGGCACCGCGTCTCGATGGCGTGCGCTTCGCGGTGCTGGCACTGGGTGACCGCAACTACGATCAGTTCTGCGGTCACGGTCTGCGTCTCGATGAGCGGCTCGCCGCGCAGGGCGCGCTGCGTCTGACCGAACGTGTCGATTGCGATAGCGACTATCAGTCGAGCGCCGACGCCTGGCTCGAACGCGTGATCGTGTGCATCAAGCAGGCGGATGCCGCGCTGCATGCCGTACCGCCGGGCGGCATGATCAACGCGGTGGTGGGCTCGGTGCCGACCAAGGCGCGGCCGGCTGCGTCGCGCGTGGTCGGCAATCTTCGTCTGAACCGGCAGGGCGCCGCCAAGGATACGCGCTACGTGTCGTTGCAAACTGACGGGACGAACCTCGAATACGAAGCCGGCGATGCGCTCGGCGTGTGGCCCAGCAACTGCCCCGAGCTTGTCGACGAGCTGATCACGCTGAGCGGTCTGCAAGCGGAGGCATCGGTGCATGTCGCGGGTATCGGCGAGATGCGGCTTGGCGATGCGCTCGGCAAGCACTACGAGATCGCGCGGCCGAACGCCGAAGCACTCGCGTTCGTGGCCGCGCGCAGCGGCAACGGCGCGCTGCGCGATCTGCTCGCGCCCGAACGCAAGGCCGATCTGAAGCAATGGTTGTGGGGTCAGCAGCTCGCCGATGTCCTGCACGAATTTCCGCTGAGCCTCACGGCCGCCGAGCTGACCGGCATGCTCAAGCGGATGCAGCCGCGTCTGTATTCGATCGCATCGAGCCCGAAGGCGCATCCGGGCGAAGTGCATCTGACGGTATCGGCGGTGCGTTACAGCAATGGGCGGCGGCACCGCAAGGGCGTGTCGTCGACGTTTCTCGCGGATCGTGCGAGCGAGACCGACGTGCCCGTGTTCGTGCAGAAGTCCGCGCACTTTCGTCCTCCTCATCAATCGGACACGCCGATGATCATGGTCGGGCCCGGCACCGGTATCGCGCCGTTTCGCGGCTTTCTGCACGAACGGCAGGCACGTGGCGAGCGCGGACGCAACTGGTTGTTCTTCGGCGAACAGCATGCCGCGACTGACTTCTACTATCGCGACGAACTCGAAGCAATGCGCGCGAGCGGTCTGCTGACCCGACTCGACGTCGCGTTCTCGCGCGACCAGGCCGACAAGATCTATGTGCAGGACCGCATGCGCGAACACGGTGCGCAACTGTGGGCATGGCTCGAAGACGGTGCGCATTTCTACGTATGCGGTGACGCGAACCGGATGGCACGCGATGTCGATGCGGCGCTGAAGGATGTGATCGCGACGCACGGTGGCATGGACGAAGAGAAAGCACTCGAATACGTGAGTCGTCTGACGCGCGAAAAGCGCTATGCACGTGACGTTTATTGAGCCGTAGTCTTCGAAACACACGCCGCGATGGCATGACGATTGCATGTTGACCCCCGATGAAAAATTCTGGGCGACATGCCGGTGCAAAAGATCAGTAATGCAGCAACCGGATTACCAGGCAACTTATTTATTGAGGATCTCTGATGAAAAACGTGATGCACTCTCTGCGAAGCGGTGACTGGCGCGCACTCGTCGCCTGCTTTCTGTATTTCGACACGGGCTTCACCGTCTGGGTGCTGTATGGACCGCTCGCGCCGTTCATCAGCAAAAGCATCGCGATGACGCCCGCGCAGCAGGGTCTGCTCGTCGCGGTGCCGGTGTTGTCCGCGGCCATTCTGCGCGTAACGCTCGGCAATCTGTATCAATCCGCGCATGGCAAACGCATTGCGTTGATGGGCGTGTTGCTGTCGGCGGTGCCGACGATCGTGCTGCCGTTGCTGCAGTCGGTGCCGTCGTATCAAATGCTGCTGGTGCTCGGCGTGTTCCTCGGCGTAGGCGGTGCCAGCTTCGCGGTCGCGCTGCCGATGGCCGGCAGCAACTATCCGCCGAAAGTGCAGGGCCTCGTGTTGGGTCTCGCGGCAGCCGGCAACATCGGCGCGGTGCTCGACGGCTTCCTGTTCCCGCAACTGGCGACGCACTACGGCTGGCAAGTCGCGGCCGGCGGCGCCTTGCCGCTGCTCGCGATCGCCGCGATCACGCTGTACTTCTGGGCCAACGACGCGGGCATCAAAACGGGCAGCGTGCTGCGCGCCTTCGGCAGCTTCGCGACGACCCTCGTCGGTCTGATCGTGCTCGTGCTGCTGGTCGAAGCGGGGCTGTTCGGCACGGGCAAGACCGGCGTGCTGCTGTTGCCGGTGATCGGCGCACTGCTTGCGATTGCGGTGCTGCCCAAGCGCTACCGCGCGGTGCTCGCCGAGCGCGATACGTGGGTCATCATGCTCGTCTATAGCATCACGTTCGGCGGCTTCGTCGGCATGTCCTCGTATGTGTCGCTGCTGCTGACCAATCTCTATCAGCTCTCGAAGATCGACGCGGGTCTGTTCATGGCGCTGCTCGCCGCAACCGGCGCGATGGTGCGCCCGCTCGGTGGCCTGATTGCCGATCGTGTCTCGGGCGTGCGCGCGCTGACCGTTCTGCTCGCGATCATCGCGGTTTGCGATTTCCTGTTCGCATCGGCCATGCCGTCGCTCGTGGGCGGCATCGCGCTGCTGCTGTGCATGTATGTCGCGTTCGGTCTGGGCAATGGCGCGACGTTTCAGCTCGTGCCGCATCGCTGGGCCGGTCGCACCGGTCTGATGTCGGGCATCGTGGGCGCAGCGGGCGGCATCGGCGGCTTTTATCTGCCGGTCGTGATGGGTATCGCGAAAGAGAGCACCGGCAGCTATCAGATGGGCTTCGCGACGTTCGGCACGCTGGCCGCCTGCGCGTTCGTCGCGATCGTCGCGCTGCGCCGGCCGTGGATGGCGTGGTCGATGCAAACCGGCGTCATGCATGCGCACGCGACGGAGTGAGCTCTGAAAAAAGCGCAGTCGAATGCTTGCATATTGCGGTCGATGTTTCTAGTATGCAGTCAGGAGGCTGCATATGAACTCATCGACCGATCGCATCGAGAAGCAGATTCTGTTGAAGGCGCCGCGCTCGCGCGTCTGGCGCGCGCTGTCCAACGCCGAGGAATTCGGCAAATGGTTCGGCGTGAACCTGACCGGCAAGCAGTTCGTCGCGGGGCAATCCACGCAGGGGCACATCACCTATCCGGGTTATGAGCATCTGCTGATGAACGTGCTGGTCGAGCGTGTCGAGCCCGAGCATCATCTATCGTGGCGCTGGCATCCGGCCGCGATCGATATCACGATCGACTACACGCCGGAGCCGACCACGCTCGTGGAATTCGATCTGAGCGAGGTCGAGTCCGGCACGCTGCTGCGCGTCGTCGAATCGGGCTTCGATCAGTTGCCGCTCGCGCGTCGCGCGGAAGCATTCCGCTTGAACGAGGGCGGCTGGGCGCAGCAGATGCTCAACGTCGAACGATATGTCGGTGCGGGCTAAAACTGCGTCGGCGAAGGCGGCCCGCCAGGCGGCGACACTGCGCAGCTCGGCGGCGGTGTTCGCGGCGCTCGGCGACGAGACGCGTCTGCGTCTCGTCGCGGCATTGTGCGCGGGCAGCGCGATGTCGATCGCGCAACTGACGGCCGGCACCGACATCACACGGCAGTCGGTCACGCAGCATCTGCAGGTGCTGGCTGAGGCGGGTCTCGTGCACGACGTGAAGGTGGGACGCGAACGCCTGTGGGCGTTCGAGCCCACGCATCTCGACGCGGCGCGCCGCGCGCTCGACGCGCTTTCGCGGCAGTGGGATCAGGCGTTGCTGAAGCTGAAGATGATGGTCGAGGAGTGAAGGGCGCGACATTCGAGCGAGGCCACGCCTTTCATGCGGGTACGCTCGATCAGAACTTATGCCGCAACGCGACGCGCACAGCGACCTGCGTGCCCGTCGACGACGGCGCCTGCGTGCCCGGAATGAACGCATTATCGAGAATCGATTGCGTCGAGCTGCCGGTCACACGTTGATACTCGCCCTGCACATAGACGTCGGTGCGCTTGCTCAGGTTGTAGTCCGCCATCAGGCCGGCCGAGTGAATCTTCGGCGTCACACTGCCTGAGGACGCGTCGTAGTTCATCATCGTGTACACGTACTGCGCACCGACGAAGAAGGCCGGCGTGAACTGGTATTTGCCGTTGATTTCGAAGTTCTGATACTTGAGCGTATCGAGCCGCACACCGGGCGCCGCGAGCGGCAGGCCGATATAGCCGTTGCCGGTCGGGTTCTGGTAGTTCGAGTTCGTATACGCGAAGCCGGCGGTCGCCGAGCCGAACGTGTAATTGATGCCGCCGCCGAAAATACGCATGCGTCCCGCGATAAAGCTCGCGTCGTTCGCGGTGATCGCGCCGACCGACCCCACACCCGGATTGTTCGCCTGCAGATAAGCCGCCGCGATCAGCAGGCCGCCGTTCTGATACTGGCCGCCGAAGCTGTACGCGCGGTTGTTCGCGAAGTTCGTGTCGTTGCTGAAGCTGTAGACGCCGCCGAATTGCAGGCCCGCGAGGTTCGGGCTCGCGTATTTGACGCTATTGCCGAGGCGAAACGAGTTGTCGGTGTTGTCGTTGTCGTACGGATGCGCGAACAGGTAACCGGCCCAGTTGCCATTGGCCGTGGTCTGCGCAAGGTAGTCGACGACCAAATCGTACTGACGGCCGAGCGTCAGCGTGCCGTAGCTGTCGTTGGACACACCCACGAACGCCTGGCGGCCAAACATGCGGCCGCCCTGGCCGAGCCGGCCCGAGCTGACGTCGAAGCCGTTTTCGAGCTGGAACACCGCCTTCGTGCCGCCACCCAGATCTTCCGATCCCTTCAGGCCCCAGCGGCTGCCCTGCGCATAGCCGCTCGCCATTTCCCAGACCGCGCTACCGCCCACGTTGTTCGTATAGTCGATGCCCTCGTCGAGCACGCCGTAGAGCGTCACGCTGCTTTGTGCGAACGCAGCGGGCGTCGTGAGGGCGGCTAGCGCAGTGAACGTCGTGAATGCGGCAGCGGTGGCGAGGCGATTTTTTCTCATTCGATGCTCCAGCGGGTTGGCGAAAAGACCGGATTCTGCAATTCGAGATGGGTCTCGCGTATAAGGCCGATCCCTGGATAAACATGAGTTTTTCGAATGTTTGTTCCACGAATTACTCGCTTGTGGGTGTCTGGGGCGCGGAGAAGAATTCCGTTCATGCAACTTTGGCATCCCCGCGGTAGTCGCCGTACATGCGGCTCTCGCGTTACGAATTCAGGAGACGACCATGCGACTCGACCGCAACTTTGCTAACGGCCGCTTCATCGAGCCCGCCGACGGGACCGCAAACGGCACCGCAAACGGCACCGCAAACGAGGCTGCCAGCGCCGAGCTGATCGCCGTGCGCAATCCGGCCACCGGCGCCGTGATCGCACACGTGACCGGCGCGACCGAGGCGGAGGCGCTAGCCGCCGTCGATGCCGCGGCGCAGGCGCAGAAGGCATGGCGCAAGCTGCCGGCGATCGAGCGCGCGGCCTATCTGCAC
>DATAQT010000303.1:0-23986 GCA_036264535.1 Paraburkholderia sp. | reverse complement strand
TCGAACCCGAGCAGCGCCGCCACCGGCGGCACCGCGGCCACCACCGCGTCGAGCGCGGCCAGCATCGCGGCCGACTCCGCGCGCAATCAGGCGATCAACTCGATCGCGGCGAGCGGCAAGTCGAGCGCGTCGTCGGGCTCGGCGGTGTCGACCGCCAAGGAAACGATGGTGCCGCTGTCGGCGATCGCGGCCTTCGGGCCGGGCACCACGCCGCTATCGGTCAATCACCAGAGCCAGTTCGTCGCGTCGACGATCTCGTTCAACCTGCCGCCGGGCGTGTCGCTGTCCACCGCGACCCAGGTGATCTACGACACGATGGCCGAGATCGGCATGCCGGGCACGATCCACGGCAGCTTCCAGGGCACGGCGCAGGCGTTCCAGCAGTCGATGTCCGATCAGCCGATCCTGATCCTCGCCGCGCTCGCGGCGGTGTATATCGTGCTCGGCATCCTGTACGAGAGCTACATCCACCCGCTGACGATCCTGTCGACGCTGCCCTCGGCGGGCGTCGGCGCGCTGCTCGCGCTGCTGCTGTTCAAGACCGAGTTCAGCATCATCGCGCTGATCGGCGTGATTCTCCTGATCGGCATCGTCAAGAAGAACGCGATCATGATGGTGGACTTCGCGATCGAGGCGTCGCGCAAGGGGATGTCCTCGCGCGACGCGATCCATCAGGCCTGTCTGCTGCGCTTCCGCCCGATCATGATGACCACCTTCGCCGCGCTGCTCGGCGCGCTGCCGCTCGCGTTCGGCAGCGGCGAAGGCGCGGAGATGCGTGCGCCGCTCGGCATTTCGATCGTTGGCGGGCTGATCGTCAGCCAGGTGCTGACGCTCTACACGACGCCGGTCGTCTATCTGTATATGGACCGCATCCGCGTGCGCTGGGAGGCGAGAAAGGCGCGCCGCGCGGGTGGCGCGGCGCCGACGTCGTCATGACGTGACGAGGGTGGCGTTCACAGCTTCTGCTCGATGGCCAGCGAGAAAATCCGCTGCCATTGGCGCGCCACCCGCTCGTTTGACATCGGCACGAGCCACTCGCCGTGCCGTGAGTCCTTGACCTTCAGCGCGAGCCGCGCCTGTGCATCGCGGCCCTGCGCTTCGGCGCCGAGCAGATCGGCGAAGATATACGCGCCCTGCTCGTCGCCGACGCGAATCTCGCAGAGCCGCTTGGCCGCCGCGAGCCGCACCGAACCCCAACTGCCCTTCAGTTCGTGCGTCCAGTCGCCATCGCGCACGTTCGGCGCGACTTCACGGCGCCGCTGCCGCCAGTACGCGAGCGCACCGGCGATCAGCAACGCGACCAGCACGGCCACGCCCTCCGCCACCGCCAGCCCGAACGCGGCCTGCAGCGCATCAAAGGCGCGTACCGCGCCGTACCCCAGCGCGATCAGCGCAATCAACGCTACGACAATCGGCATCGCAAACTCATCCGGCAAAAAATATTGGCTGGGTACCGGCAAACGCGATCACGCGCGCGGCCCTTCACTGTCCCTTATGCGCGGCCGCCCACTCCTTGAGCGCGTTCAGCGTGTTCTCGACGTGTTTCTCCGGCGACAGACTGGTGTACTCGTAGATGATCTTGCCGTCGGGCGAAATCACGTACGACACGCGATTGGCCATGCCGGCCTTCATCGGCATACCCGCGTCATATGCGCTGATCACCTTCGCGTCGGCATCGGCCGCGACCGGGAATTTGCTGCGGCATTCGCTGACCGAAAACTTCGTCAGCGTATCGATGTTGTCGTGCGACACACCGATCACCGTCGCGCCGTACTTCTTGTATTCGTCGACCGCATCGGCGAACTCATGCGCCTCGATCGTGCAGCCCTTGGTGAACGCGGCCGGATAGAAGTACAGCACGACCGGCCCCTTCTTCAGCTCGTCAGCCAGCGAATACGTGTAGGTCTTGCCGCCGAGCGAAGCCTCGGCCGTAAACGTCGGCGCCGTGTCGCCGGGCTTCAGTGTTGCCGAAGCGAGCGGCGAATGCATCGCGAATCCGAACGCCATGACGGCGGCCAATACCGCCGGTATGTGTTTTGTCTTCATCTGCTTCTCCATGCGTGAGCGCACGCAGTTGATCCGGTCCATCGAAGACAGCTTCGAGCGCCATTACAGCGGCCGTCGCTGAACTTGATATTGGACCACGGATGCGCACGCGGCGTCAGGCGCCGCACCAATCACAAGCGGATCGAAAGCTTGTGGCGCGCGAGCTCAACGCATCAAACGCCCGGCTCCGCCAGATGCGCGCCGAACCACGCCGCCGCCGACAGGTTCAGCTCCGAGAGCAGGTCGGGCGTGAGCGCCTCGAAGCCCGCCGCCGCCGCGACCGGCGCGGCGTCGCCGCCCTTGCCCGCGACCTCGGCGATCAGCAGCAGCGCGCCCAGTTCACCCTTGCGCGCGACGATCGCCTCACGGATCCGCGGCGCGAGGCCGAGCTTTTCGAGCACCGCCTCGGGCGAGCCGTCGAGCACGACGTGCACCAGCGAGAAAATCCCGGTCATGAACGCGGCATCGGCGAATTCGCCGTCGGCCGGACGCAGCCGGTTCGCGGCGAGTTCCATGAAGCGCGAGCGCGTCGCGGCCAGTTGCACGAGCGGATCGGCGCGCCACGGCAGGTCGCCGGTGTCCGAGTAGAGAAGCAGTTGCGTCCAGCGCGCGATCTGCCGCGTGCCGGTCGCGATGATCGCCTCGCGCAGCGACGAAATGCTGCGCCCGAGGCCGAACGCGCTCGAATTGACGAGCCGCAGCAGCTGCACGACCACGCTCGGATTCAACTTCAGCTCCGCTTCGAGTTCGACGATGCCGGCGTCGCGCGAGAGCAGCGCGAGCAGCCGCAACAGCCCCGGGCGCAGCGAGCGGTTGCGCGGCGTGGCCAACACCTGCGGCCGCGCGAAGAAGTAGCCCTGGAACAGATCGAAGCCGAGCTCGTGGGCCAGCGTGAAGTCCTCGCGCGTCTCGATCTTCTCGGCGAGCAGCGTCTTGCCGTGGCCGCGCAGCATCGCCGCGAGCTTCGCGACCGTGTGGGGCGGCGTCTGCAGGAAGTCGATCTTGACGATGTCGGCGTAGGGCAGCATCGCGTTCAGCTCGTCGGACAGGTCGTGCACGTCGTCGAGCGCAATCTGGAAGCCGGCGCGGCGCAGTTCCTCGAGACGGCGCCCGAGCGATACGTCATAGCGCACGGTTTCAAGAATTTCGAGCACGAAGCGCTCGGGCGGCATCAGATGGACGATGTCGCTAAAGAGCAGCGCCCGGTCGATATTGACGAAGCCGCGATGCTGGCCGAGCACGGCCGGCACGCCGATTCCGCCGATCGTGCGCGCGACCACCTGCGCGGTGGCCTGCGCATCGTCGTTGATTTCGGCGTAGTTGTACGTGCCCGCGCGGAACAGCAGCTCATACGCATGGAGCGCACCGTCGCGATCGAGAATCGGCTGACGGCCGACGTAGACGTACTGCGGGGCAGCGTCCGGCTGCCCGTACCCATGAGAGCCGGCCGATGCGCCGGCGGATACGTCACGCACCTCGACGTCCCGCAAGGCGGGTCGTGGGGGTCTGGCGACGGGGCGTTCGGACATGGATCATTGGTGCAAGGGTCGGAAAGGGCACGCTACGCGACGTCATCAGCGTCGCCAAATAAGAGAGGTTCGCCGTGTTAACGGCCGGGAAGCGGTGCCACTTTAACCGAATCGTCGCCGCCACGACTCAGGGCTTCTCCTTATGAGATGTTTTTCTCGGCGCTCCGCTAAAGATTTCCCGGCTGGCGTCGTTATCTCGTTCTGATGGGGCGGCCTGCTATCTCCCGGCCGCCCCGCCCGACGGACAAGCAGCCCCCCGCGGACCAACCCAGGTTGCCAGCGACAGACATGGAAGCGAACACGATCACCGCGCCCCGCCGGGGCTCCTTGCGTACGGTCATCGACCGGCTGCGAGCATTCGGCCGGCGCGAGGACGACACCCGGCCGAGCAACACGAACCGCCCGCCCCCACTGGAACAGGTGGTCGGCGCGGTCGACCTGCTCGTGCACGTCGACGATGCGTTGCACTTCATCTACGTGTCCGACGCGAGCCTGCGCTTCATCGGCTATCACCGCGAGTACCTGAAGACCGCGACGCTGCATGATCTGGTCGCGCCGGCCGACGTGCCGCGCCTCGACGCGCTGCTCAAGCACGCGGCGGCGTCCGGCAACGTCGAGAAAGCGACGCTCGGGCTCGTCAAGTCGCTGACCTACCCGATCACGGTCGAGCTGCGCGTCGTGCGCAGCAGCCACGACGGCGTCGACGGCTACGCGATCGCCGGCTTCGACGTGTCGTCGTGGCGCGCCACCGAAGAGCGCCTGACCCAGGCGTTGCATCTGGACCGGCTGACCAGCCTGCCGAACCAGGCGGGCCTGCTGCACGCCCTGCTCGACGCGCAACACAAGGCCGACGCGCACGGCACGCCGGTCGCCCTGCTGCTGCTCGATCTCGACGACTATCAGCGCGTGAACCGCGCGCTCGGCTACGACGCGGGCGACGAGATGCTGCGCGACACCTCGCGGCGTCTGTTGAACATGACGAGCCCGAACGAAACGATCGCACGCGTCGCGAGCGACGAGTTCGCGATCCTCGTCAAGCCGGCCGCGAGCCGCACCGACGCGGCGGCCGCCGCCGAAGCGCTGGCGCGGCGTCTGTTGACCGCGATCCAGCAGCCGTATGTGTTCAAGGGTCAGCAGGTGCACCTGTCGGCCAGCATCGGCATCGCGCTGTACCCGGACGTGCGCCACGCCAACGACACCGCCGGCCACGACACGCATCTGCTGCGCTGGGCCGACCACGCGCTGTTGCAGGCGAAGGCCGCGGGCGGCAACACGCTCGCGTTCTACGTGCCCGACGACAATCCGGCCGACGCCGAGCGACTGAAGCTCGAGGCCGACCTCTACGACGGCGTGCGCAACGGCGAGTTTTCGCTACACTTCCAGCCGATCACGAGCAGCCGCACGCGCGGCGTGGTCGGCGTCGAAGCGTTGATCCGCTGGACGCATCCGGTGCATGGCCTCGTGCCGCCGTCGATGTTCATTCCGCTCGCCGAGTCGATCGGGCTCATCAACTTCCTCGGCAACTGGGTGCTGAAGGTCGCGTGCATGCAGCTGATCCAGTGGGACGCGAAGGGCATCCCGCTGCAGTACGTGGCCGTCAACGTTTCGCCGCAGCAGTTTCGCGACCCGCGCTTCAAGGACTCGGTGCGCGAGGCGCTCGAGCTGACCGGCATCGATCCGCGCCGCGTCGTCTTCGAAATCACCGAGAGTCTGCTGATGCACGACCCGGCGCACGCGAAGGCCTTGCTCGAAGACCTGACCGCGATGGGCATCCGCTTCGCTGTCGACGACTTCGGCACCGGCTATTCGAGCCTCGCGTACCTGCAGCGTTTTCCGCTCGCGAAGCTGAAGATCGACCGGAGTTTCGTCGAGAATCTGCTAACCTCGCGAAACGATCAGGCAATCGTTAGCGCTGTCGTCGGGCTGGCGCAGACGCTCGATCTCGAACTGGTTGCCGAGGGAGTCGAAACGGAAGCACAGCGCGCGCTGCTCACCGAGATGGGCTGCGATCACATTCAGGGCTGGCTCGTCTGCAAGGCGCTGCCATCAGAAGAACTCGCGCTGCGCTTCGAAACGCGCGAGCTCGAGCTGCACTGCGCGTAACCGACGATGCAAACGCGACGCCCGCGCAGCGGAACAAACCGGCTTACGACCGGCATGGCATTCACTGGAACACGTATGGCTTTTGCGGGACTCACATGGTAAAGGCGGCGGTGCTCGACCGGCTCTGGACGCGAATGAGCGAGCGCGGCGATTTTCCGATGCTGTCGCAATCGCTGCGCACCACCATGGCGGCGGTGAACAACGACGACCTCGACTTCACTGGCCTCGTGCAAGTGGTGCTGTCGGACTTCGCGCTCACGCAGAAGGTGCTGCGGCTCGCGAACTCGGCCATGTACATGGCGTTCGGCGGCAACATCACGACGGTGTCGCGCGCGCTGATGGTGCTCGGCATGGACGCGGTCGGCCATCTGGTCGTCGGTCTGAAAATCGTCGATCACTTTCATCACAGCGCGCCGCGCCGCATCGACGCGAAACTCGAACTGAACCGCACGCTGCTGTCGGGCTGCGTCGCGCGCAAGCTGACCGAGCGCGGCGACCTGCGCGCCGGCGAGGAAGCGGTGGTCTGCACGCTGATGCGGCAGATCGGCAAGCTGCTCGTGGTGTTCTATCTCGACGCCGAGTGGGACCAGATTCGCGGACATATCGACGGCGGCGCGCTCGAAACCGACGCGTGCGTGCTCGTGCTCGGCGTCACCTTCGATGAAATCGGCCATGAAGCCGCGGTGCGCTGGCGCCTGCCCGACACGATCCGCTCGGGCATGGGCGAGTTCGATCCCGAGGATGTCACGCAACCGCGCCAGGTGCAGTGGCTGCGCGCGATCACCAATTACTCGACCGCAGTCGCCGACGTGCTCGCTCAGCAGAACATGCCCGAGTGGGAACGCGAGGCACGCATCGGCGAGCTTGCGCACGAATACAGCAGCGCGCTGAACACCGACCCCGACGTGCTGCTGCAGATGAGCGTCGCGCTCGCGCGCGAGGAAGGCGGCGACGGCGTGATGGCAGAAATCGTCGAGCTGCGCGCGAATGCCGATGCGATCGCGCGCGAGGCGCTCACGCCCGAGGCGCGCATTGCGGTCGGCGTGAACGACCTGCGCGGCCTGCCCGAAGGCAGCCCGCTCGCGCCGGCGCTCGCGATGGCCGCGGAAACCGTGCTCGCGGGCCTCGGCTTCGCGCGCGCCGTGGTGTTCGTCAAGCACAGCAACGGCACGTTCAAGGCGCGTCTCGGCCTCGGCCCGAAGATCGACGCGGCGCTGCCGCGGCTCGCGTTCAACACCGCGTTCGAGCCAGACGTATTTCATCTCGCGATCGCGAACTCGGTGGGTATATTCATCGAAAATGCGCGCGATCCGAAGATGGTCGCGCGGCTGCCCGAGTGGTTCCGCCGCTCGTTCGACGACGCCCGTGCCTTCGTGCTGCTGCCGGTCCTCGACGAAACCGATCAGACCGTCGCGCTGCTGTACGGCGACTGGTCGCATACGCAGGAGGCACGCCGCATCACGCAGAAGGAGATGAGCGTGCTCAACGAACTGGCGCAGGAGTTAGGACGTTTTTTCGGCCAGGGGCAGATGCGGGAAATGGAGACGATGTGAAGACCTGGCGTGATCGTTGATCACCCTGCTTCACTTTGATCCCTTCCGTGTTTGCCCGAAAACGATTGCGTCGATCACGCGTGGGGCGTTGAGCCCCACGTTCGTGACTTTCCCGAACCGCTCAGTCCTCGATTCGCTCCAGCCCTTGCGCGCTGCGATCCGCGACGCCGGCCCATGCGCCGGCCGCGAGACCCATCTGCGCAACCTCTTCCAGGGTCAACGGCGCAAGACGCTCGCCCAGCGCGACGATGCGCTCCCATGCGCCGCATTCGAGCGCCTCGACCGTGCTCAGCAACAGACCCAGCGTGCCCTCGCGATGCAGGATCGCGGCCTGGATCGGCCGCGACAGCGTGAGGATGTTCAGCGTTTTTTCGAGCGAGCCGCCGAACACCGCATCGACGAACGAAAACACCCCGGTCAGGAACGCCGCGTCGGCTTCGTCGCGGCCGGCCTCCGGCATGCGCTCGATCGCGAGCTCCATGAAGCGCGCGCGCGTGGCCGCGAGCTGTAGCAGCGGATCGTCCTCGAGCGCGACCTTGCGGCCGTCGGCATAGAGCAGCAATTGCGTCCAGCGCGCGATGCGGTCGGTGCCGGTCGCGTTGATTGCGTCGCGCAGCGTCGTCACCTTGTGACCGACCGCGAGGCCGCTCGAATTGGCTAGCTTCATCAGATGCATGACGAGCACCGGGTTCAGCTTCAGCTCGGCTTCGAGCTGCGCGACCGTCGGATCGCCCGCGAGGAGTTGCAGCAGATTGAGCAGCGCGTGGCGCGGTGCGCTGACACGTCGCGTCGCCGAACTTTGTGCGCGCGCGAAGTAGTAGCCCTGGAAACGGTCGAAGCCGAGCCCATGTACCGTTTCAAAGTCGGCCTGCGCATCGACACCCAACGCGAGCAGCAGCTTGCCCGCCGACTTCAGCACGCTTGCGAGCTTCGGCAGCAGCGCGCGCGGCGCGCGCGTGACGTCGATCTTGACGACTTCGGCGTACGGCAGCAGCTTCGCGAAGGTCTCGTTGGGGTGCGTGACGTCGTCGAGCGCGAAGCGGTAGCGGCGCCCATGCAGATACACGACACGCGCGATCAGCGCGTCGTCGGCTTCCAGCGATGAAGGCAGCTCGAGCATGAAGCGCTCGGCGGGCAGTCTCAGGATCGCGTCGTCGAGCAGCAGCTCGCGGCTCACGTCGACGTAGGCCGGATGGCCCGTCAGCGCGCCGCTCACGTCGGCCTGCACGAGGCCGCGCACGATCGCGCGCGCGACGCGCTGCGCCGGTGTCGGCGCGCGGCCCGGCAATGCGTCGGCTTCAGGGTGGGTATCGGTATCGGCTTGTTCCGCGGCGGCTGGCGGCAGTTCGGGTGCACGCACCTTGATCTCGTAGCCGCACAGCATGCCGTCCCGATTCAGAATGGGTTGCCGCGCGAAGCTGGCGGTGAGCGACGCGTCGTCGGTCACGCCGTCGCGGCTCAGAGTCTCGATTGCGATGGTGGTCATTCCGGTCCCCGCTCAGCGCCCTTGGCGCCTGGCCGCTATGTTCTGTTTTTCGCTGCACGTTGGCGCATTGCCGTGACGGTGAAAGGCCGTCGCGCACGCAGCGTGCGCCGCAATTTTATCGCAGCGTCATTGGGCGCGAACAGCTTACGAGGCAATATCTCGAAATATTTGTTGAACGTTTGCGACCCGCGCGGAAAAGCAAAACGGCCGCATAAGCGGCCGTTTTCCGTATGGTGGTCCCCGTTACTTGAGGACGACCTTCACATCGAAGTACTTCGCCGCGAGACGGTCGATCGTGCCATCCGCCTTCAGCTCCTTCAACGCGCCGTTCAGCGCATCCTTGAGCGCCTGGTCGTTCTTGCGCACGCCGTAGCCGACGCCCGCGCCGAGCAGCTTCGCATCGCTGACGGCCGGACCGGCGAACTCGAAGCCCGCGCCCTGCGGCTTCTTCAGAAAGCCCTTCGATGCCGCTTCGGCATCCTGGAACGACGCATCGAGACGGCCCGACGCGAGGTCCGCGTAAATCTGGTCCTGCGTCTGATACGGCACGACGTCGACGCCGGCCGGCGCCCAGCGCGCCTTCGCATAGGTTTCCTGGATCGTGCCTTGCAGCACGCC
The DNA here is from genome assembly GCA_036264535.1 of Paraburkholderia sp. GTDB lineage: Bacteria > Pseudomonadota > Gammaproteobacteria > Burkholderiales > Burkholderiaceae > Paraburkholderia. The sequence continues at coordinate 14,651 of DATAQT010000303.1, read as the reverse complement.
GATGTGCTTGCCCTTCAGCGATGCGGGCGTCGGCTGCAGACCACTGCCCTTCTTCGCGATCATCTGGTTCGGGATCGTGTAGATCGGATCGGTGAAGTCGATCGCCTGGCGACGCTGGTCGGTGATCGTCATGTCCGAGTTGATCGCGCTGAATTTGCGCGCTTCGAGCGCCGGGATCAGCCCGTCGAACGAGTTCTCGGCCCACACGCACTTGGCCTTCAGCTTCGCGCACACGGCATTGCCGATGTCGATGTCGAAGCCCTGCAGCTCGCCAGCCGGCGACTTCGATTCGAACGGCGCGTACGACGCCTCGACGCCGAAGCGCACTTCCTTGATCTCAGCCGCCGACGCGGTGCCTGCCGTCAGCGCCGCCGTCGCGAACAGCGCGAGCGCGGCCAGGTTGGGCCAATTCATCTTCATTACGGGTGTTCCTCTACGGTGTTGACTAAAACGGAGCCGGATCGGCGCGGACAGACGGGGTTACGCCCGTCGCGCTGGAGACTCGCGCGGCCGGCGTAATCGGTAGGTTGGATAGGTGCGACAGCCGCGACGCCCGCGATTGTACACGCAACCTGTCTAGACAAGCCTGGACAGCGTTTCGGCCGTGGTGTCGACGACGAGCAGACCGGCGCGCAGGCCGGGCTTGACCGTCGGGTTCGGAAACACGATGCGCTCTTCGTCGCGCTGCACCGTGTACTGATAGTCGCCGTCGCGCGCGAGCAAGGTGCCCTTTGCGAGCGGCGTGAAGTTCGGCACGTCCGGCGCGAGCAGCAACTCGAATGCGTCGCTTTGCTTGGTCAGTTGATCGACCACGGTGAAGACGCGCGGCAGCGCGGCTGGCGTGTCGGGGGATGCATTGATTCGCGCGCCGGCCAGCAGCGCGCGCACCGCGAGATCCGCGCCCTCGAAGCGCGTCAGGTCGTTCTCGCCGAACGGCCGCACCTTGCCGAGTTCGAGCGTGCACGCATCGGCGCCGCAGGCTTGCGCGGTGAAGTGCGAATAGGTGTTGCCCTTCGTCGTGTGCAGCAGCACCGCGCTGATGCGCGCGTCGCCGAGCCATTCGAACATCGCGCGAGAAAAGGGCTTGCCGGTATGCGGCAGCAGCGCGAAGCGCTCGAACACCGACGCGCGGATCGCCGTATGCATGTCGATATGCCAGCGTGCGCCGGGCGCCTCGGACGCGTGCGCGAAAAAGCGCGTCGCTGCCTGTTCGAGCGTGGCCGCGCGCGGCGCTTCGTGGCTGTGCGGCAGTTGCAGATGACGACCGCTGAACAGCCGGTTCAGATCGTCGTCGCGATAGCGGCCGCCCTCGCGCATCGCATCGATGTTGCCGAGAATCACGAGCAGCCGGCACGCGAGCGCGGCGCGGCCCTGCCCGATATCGGCGACGATGCGCGACAGCAGTTCGATCGGCGCGGTTTCGTCGCCATGCACGCCGGCCGAGACGAGCACGCTGCGCAGGTCCGCGCGCTCGTGCGCGGGCTCGATGAGCAGTACGCCGTCGCCCTGCCAGGTCCAGCGCGCGCCGTTCGCGCACGTGCCTTGCGTTTCATGCGCGCGAGGCTGCGAACCCGCGAGCGTCCAGGCGAGAAAATCGTCGAGCATCGCGCTCGGGGCCGGTATCGCGTGCTCAGCGCTGGAAGTCATACAGCGAGCCCAGATGGAGGATTTGCGTCAGTTCGTCGAGCGCGCTGCGCGATTCGACCAGCAGTTGCGGATCGGTCAGATCGGCGGGCGCGAGACGATCGCGGTAGTGCTTTTCGATCCATGCATCGAGACGGCCGAACAGCGTGTCGTCGATCCACACACCCGGCGCGACCGCCGCTCGCTCGCCATCATCGAGCACGACGCGCAGACGCAGGCATGCGGGGCCCCCGCCGTTCTTCATGCTCTCGCGCAGATCGAACACGAGCACCTCGTCGATCGGACCGCTGTGCGCGGTCAGCTCATCCAGATACGCGGCCACACGCGGATTTTCGCGGCACTCCTGCGGCACCACCAGCACCTGCTTGCCGTCCGGGCGCGTCAGCAACTGGCTGTTGAACAGATACGACGACACCGCATCGGCGACGCTGACCTGCGCGTCGGGCACTTCGATCACGTTGAAGCCCGCGTGCAGATCCGCGAGCTTCGCGCGCAACTCGTCGTACACCGCGTTCTGCTCGACGAACGCGAGCTGATGGCAGAACAGCGTGTTGCGATTGCCGACCGCGATCACGTCGTTATGGAACACGCCCGCGTCGATCACTTCCGGGTTCTGCTGCGCATACACGGTCGCCGCTTCCTGCAAGCCATGACGATGCGCGACCGCGCGGCTCGCCTCGAACGTCTGGCGCGCCGGATAGCGCTTCGGCTCCGGCCCGCGACGATACTCGCTGCGGCCATACACGAAGAATTCGACACCGCGCGACCGGTATTGCTCGCAAAAGCGCGTGTGATTCGCCGCGCCCTCGTCGCCGAGCGCGGGCGTGCCGGGCAGCGCTTCATGCACGACGAAGCGGTCGGCGTCGCTGAACATCGCGCGCAACGTGCGGCGCGTCGACTCGTGCTCGATCGCGCGATGCAGCTTGCTGCACAGATTGGCCGGCGTGAAATGCACGCGGCCGTCGTGCGTATCCGCGGACGGGCTCACGGTCGCCGCGTTCGCGGTCCACATCGCCGAGGCCGAACTCGCGGCCGCGAGCAACTCGGGCGCGTTCTTCGCGACGCGTGCGATCACCGAAGCGTCGTCGCCGGAAAAACCGAGCTCGCGCAACAGACGCATGGACGGACGTTCCTGCGGCGGCAGCACGCCCTGGTGAAAACCGAGGTCCGCCAACTGCTTCATCTTGCGCAGACCCTGGCGGGCCGCGGCCTTCGGATTCGCGACCGACTTCTCGTTGTTCTGCGACGCGACGTTGCCGAACGACAATCCCGCGTAGTTGTGGGTCGGGCCGACCAGGCCGTCGAAATTGGCTTCAGTGGCTTGCAGCATCGTCGATCCTTAGAATTGAAGACCCGGCGAGACGCTCGCGGGCATGTTCAGTTGCGCGCTTTCGACGGAGGCCATCGGGTACGCGCAGTAATCGGCCGCATAGAACGCGCTCGGCCGATGATTGCCCGAGCGGCCCGGGCCGCCGAACGGCGCGCCCGAAGAAGCGCCATTGGTCGGCCGGTTCCAGTTGACGATGCCCGCGCGAATCGTGCGCTGGAAATGCGTCCATAGCGCTTCGTCGTCGGCCAGCAGTCCCGCCGAGAGACCGAACTCGGTATCGTTCGCCTGTTCGAGCGCGGCGTCGAAGTTGCGGTAGCGGATGATCTGCGCGAGCGGGCCGAAATGCTCTTCGTCGGGCAGGTCCTTGACCGCGGTCACGTCGAGAATCGCGGGCGTGACGAAGCCGAGCAGCGGGTCGCGCTGCTCCATCTTCAGGAGCGCCTTCGCGCCGCTCGCGAGCAGACGCTCCTGCGCGCTCATCAAACGCGAGGCCGCGCGCGCGGACACCACGGCGCCCATGAACGGCTGCGGATCGGCGTTGTATTCGCCGACGCCGATGCGCGCGGTTACTTCGGTCAGGCGCGCGAGGAAACGCTCGCCGAACGCATCGTCGGGCACGAAGATGCGGCGCGCGCACGTGCAGCGCTGCCCCGCCGACAGAAACGCCGATTGAATCGTGTGATGCACGGCGGCGTCGAGGTCCGCGACCGGGCCGATCACGAGCGGATTGTTGCCGCCCATCTCGAGCGCGAGCACGATCTCCGGCCGGCCGCCGAATTGTTTGTGCAGCAATGTTCCGGTATCCGAACTACCGGTGAAGAACAGTCCGTCGATCTGCCGGTGATTCGCGAGCGCGATGCCGGTGTCCTTCTCACCCTGCACGAGATTCAGCACGCCGGCGGGCAGCCCCGCATCGCGCCAGATCCGCACCGTGAGCGCCGCGACGCCGGGCGCGAGTTCGGACGGCTTGAAGACGACCGCGTTACCGGCGATCAGCGCGGGCACGATATGGCCGTTCGGCAGATGGCCCGGGAAGTTGTACGGCCCGAACACCGCGACCACGCCATGCGGACGATGCCGCAATACCGCGGTGCCGTCGGCCATCGACGAGCGCTTTTCGCCGGTGCGCTCGTTATACGACTGGATCGAGATTTCGACCTTCGCGGCCATCGAGGCGGCTTCCGTGCGCGCTTCCCAAAGCGGCTTGCCGGTCTCGCGGCCGATCGCTTCGGCGAGTGCTTCCTTGCGCTCGGTCACGAGCGCGGCGAAGCGGCGCACCACCGCGCAGCGCTCGTCGAGCGTCAGCGCCGACCATGCGGCGAACGCGCGCCGCGCGCCGCGCACCGCGCGATCGACGTCGTCCGCCGACGCGCTGTTGCCTTGCCATACCACCGCGCCGGTGCCGGGGTTGCGCGATGCGAATACGGGTCCTGTGCCGGCGGCCCATTCGCCGTCGATGAAAAGCTCGCTCATGATCATCCTTGTTTGTGTTTCACCAGCAGCACCCGCAGCGGATCGCCTGCCTTCACGTCGAGCGCGGCCGCCTCGGCGGCGCTGAGGCGAAACGCGCCGTTGCGCGGCACACCCGCCACCACGCCGACACGAAAATCGCCGAGCGACGTGTTCGATACCATCGACTTCGGTCCATCCTGCGGCGCGACTTCGGTCTCGCCAATTTCAACCGTCGCCAGCACGCTTTCGCGCACGGTGCGCAGGTCGGCGATATGGCATTCGAGCACCGGACCGGCGTCGAAAATGTCGACGTGATTCTCGTAGCGCAGCCCTTCGGCTTCGAGCATGCGGCGCGCCGGGATCGTGTCGTTATGCGTGAGGCCGACGCAGCGTTGCGCCTCCTCCGGCAACAGTTCGACGTACACCGGATAGCGCGGCATCAGCTCGGCGAGAAACGCCTTGCGGCCGTGCGAGCTCAGATAGTCGGCCGCGTTGAAATCGATCTGGTAAAAATGCGAGCCGACCGCGCGCCAGAACGGCGACGTGCCCTGTTCGTCGAAATGGCCGCGCAGCTCCGCGCACAGGCGCTGCGGAAAACGCTCGCGAAACTGCGCGAGAAACATGAAGCGCGAGCGCGACAGCAACCCACCGACGCCGCTCGTGCGATAACGCGGGCTCAGGAACAGCGAGCACACTTCCGCATAACCGGTGAGGTCGTGCGAGATGTTCAGCGCGCGCATGCGCGTCCAGATGCCGAGGTCCTGGCTCGCGTGCACGACCGTGCTCACGCGATAGTTGTAGAACGGCTGCTGCAACCCCACCGCGGTTTCGATACCGCAGACGCCGGCCACGTCGCCGGTCGCGGTGTCTTCCATCACGAAGAAATAGCCGGCCTCGTGGGGCTCGGCCTTGTCTTCCATCGTGCGGCGCGCGCGTTCGACTCGCGCGGCGAGCGCGTCGCGATCCGGCTTGAAGGTGGTCAGGCCCGGCCCGGTTTCCTGCGCGAGCCGCATCAGCGCATCCACATCGCTTCGTTGGACTACGCGAACGACGATCATTGCGCTTCTCCCGATGGTTCATCCTGCGGCTGATGCAGCGGCACGCAACGCACCGCATCGCCGTCCCGTACGCCGAGCGCGGCGCGCGCCGCCTGCGACAGCACCGCGCCCGCCTCCTTGCCCGGCGCGAGTTCGCCGAGCACGCAACGGAACTCGCCGTCGGCGCCGTTGTGCGCGATCAGATAGGCTTGGCCGGGCGTCGCCGGCGCCTCGCGCACGACGCGCGTTTCGTTGTGCTTCACGCTGACGCTGCGATCGACCTGCGCGGTCAGTACCGGACCCGCGTCGAAGATGTCGACGTAGCGATCGGTCTCGAAGCCTTCCTCGATATGAATCTCATACGCGAGCAGCGCGTTCGCGTCCGGTTCGCCGAGCACCCGCTGCGCCGCTTCGGGCAGCAGCGGCACATACACGGGATACGTCGGCATCACCTCGGCGATGAAGGTGCGGCTGCGGCCGCCCGACTCGACTTCGATGTCGGCGAAATTGCGGCCGAAGAACTTGCGGCCCACCGCTTCCCAGAACGGCGACACGCCGTTTTCGTCGGTAACGCCGAGCAGCAGCGAGAACACCTCGGGCGTGAAACGCTTGCGATTGGCGGCGATGTACATCATGCGCGCGCGCGAGATCAGCTGCGCGGCCGCGTCGCCGCGCAGCGACGGGTCGATGTAGTAGCCCGCGAGCCGGCTCTTGCCGGTCAGCTCGTGCGACATCGTCAGCGCGTGAATCTTGCGATTCACGTGCAGCTCGCGCGACGCATGAATCAGCGCGTCGTTGCGAAACACGTAGAACGGGTCCGCGTAACCGGCCGCCGCGACGATGCTCGCGGTGCCCATCAGCTTGCCGCTCGCCGGGTCTTCGAGCACGAACAGATAGAACTCCTCGCCCGGAAAATCGACTTCCGCGCGAAACGAGTCTTCCGACAACGCGACGCGCGCTTCGAGCGCGCGCCGGTCATGCGGCAGGGAATGCAGCACCGGTTGCGCGGTGCGCGCCATATGCTCGAGCGCATCGAGATCGGCAAGGCGCCCTGGACGTACGAAGAGCATCATCGTTCCTGTTGAATGTGACGCATGATCCGCTGCATCAGCGTGAGCGTGCGGGACTGCCTGAGCATCAATGCGACGCCAGCTGCGCGTGCGCGCCGACGAGTTCGCCGAACGCTTTCTCGAGACGCGCGAAGCCTTCGGCCATGTCGTCGAGCGGCATGATCAGCGACGGCACGAAGCGCAGCACGTCCGGGCCCGCCATCAGCATGATCACGCCGTGCTGGCCGGCCGCGGTGACGAAGTCCTTCGCGCGGCCCCGGAACCTGTCGTTCAGTTCGGCGCCGATCAGCAGACCCTTGCCGCGCACTTCGGTGAAGAGCCCGAAGCGCTCGTTCAGCTTCGCGAGGTGGCCCTTCAGCGTTTCGCTGCGCGAGCGCACGCCTTCGAGTACCTTCGGATCGCTGACGAGCTCGACCACTTTTTCCGCGATCGCCGAGCCGAGCGGATTGCCGCCGTAAGTCGTGCCATGCACGCCGACTTTGAAGTGCGCGGCGAGCTCGTTGGTGGTCAGCATCGCGCCGATCGGGAAGCCGTTGCCGAGCGCCTTCGCGGTGGTCAGGATGTCGGGCGTCACGCCCGTGTCCTCGTACGCGTAGAAGTAGCCGCTGCGGCCCACGCCGGTTTGCACTTCGTCGAAAATCAGCAGCGCGTTGTGCTGGTCGCACGCCTCGCGCAGCGCCTTCAGGAACGCCGGATCGGCCGGGATCACGCCGCCCTCGCCCTGGATCGGCTCGACGATCACCGCGCAGGTCTGCGCGCCGATCGCCTTCTTCGCCGCTTCGATGTCGTTGTACGGCAGATGCGTGATGCCGGCCGGCACCGGGCCGAAGCCTTCCGAGTACTTCGGCTGGCCACCGACGCTGACCGTGAACAGCGTGCGGCCGTGGAACGACTGCGCAAACGAAATGATTTCGGCTTTCTGCTCGCCATGACGGTCGAATGCGACGCGGCGTGCGAGCTTCAGCGCGGCCTCGTTCGCTTCGGCGCCCGAGTTCGCGAAGAACGCCCGGTCGGCGAACGTGAGGTTTTCGAGGCGTTTGGCGAGGCGCAGCACCGGCTCGTTCGTGTAGCCGTTGCCGATGTGCCACAGCTTGCTGCCCTGCTCGTGCAGCACTTTGAGCAGCTCTGGATGCGCATGACCGAGCGCGGTGACGGCGATGCCGCCGGCGAAGTCGATATAGTCGCGGCCTTGCGTATCCCACACGCGCGAGCCAAGACCGCGATCCGGTACGAAGGCGGCGGGGGCAAACACCGGCACCATGACTTCGTCGAAGGTCTGGCGTGTCACAGTCAGGTCGTTCATGGCAAATCCTTTTACGGGTGACAGGTAATACAGCTAGTGTAGGAAACCGCGCGCGGCAAGTCTTGCGCATACGCGACGTTTTCTATGAGGTTCCGCGCGTCGCGGCGGGGCGTGGCCGGGCTTCTCGTGGCTACGCGGGTACTCTGTGTGCGCTTCGTGTCGCGTTTGTGTCGCGCGCGTGTCAGGTTTGCTTTCAGGCAGCTTCCGGTTGTGACCGGACAGCGCATGATCGGTACCCGGTACGCAGCGGCGCCGCTTTGCTTCGCGTCAATCCACCTCGGGCCGCTCGATCAGCGCGGCCGGCCGCGGTTCGCTCGCGCCGCCATGCGCGCCGGTCTGCCGGTCGATCCAGTTGCGGCGATCCTCGCGCGGCGTGACACCGAAGCGCTCGCGATAAGCGTTCGAAAAGTGCGCCGCCGACGAAAACCCGCACGCGAGGCTGATCTGCACGACCGATTTGCTGGTGCGCTGCAATTGCGTGCGCGCCTTCGACAGCCGCAGCCCCAGATAGTATTTGGACGGCATCGAGCCGAGATACTGGCGAAACAGGCGCTCCAGCTGCCGCCGCGAGACGCCGACGAAGCCAGCGATTTCATCGGTCGTGAGCGGGTCCTCGATGTTCGCTTCCATGAGCAGCAAGGCGTCGTTCAGGCGCGGGTGTCGCTCGCCCGGCGCGGTCACGAACGGAATGCGCTGACGCTCCTCGCCCGCGCGCAGCACGCCGACGCCCAGCGTATCGGCGATGCGCTCCGCGAGTTCGGGCCCGTGCTCGCGGCCGATCATCGCGAGCATGAAGTCGACGGTCGCCTGACCGCCCGCGCAGGTCGCGCGGTCGCGATCGATTTCGAAGATCTGCTGCGTGACGATCGAGCGTTCGAATTGTTCGGAGAACTGCTGATAGGTTTCCCAGTTCACGCTCACGCGATAGCCGGACAACTGCCCGGCCATCGCGAGCCACCATACGCCGTGATGAATGCCGGTGACGAGCGGCGTGCGTTGGCCGACGCGCGCGAGGCTCGCGAGAAACAGCCGGTAGTCGGCGAACTGCTGAAACCGCTCGCTGACGATGATGAGCCAGTCGCACGCGATCGCGTCGCCGAACGCGGCATCGGCCGGCCATTGCGCGCCGCCCGCGAGCGGCACCGCGCGGCCGTCCCACGAACACACCTGTACGCGATACAACGCGCGGCCGTCGATTTCATTGGCGAGATTGAGCGCGTCGACGATCGGCCCGACGCCCGACATCGACACGGGCGGCAACGCGACCATCGCGACCTGGGTCGTGCGAGCCGGGCTGGACGTGCGGGCCATCGGTTGCGAGCGGTGCGAAGGGAGAGCTAACGCGCGAGCGAGGCGCGCGTTACTTCAGACTGCCGGACAGGAACTGCTTCAGGCGTTCGCTGCGCGGCGCGCTCAGCACCTCGGCGGGATTGCCCTCTTCCTCGGTGCGGCCCTGATGCAGGAACATCACATGGTTCGACACGTTGCGCGCGAAACCCATTTCATGCGTGACGACGATCATCGTGCGGCCTTCGTCGGCGAGCTTCTGCATCACCTTCAGCACTTCGCCGACGAGTTCGGGATCGAGCGCGGAGGTCGGCTCGTCGAACAGCATCACGTCCGGGTCCATCGCAAGAGCGCGCGCAATCGCGACGCGCTGCTGCTGACCGCCCGACAGATGCGACGGATACTGCTTCTCGAGACGCGGCGCGAGCCCGACCTTCTCCAGATATTCGCGCGCGCGATCCTCGGCTTCCTTGCGCTTCAGACCGAGCACATGGATCGGCGCTTCGATCACGTTCTCGAGCACGTTCATGTGCGCCCACAGATTGAAGTGCTGGAACACCATCGCGAGCTTCGTGCGGATGCGCTGCAACTGCTTGTGATCGGCGACTTCGAGATTGCCGGCGCGATCGGTCTTCGTTTTCACCGCTTCGCCATCGACGACGATCTGCCCGGCGTTCGGCCGCTCGAGAAAATTGATGCAACGCAGGAAGGTGCTCTTGCCCGAGCCGCTCGCGCCGATGATGCTGATCACGTCGCCCTTGTTCGCGTTGAGCGACACGCCCTTGAGCACCTCGTTGTCGCCGTAGCGCTTGTGGATGTCCTGCACGGCGAGCTTGCAAGCTTCGGTTTGAGTGGTATGGAGCAAGATGCTCTCCCAGTGAAAAATGCGGATCAGTCTGGTGCGGACGCCGCCGTGCCGAAGCGCGCGGCGCCCGATGCTAAATCGTCAGCGCGCGCTCAATGCGTGCGCACGGCCAGATGCACGAGCCAGCGACGCTCGGCGCGCCGGAACAGCGCAACCAGCGCGAACGACACCACGAGATAAAGCAGCGCCGCGAGCCCGAACGCGTTGAACGACTGGTAGGTCGCCGAGTTCGCGTCGCGCGCGACCTTCAGGATGTCGGGCACCGTGGCCGTGAACGCGACCGTGGTCGCGTGCAGCATCAGGATCACTTCGTTACTGTACAACGGCAACGCGCGACGCAGCGCGGACGGTATCACAATGCGCCGGTACATCGTGAACCAGCTCATGCCGTAGGCGCGCGCCGCTTCCACTTCGCCGTGCGACGTCGAGCGGATCGCGCCCGCGAAAATCTCGGTCGTGTACGCGCAGGTGTTCAATGCGAACGCGAGAATCGCGCAGTGAAAACCGCTGCGAAAGAACGCGTCGAGCAGACTGTGCGAGCGCACGAACGCAAGACTGTATACGCCGGTGTAGATCAGGAGCAGCTGCACGTAGAGCGGCGTGCCGCGAAATACGTAGGTGTAGATACGCACCGGCGTCGAGAGCCAGCGCTTCTTCGACACCCGCGCGACCGCGAGCGGCACCGAGCACACGAAGCCGATCGCAATCGATGCGACCAGCAGCCACAACGTGACCGCGAGACCCGACAGGCGTTGCCCGTCCCAGAACAGATACGCCTGCCAGAATTGATTGAGGATATCGATCATGACGCTCAGAGCTCCGCGTGTCGCACGCCGATCGAATAGCGGCGGTTCAGCCAGATCAGCACGACGTTCGATACGGTGGTGATCGCCAGATAGATCAGCGCGGCGACGAGGATGAAGAAGAACATGTTGAAGGTGCTCTTGCCCGCGTCCTGCGCGGCCTTCACGACGTCGGCGAGACCGATGATCGAGACGAGCGCGGTCGCCTTGACCATCACCTGCCAGTTATTGCCGATGCCGGGCAGCGCGAAGCGCATCATCTGCGGGAACAGGATGCGCGTGAACACGCGCGCGCCGCTCATGCCGTACGCGCTGCCCGCTTCGAGCTGGCCGCGCGGCACCGCGAGAAACGCGCCGCGAAAAGTCTCGGTGAAGTAGGCACCGTAAATGAAGCCGAGCGTCAGGACGCCGGCCACGAACGGATCGATGTCGAACTGCGGCAGATCGAGCGCATCGGTGAAATCGTTGAGCGCCATCTGGATGCTGTAGAACAGCAACAGCATCAGCACGAGGTCGGGCACCGAGCGGATCAGCGTCGTGTAGCCGGTCGCGATGGCCCGCACGGGCCGGTTGAACGAGAGTTTCGCCGCCGCTCCCGCGAGGCCGAGCAACACAGCGGCCGCCAGCGACAGAACGGACAGCTCGATCGTCTGGATCGTGCCGGCGAGCAGCACGGGACCAAAGCCGTATAGGAACACGCTTGTCTCCATCCAGTTTGTTGAAATGGCGCGGATGGCGGCGGCTTGGTGGGCTGCGCGTTTCTCCGGCATGGCGCGGAGTCTCGCAAGCGGAAATCAATTTTCAAATAGAGCGCAGCCGCTTTGGTGCGACGCAACATGGTACGTCGACGCGCGACGGAACGCTCGTAGCGCTTGGTTTCACGGGGGTTATCGTTTTGTCAGGCGCGCGGCGCCCGGTAAAGCGTGCGGCGATTTCGCAAGTTTCGGGTCGCTTTTTCGATAGGCTGCGCAGCGACCAGAGCAGGCAGCATGCCGGCCGACATGCGCCAGTTCGACTCATATATAGGTCATAAGGGCGCTTCGTGGATCACATATGACTCATTCAGTGATTCCGCGGCAGCAGTCGAAGCCGTTCGCGTTCGAAGGCGCCCCGCCCGCACTCGCGGCGCTGTTGCAGTAGAGCCGCGGCCGCGCTCGCGGGCTCGCACTCTGACGGCGAGCCTCACTCGAGCGCGAGCCGCGCGCGAATCGCCGGCAGCATGTGCTCGACCGCCGCGCGTCCTTCCTCGATAGCCGGCGCCGCGCGATGAAAATCGAAGATGCCCATGCCGCCGAGACGCGGCTGGATCAGGATATCGGCCGGCTCGCCGGCCAGCCGGCTGCGCGTGATGCGCACCTGCATGATGTCGATGCTTTGCGCGATCGAGCTCAACATCGACGGCACATGCGTGCTCGGCTTCGGCGGCACGCGCACGTCGTCGGTGACGCTCGCGTCGGCCGGCGCGAGCCAGCGCGGCCACGGCTTGCCGTTGCGGCGCAGCGCGACGGGCGGCGGCGCGGTGGGATCGAGCGCGGGCGTTTCGACGACCGGGCCGCCGAAGTCGCGACCGTTCAGGATGTCGTTGTTCAGATCGATCGCGATCACGCAGTCCGCGCGCATGCCGCGCGCGACCGACACCGGCACCGGGTTGCTGAGGCCGCCATCGACGAGCCACACGCCGTCGTGCCACACCGGCGTGAAGATGCCCGGAATCGCAATCGACGCGCGCACCGAGTCGATCGTGCTGCCGTCCTGCAGCCAGATTTCGCGGCCCGTGTCGAGTTCGGTCGCGACCGCCGCGAACGGCAAGTCCAGTTGCGCGATCGAGCGGCCGGCGAATTTGTCGGCGAATAGCTGGATCACCTTGCGCCCGCCAAGCAGGCCACCCGAGATGCGCAGATCGAGCAGCCGCACCACGGTCTGCCACGTGAGCCGCGACACCCACTCCTCGAGCCAGTCGAGATCGCCGTTCGCATAGACCGCGCCGACCAGCGCGCCGATCGACGTGCCGCATACGACGTCGGGCTTGATGCCCGCGTCGTGCAGCGCGCGAATCGCGCCGATATGCGCCCAGCCGCGCGCGGCGCCGCCTCCCAACACCAGCCCGATCCGGCTGTATCGACGTCGACGTATCATGCTTACCCCGCTTGTTCGGCCTGCATTCGGGCCGGTATCTTTCCTGCCTATCGCCCCCGTATCACGTCCGAGCGCGACGTGGTGTACACCCTCTCGTTCTGATCGAAGTGGACGTTGAAGATGCCCTCTTCGGTCACCCCGCCCTCGCGCCACTTCCAGCTCCACACGGTCTCCGGCTTGAGCGGAAAGACCGCGATCTGTCCGGGCTTGCCGAGCAGGCGCCGCACTTCGTCCTCGCTCATGCCGAGGCGGATCTTCGCGAAGTTGGTTGCGGTCAATACCTGGGTGATCGCCTGCAGCTTGCCGTCGCGATCGATGTCGACCATGTACGTGTTGAGGCCCTGCGGGCCGCGCGGATATTCGAAGCGCTTCGAGCCGTCGGTGAAAGTACGCGCGGTTTCGGGCTTGCCCATCTGCGCGAGGATCTGCGCTTCGGTCGTGACGCCCGGCGTCATGCCCTTGAGTAACAACGCATCCGGCTTGATGGCGTTGAAGAAGTCCTTGAGTTTTTGCACGGCGTGGTCGCTCTGTTGATCGTCGCAGCCGGTGAGTGCGACGCACGCGGCCAGCATCGAGACGGTTAGCAGTTTGAGGCTCACAGCGAGTTCCCTGTCCGGATGCGCCGCAAACGCGCGACGAAAACGCGGCACGGGTGCCGCGCTCGACACGGTGGCGGACTGCATTCTGGCGCGCGTCTCATCGGCATGAGCCGCGAAAAAGCGTCGCCACAAGCAAAAAGGCGACGCTGTGCAAAGCGTCGCCAGGTCGGTCGATACGGTCAACCGGAAGTGAAAGCGGCCATCAAGCCGCCAGTTACGAAGCACCGCGGACGACGCGCAGCGGTCTGGTTCCGGACGAAGCGGTGAGCAACCTTAGCTGCTCACCTTGCGCCATCGCCGGAATGGCAAACCGCCGCTTGTTTGGCCGCCCTGGTCCCTCGATAAGCCTTCCAAGTGCAGATAATCTAATCGCATTGGACGATTTAGACGAGAGCGCGTTTACACCGAATTGGCAGATGATTTGCGTCGTGCAGGACGCTATCGGCGGCCCAGGATCGACGCGAAACTCGCGCGCGCTTGCAGCACCAGATCGTTTTGCGGCGCGTGAATCCGCGCGCGATGCGGCCGAGCGTCTGCTCGAATGCCGGCAGGCTCGCGAGCGGCGCACGCCGCCGCGTCGCCGCGCTCCAGGCAATCGGCACATTCATACGGACACGAAGGCTGACCGCTTCAAGGCAGCGGGAAACTACGATCGAAACTCGTGCGCACGTCCAGATGCGCACGGATCACGTTGGCGGCTTCGTAGGTATCGGCGGTGCGCTGCTGCGCGTTGACGACGCTGTCGTCGATCGTCACCGGATGCACCTGGCCACGCTGATAGACGGTCTTCAGCACGTCGACCGGCAGGCCGGTTACGCGCGACTGCATCGCCGCGACTTCGTCAGGATGCGACAGCGCCCAGCGCTGGCCGATCGCCACGCGCCGCAGGAAGTCGGCGAGCTGCGCGCGTTTGTCGGCGATCGCCCGTTCCGTCGCGACCTGGTAGCTGAGCCCTTCCGACAGGCCGACGCCATTCGCGATGATGCGGTCGTGATCGCGCGCTTCGCCGAGCGCCGTGTACGGGTCCCATACCGACCATGCGTCGACGCTGCCCGCCGCGAGCGCCGCCTTCGCGTCGGCGGGAGCGAGGAACACGAACGTGACGTCGGTCACGGGCACGTTGGC
>DATAQT010000169.1:0-1635 GCA_036264535.1 Paraburkholderia sp. | reverse complement strand
CCGGCGCTCGAGTTGACTGCGGGCGTGCCGTCGTCGCTACGTACGCTTATCGCGGTGCCCATGCTGCTGACCAGCGAAGCCGATGCGCGCGAACTGGTCGAGCGTCTTGAGGTCCATCACCTCGCGGGCGCGGGCGGCGATCTGTCGTTCGCGTTGCTGGCCGACGGACTCGACGCCGATCAGGAAACCCTCGATGGCGACGCGCCGCTGGTCGCGATCGCCGCCGAAGCCATCGAAACATTGAATCGCCGCTACGGGCCGGGCCCGGGCGGTGACCGTTTCCTGCTGCTGGTCCGCCGACGCGTGTTCAATGCCGGCGAAAACTGCTGGATGGGCTGGGAGCGCAAGCGCGGCAAGCTGCACGAACTCAACCGTTTGCTGCGCGGCGCGACCGACACCACGTTCAAGCCGATCGCTGGATGCATGCCGCACGTGCCACCTGACGTACGCTACGTCATCACGCTCGATGCCGACACCCGGCTGCCGCGCGATGCCGCATTGCGCCTGATCGGCAAAATGGCGCATCCGCTGAACCGGCCGAGATTCAGCAGCGTCGAGCAACGCGTCGTGGGCGGCTACGCGATTCTTCAGCCGCGCGTGACGCCTTCACTGCCGGTGGGCCAGGAAGGGTCGCTGCATCAGCGCGTATTCTCCGGTCCCGGCGGGATGGACCCCTATGCTGCTGCTGTCTCCGACGTTTATCAGGATCTGTTCGGCGAAGGCTCGTTTACCGGCAAGGGCATCTACGACGTCGATGCATTCGAAGCCGCGTTGCAGGGCCGTGTGCCTGAGAATGCGTTGCTCAGTCACGATCTGTTCGAGGGCGTCTATGCGCGTGCGGGGCTGGCGTCGGATGTCGAAGTGGTCGAAGAAGCGCCGGCTCGCTACGACGTCGTGGCGAAGCGCCAGCATCGCTGGACGCGCGGTGACTGGCAGTTGCTGCCGTGGATCGTCGGGCATCGGCGCCGGGACCATCATTCGATGCCGTTGATCGGCCGTCTCAAGATGCTCGACAATCTGCGCCGCTCGCTGATCGCTCCGATGATGGTCGCCGGACTTGCGCTGTGCTGGCTCATGCCGCTGCCTGCGGGGATTGCCGGCGCGGTGTGGATGCTATGCGTGCTGGCGATTCCCGCCTTTTTGCCGACCGCGTTTGCGATCCTGCAGCGTCGCACGGGTGTTCGTCTGCGCAGCCGTCTCCGTGCGCTAGGCAGCGACGCGCGACTTGCCGTGCTGCAAACGTTGCTGTCCGCCGCGTTGCTGGCCGACCACGCGTGGCGCATGGGGGATGCCATCGTACGGACTCTGGTGCGGCTGTTCGTGACGCACCGGCACCTGCTTGAATGGACTACCGCTGCGCAGTCGAAAGGCGACCCGCGGCTCGACCTGCGTGGCTTCTATCGGCAGATGGCCGGCTCGACCGCGCTCGCGCTCGCACTGTCGGCCGGATCGATCGCCTTCGCGCCGTCGCATTGGCCGCTGGTGCTGCCCATCGCGTTGTTGTGGCTCGCCGCACCGGCACTCGCACTGTGGTCGAGCCGGTCGCCGGTCACCGCGCGACGACTCGCCGCATCGGAGCAGGACGCGCGCTACCTGCGTCTGATCGCGCGACGTACCTGGCGTTTCTTCGAGACG
>DATAQT010000153.1:0-6473 GCA_036264535.1 Paraburkholderia sp. | reverse complement strand
CACGATGCGGCGGGTGCGCTGCGAAACAGCGCGCGCAACGTGAAAACGGCGCGCGCCGACGGAAAGAATTCAGGAATACATTAGCGAGAGCGTTATGCCCAAGCGGACAGACATCAAGAGCATCCTCATCATCGGCGCGGGTCCGATCATCATCGGCCAGGCGTGCGAGTTCGACTATTCGGGCGCGCAGGCATGCAAGGCGCTGCGTGAGGAAGGCTACAAGGTCATTCTCGTCAACAGCAATCCGGCGACGATCATGACCGACCCGAACACGGCCGACGTGACCTACATCGAGCCGATCACGTGGGAAGTGGTCGAGCGCATCATCGCGAAGGAGCGTCCGGACGCGATCCTGCCGACGATGGGCGGCCAGACCGCGCTGAACTGCGCGCTCGATCTGCACGCGCACGGCGTGCTGGCGAAGTACGACGTCGAGCTGATCGGCGCGTCGCCCGAAGCGATCGACAAGGCGGAAGACCGCCAGAAGTTCAAGGACGCGATGACGAAGATCGGCCTCGGTTCGGCCAAGTCGGGCACCGCGCATTCGATGGAAGAGGCGCTGCAGGTGCAGGCGAAGATCGCCGCGGAAACCGGCAGCGGCGGCTATCCGGTCGTGATCCGTCCGTCGTTCACGCTGGGCGGCTCGGGCGGCGGCATCGCGTACAACCGCGACGAGTTCGAAGAGATCTGCAAGCGCGGTCTCGACCTGTCGCCGACGCGCGAACTGCTGATCGAAGAGTCGCTGCTCGGCTGGAAAGAGTACGAGATGGAAGTGGTCCGCGACAAGGCGGATAACTGCATCATCGTCTGCTCGATCGAAAACCTCGACCCGATGGGCATCCACACCGGCGACTCGATCACGGTCGCGCCGGCGCAGACGCTGACCGACAAGGAATACCAGATCCTGCGTAACGCGTCGCTCGCGGTACTGCGCGAGATCGGCGTCGACACGGGCGGCTCGAACGTGCAGTTCTCGATCAATCCGCAGGACGGCCGGATGATCGTGATCGAAATGAACCCGCGTGTGTCGCGTTCGTCGGCGCTGGCGTCGAAGGCAACCGGCTTCCCGATCGCGAAGGTCGCGGCCAAGCTCGCGGTCGGCTACACGCTGGATGAACTCAGGAACGAAATCACGGGCGGCCAGACCCCGGCCTCGTTCGAACCGACGATCGACTACGTCGTCACGAAGATCCCGCGTTTCGCATTCGAGAAGTTCCGCGAAGCCGATTCGCGCCTGACCACGCAGATGAAGTCGGTCGGTGAAGTGATGGCGATCGGCCGCACGTTCCAGGAGTCGTTCCAGAAAGCGCTGCGTGGACTCGAAGTCGGCGTCGATGGTCTCGACGAAAAGACCGCCAATCGGGACGAGATCATCCGCGAGATCGGCGAAGCTGGTCCGGATCGCATCTGGTATGTCGGCGATGCGTTCCGCGTCGGCATGAGCGCACAGGAAATCTTCGAAGAGACCGCGATCGACCCGTGGTTCCTCGCGCAGATCGAGCAGATCGTGCTGAAGGAAAAGGCGCTGGCCGGCCGCACGCTCGCGGGTCTCACGAAAGAAGAGCTGAAGTATCTGAAGCAGAGTGGCTTCTCGGATCGGCGTCTCGCCAGGCTGCTCGGCGCGAAGCCGGCGGACGTGCGCGCGCGCCGTATCGAGCTGAACGTGCGTCCGGTGTACAAGCGCGTCGATACCTGCGCGGCCGAGTTCGCGACCAAGACCGCGTACATGTACTCGACCTACGAGGAAGAGTGCGAAGCGAATCCGACCAGCAACAAGAAGATCATGGTGCTGGGCGGCGGCCCAAACCGGATCGGCCAGGGTATCGAGTTCGACTACTGCTGCGTGCATGCCGCGCTCGCGATGCGCGAGGACGGCTATGAAACGATCATGGTCAACTGCAACCCGGAAACCGTCTCGACCGACTACGACACCTCCGACCGTCTTTACTTCGAATCGCTGACGCTCGAAGACGTGCTCGAAATCGTCGACAAGGAAAAGCCGGTCGGCGTGATCGTGCAGTACGGCGGCCAGACGCCGCTGAAGCTCGCGCTCGATCTCGAAGCGAACGGTGTGCCGATCATCGGCACGTCGCCGGACATGATCGACGCGGCCGAAGACCGCGAGCGTTTCCAGAAGCTGCTGCACGACCTCGGTCTGCGCCAGCCGCCGAACCGCACCGCCCGCGCCGAAGACGAAGCGCTGAAGCTCGCCGACGAAATCGGCTATCCGCTCGTCGTGCGTCCGTCGTACGTGCTGGGCGGCCGCGCCATGGAAATCGTCCACGAGCCGCGCGACCTCGAACGCTATATGCGCGAGGCCGTCAAGGTATCGAACGATTCGCCGGTCCTGCTCGACCGCTTCCTGAACGACGCGATCGAATGCGATGTGGATTGCATTTCGGATGGCGAAGCCGTGTTTATTGGCGGCGTGATGGAGCACATCGAACAGGCGGGCGTGCACTCGGGCGACTCAGCCTGTTCGCTGCCGCCGTATTCGCTGTCGAAGGAAACCATCGCCGAACTGAAGTGCCAGACCGCTGCGATGGCGAAGGCACTGAACGTGGTCGGCCTGATGAACGTGCAGTTCGCGATCCAGCAGGTTGCGCAGGCTGACGGCTCGAAGGACGACGTCATCTACGTGCTCGAAGTGAACCCGCGTGCGTCGCGCACGGTGCCGTACGTGTCGAAGGCGACCAGCCTGCCGCTCGCGAAGATCGCGGCGCGCGCGATGGTCGGCCAGAAGCTCGCCGCGCAAGGCGTGACGAAGGAAGTCGAGCCGCCTTACTTCAGCGTGAAGGAAGCCGTGTTCCCGTTCGTCAAGTTCCCGGCGGTGGACCCTGTGCTCGGACCTGAAATGCGTTCGACCGGCGAAGTGATGGGCGTTGGCCAGACGTTCGGCGAGGCGCTGTTCAAGTCGCAGCTCGCGGCGGGTTCGCGTCTGCCGGAATCGGGCACTGTGCTGCTGACCGTGATGGACGCCGATAAGCCGAAGGCGGTCGAAGTCGCGCGCATGCTGCACGAACTCGGCTATCCGATCGTCGCGACCAAGGGCACGGCTGCCGCGATCGAAGCGGCCGGCGTGCCGGTCAAGGTCGTCAACAAGGTGAAAGACGGCCGTCCGCACATCGTCGACATGATCAAGAACGGCGAGATCGCACTGGTCTTCACGACCGTCGACGAAACGCGCGCGGCGATCGCCGATTCGCGTTCGATCCGCATGAGCGCGCAGGCCAACAAGGTCACCTACTACACGACGATGTCGGGCGCGCGCGCGGCGGTGGAGGGTCTTCGTTATCTGAAGAACCTGGAAGTCTATGATTTACAAGGACTCCATGCTCGCCTAAACTAAGGGTTCGACTACCTGTCCAAGATGTAAGTGCCGCGGTTAAGCGGCGTTCCGCAGGTGCTGCGGCCCGGGTCTGTCCACGGGCGGCGGCTTCCGCGGAATGCACTTAACCGCGGTGATTTTTTTTACGGCCGTTTTTTGCCTCCAGAGTTGTTTATGAGCACTATTCCATTGACGAAGCGCGGCGCAGACATGCTGCGCGATGAATTGCAGCGCCTGAAATCGGTTGAACGTCCGGCCGTGATCAACTCGATCGCGGAAGCGCGCGCCCAGGGCGATCTGTCGGAAAACGCGGAATACGACGCTGCGAAGGAAAAGCAGGGTTTCATCGAAGGCCGCATCGCCGAAATCGAGTCGAAGCTCGCGGGTGCGCAGGTGATCGATCCGTCGCAGGTGGAAGCGGATGGCCGCGTGGTGTTCGGCGCAACGCTCGAGCTCGAAGACCTCGAGTCGGGTGCGTCGGTCAAATATCAGATCGTCGGCGACGACGAAGCGGACATCGACCACGGTCTGATCTCGATCAGCTCGCCGATCGCGCGTGCGCTGATCGGCAAGTCGGAAGGCGACGTCGCGGCGGTGCAGGCACCAGGCGGTGTACGCGAATACGAAATCATCGCGGTCAGCTACGTCTGAGGATGGCGACGGTGTCCCAGATGCTGCCGCATCGTTTTTTCCGCCTGTTGACGGTGGTGTGGGTCGGTAGTCTGCTGACTATCGGCTATGCGGTGGCGCCTGTGCTGTTTACGACGCTCGACCGGATGACGGCGGGTTCCGTCGCCGCGCAGCTGTTTCGCATTCAGGGCGTAATTGGCGTCGTGTGCGGCATTTTGCTGCTCGGCCTCGCCAATCTGCTCGTGCGGCGCGGTAGCGACGCGTATCGCCGTTTGCGCTGGCTGCTCGCCGGCATGCTCGTATGCGTGCTGGTTGGGTATTTTGCGTTGCAGCCCTTCATGAACGCGATGCGGGTGGCCGCGCTCGAGGCGGGCAGCGACGTCGGGCATTCCGTCTATGCGACGCGCTTTGGCATTCTGCACGGTGTGTCGAGTCTGTTCTATCTGATCGAGAGCCTGCTGGGGCTTGCGCTCGTGTGGCTGCTGCCGGCACGTGTCGGCGTGGTGGCTGAGGAAGAGGGCGCGCGCGGTGTCGCGAGGAAGATGGCGGGCTGAAGCTCGTGGGTGGCTGATGGCGTGATGCGGCGGCCGTTGATGCCGATGCTCGCGATGCTTCGCGCCTTTCGCTGAGGTCATCAACGTGTGGTGCGGACCCGGTCCGCACCCTTGGCCGCGTGTTCGCTTACTTCGACGACTGATGCGAGCGCTTTGCGCTGGTTTGACGCTTCTTCGCACGCTTGATGTTGCCACCTTGCGTCACGCGTTCATTGCCGCGCACCAGCACTGACTTGGCTCGCGGCTTGCGCAACGGCACGTCGGTCGGCTTGACGACCTTGACGACGCGCGGCGCGCGTCCCTTGGCCGGCCGGGCTTCTTCGGCTGCCGCTTCGCGCGCGCTCGGCAACGCGCCGCGCTTCGCTTTTGCCGCCGGTTGGGCCGATTCGGGCTTCCAGATCACGAGCAGCTTGCCGATATGCTGGATCGGTGCCGCGTTCAGGCTGTCGCAGATTTCTTCGTAAATGGCGATGCGCTCTTCGCGCTCATCGCCGAACACGCGGATTTTGATCAGTTGATGCACGGCGAGGTGCACCTTGATTTCGGCGAGCACAGCGTCGGTCAAGCCTTCGGCGCCGACGAGCACGACCGGTTTGAGCGCATGTGCCTGGGCGCGCAACTCGGCGCGTTGGTCGGGAGAGACTTTGAGGGCTGGCATGGAAAGTGGAAGACTCGACTAAAATGGCGGCTCCTGCGTTTTCGTCCGAGCGATTCGGGCGGTTTGATTCGGCAGGGCGCGCGTCAGAACAACAGAATCGCGGATGGTCGCCAGTCTGGCGGGGCCGCGCGAATTAACCGCGTATTATCCCCTAAAGCGGGACCCGACGCAGCAATAGTTCAATCTTTAATGGCAAAAAACAAGTTCAATACCGCGTGGCTGCATGACCACATCAACGACCCGTACGTCAAAATGGCGCAGCGGGAAGGCTATCGCGCCCGCGCGGCCTACAAGCTCAAGGAAATCGACGAGCAGGACAAGCTGATCCGTCCGGGGCAGGTCATCGTCGACCTAGGTTCCACGCCGGGGAGCTGGAGCCAGTACGCGCGCAACAAGCTCGCGGGTGGCGCCCAGCGCAACGTGGAGCGCGCAGGCGGTATCGATGGCACGATCATCGCGCTCGACCTCCTGCCGATGGAGCCCGTGGCCGACGTGCACTTCATTCAGGGCGATTTCCGCGAAGACTCGGTGCTGGCGCAGCTCGAAGAATTGGTCGGTGCGCGTCAGGTGGACCTTGTAATTTCAGATATGGCACCCAACCTGTCTGGCGTGGCGATTGCGGATGCAGCGCGGATTGAGCATTTGTGCGATCTTGCGCTCGAATTCTCGCAAAATCACCTGAAACCGGATGGCGCCCTTTTAGTCAAATGCTTTCACGGCAGCGGTTATAGTCAGATTGTCGAAAAGTTCAAGCGCCAGTTCAAGGTGGTGGCGGCCCGCAAGCCTAAGGCATCGCGGGATAAATCGTCAGAAACATTTATTTTGGGTAAGCATCTGAAGCGTCCCGCATAGGGGCGCGGTGAGCCGGTTCCACCTTTGCCAATAATGAGCCCGATGCGTCGGAGACCGGCGTCAAGCCGGTCCGCTATCCTATTTCCGCGGTAGCGAAACGTTATGCAGGGGTCTGCGGACTGGATTAGAATGCTTTCGTGGTGTCGCAAGGCAAATGTAGGCGCCCGTCTAAGTGAAGGAGTGGTGCTTTGAACAACAATATGTTTTCGAAAGCAGCAGTGTGGCTGGTGATCGCACTGGTGCTGTTTACGGTGTTCAAGCAGTTCGACAAGCCCCGTGTCCAGGAAGGTGTTTCCTATTCGCAGTTCATGGACGACGCGAAGAACGGCAAAGTCAAGAACGTCATTGTCCAGGGGCGGAACCTCACGGTCACTCCAGCAGACGGCCAGAAGTACCAGATCGTGTCGCCCGGCGACATCTGGATGGTCGGCGATCTGATGAAGTATGGCGT
>DATAQT010000143.1:0-5138 GCA_036264535.1 Paraburkholderia sp. | reverse complement strand
TCGCTGCGCGGTCTGGGCGCGACCGTGTGGGTCACCGAAATCGATCCGATCTGCGCGCTGCAGGCCGCGATGGAAGGCTACCGCGTCGTGACGATGGAATACGCGGCCGACAAGGCCGACATCTTCGTGACGGCCACCGGCAACTTCCATGTGATCGGCCACGACCACATGGCAGCGATGCGTCACAACGCGATTGTCTGCAACATCGGTCACTTCGATTCGGAAATCGACATTGCGTCGACCCGTAAATACCAGTGGGACAACATCAAGCCGCAAGTCGACCACATCATTTTCCCGGACGGCAAGCGCGTGATCCTGCTGGCCGAAGGCCGCCTCGTGAACCTCGGCTGCGCGACGGGCCACCCGTCGTTCGTGATGTCCAATTCGTTCACGAACCAGACGCTCGCGCAGATCGAACTGTTCACGCAGGGCGCGAAGTACGAGCAAAAGGTGTACGTGCTGCCGAAGCATCTCGACGAGAAAGTTGCGCGTCTGCATCTGGCGCGCATCGGCGCGAACCTGACCGTGCTGTCGGACGAACAGGCCGGCTACATCGGCGTCGACAGGAACGGTCCGTTCAAGCCGAACCACTACCGCTATTAAGCACGCGGCCGCCCGCGGGTTCGATACTGACTCACGCGGGCGGAAGCAAAAGCTTGACGGTCTGATCACGGGGCGGCGCGCAATGCGCCGCTTTGTTCACCAGCGTCACTTTTCGTTTGCTGGACATCTTCTCCGCACTGGTGCTTTCAAGGAGTTCTACATGACCGTGCTGCTGACCTGGCTCATCAACGCGCTCGCGTTGCTGATCATCACCTACATCGTTCCGTCGATCCATATCCGTAGCTTCGGCACCGCGCTGATCGTCGCGATCGTGCTCGGCCTCATCAATGCGGTGCTGCGGCCGGTGCTGATCCTGCTCACGCTGCCCGTCACGATCCTCACGCTCGGGCTCTTCATTCTGGTCGTCAATGCGCTGTGCTTCTGGCTATGCGCGTCGCTGCTGAAGGGCTTCGAGGTGTCGGGCTTCTGGTCGGCGTTCTTTGGCTCGATCCTGTACAGCATCGTGTCGTGGCTGCTGTCCGCGCTCATTTTCGGCAACCGCAGTTTAGGTGCAGCCTTTTGACTATGAATCCGATCGAACTCTCATTCGAATTTTTCCCGCCGAAAACGCAGGAAGGCGTCGACAAACTGCGCGCAACGCGCGCGCAACTCGTGTCGCTCAAACCCAAGTTCGTGTCCGTCACGTTCGGCGCCGGCGGCTCGACGCAACAAGGCACGCTCGATACCGTCATCGACATGGCGAAGGAAGGCCTCGAAGCCGCGCCGCATCTGTCGTGCGTCGGTTCGTCGAAGGAAAGCCTGCGCGCGATCCTGGGCGAATACCGTGCGCACGGCATCCGCCATATCGTCGCGCTGCGCGGCGATCTGCCCTCGGGCATGGGCGCGGTCGGCGAGCTGCGTTATGCGTCGGAGCTCGTCAGCTTCATCCGCGCCGAGTTCGGCGACTGGTTCTGGATCGAGGTGGCCGGCTACCCGGAATACCATCCGCAGGCGCGCTCGCCGCGTCACGATCTGGAGAACTTCGCGCGCAAGGTGAAGGCCGGCGCGAACTCGGCGATCACGCAGTACTTCTTCAACGCGGACGCGTATTTCCGTTTCGTCGACGATGCGCGCAAGCTCGGCGTCGACGTGCCGATCGTGCCCGGCATCATGCCTATCACGAACTACTCGCAGCTGATGCGCTTCTCCGAAATGTGCGGCGCCGAAGTGCCGCGCTGGGTCGCGCGCCGGCTCGAGAGCTTCGGCGACGACCGCGAGTCGATCCGCGAGTTCGGCCTCGACGTCGTGACGGATCTGTGTCAACGGCTCGTCGATGCGCAAGTGCCGGGGCTGCACTTCTATACGCTGAACGCCGCCGCGGCGACGAAGTCGATCTGCGAACGGCTCGGCGCGTAACCGGCATGCCCGCGCGGCCGTAAGGGCCGCGCGGCCTCCGCCAGTCTCGAACTGGTCGCAAATTTGTCCCAAATAGCGTGGTAAGTCCCTGTTGAAGCTCATTTTTGGGCTGTCTATCATCGAAATGCAGCTAACCCGGCTGCTGTGCGGAGGACGATATGACAGTGACAAGAAAGACTGCGGCACACCGCCTGTTCGCGCTTCATCAGTTCTGCCTGCCGGCTCTCGCCGCGCTCGCGGTCGCCACGAGCGGCCTCGCGCCCGTCGCCTCGCAGGCGGCAACGCTGCCCGACAAGACCCTGGTGTTTTGCTCCGAGGGCAGCCCGGCGGGCTTCGATACCGCGCAATACACGACCAGCGTCGAGTTCAGCGCTGGGTCGTACACGGTCTATAACCGGCTCGTCGAATTTGCGCATGGCAGCACGGACATCGAGCCGGGCCTCGCGGAAAAGTGGGACGTCTCACCCGACGGTCTCACCTACACGTTCCATCTGCGCCACGGCGTCAAATTCCAGACCACCTCGTACTTCAAGCCGACCCGCGAATTCAACGCGGACGACGTCGTGTTCACCTACGAGCGCATGCTCGATCCCGAGAACGCGTTCCGCAAGGCGTATCCGGTCAATTTCCCGTACTTCAACGACCTCGGTCTCGCGAAGAACATCGCGAAGATCGAGAAGGTCGATCCGTACACGGTGCGCTTCACGCTGAAGGAAGTCGACGCACCGTTCCTGCAGCAGATCGCGATGCCGTTCGCGTCGATTCTGTCGGGTGAAT
This sequence comes from Paraburkholderia sp., assembly GCA_036264535.1. Lineage (GTDB taxonomy): Bacteria > Pseudomonadota > Gammaproteobacteria > Burkholderiales > Burkholderiaceae > Paraburkholderia. The sequence continues at coordinate 2,402 of DATAQT010000143.1, read as the reverse complement.
ACACGGATCAGCTGATGAAGGCGGGCAAGGCATCGGACATCAACCAGTACCCGGTCGGTACCGGTCCGTTCATCTTCCGCAGCTATACGAAGGACGACACGATCCGCTTCGACGGCAATCCCGACTACTGGAAGCCGGGTGTCGCGAAGGTCGGCAAGCTGATTTTCGCGATCACGGTCGACCCGGCCGTGCGCCTGCAAAAGCTCAAGCGCGGCGAATGTCAGGTGATGGCGTATCCGCGCCCGGCCGACATCCCCACCGTGAAGGCGGATGCGACGCTCGCGATGCCGAGCGAAGTGGGCTTCAACCTCGGCTATATCGCGTACAACACGACCAAAAAGCCCCTCGACAACGTGCTCGTGCGCCGCGCGCTCGACATGTCGGTCAACAAGAAGGCGATCATCGAGGCGGTCTACCAGGGCGCGGGCCAGGCGGCGACCAACCCGATGCCGCCGACGCAATGGGGCTACGACAAGAACCTGAAGGACGCACCGTACGACGTCGACAAAGCGAAAGCGCTGCTGAAGCAGGCGGGCTACCCCGACGGTTTCGAGCTGACGCTGTGGGCGATGCCGGTGCAACGTCCGTATAACCCGAACGCGCGTCTGATGGCCGAAATGCTGCAGTCCGACTGGGCGAAGATCGGCGTCAAGGTCAATATCGTCACGTACGAGTGGGGCGAGTACATTCGTCGCGCGCACTCCGGCGAGCATCAGGCGATGCTGATCGGCTGGACCGGCGACTACGGCGATCCTGACAATTGGCTTGGCGTGTTGCTCGGCTGCGACGCGGTCAACGGCAGCAACTTCTCGAAGTGGTGCTACAAGCCCTACGACGATCTGATCAAGCAGGGCCGCAGCACCACCAACATGGCCGATCGCACCAAGGCCTACATGCAGGCTCAGGAAATGTTCAAGGATCAGGTGCCGTTCACGCCGATCGCTCATTCGACCGTCTATCAGCCGATCAGCAAGGACGTGACCGGCTTCAAGATCGATCCGTTCGGGCCGACGCAATTCCTCGGGGTGGGGATGAAATAAGCGGATGCGGCGCGATTTGTGCGCCGCTTTTGTCGCCGGGCGGCTCGAACGGGCCAGCCCGGCTTGTGGCAAAACCGCGGCAAAACGTTTGCACGAAGTGTTTCCTATCGTCAACAGAGGGATTTTCCTCCGCTTGGTGGCCGGCCCAAGCTCAAGTAATATCCCGCTACGCCGGCGCAAGCCGGCCCTGAACCTGGAGGAAACATGAAGCAAAACAATCTGTTGCGCGTCGCGCGCGTGTCTGCGCTCGTCGCCGCCGCAGCGGCATCCCTGCTTGGCGTCACAAGCGCGCAGGCCGCTGGGATCCCGAACAAAACCCTCGTTTACTGCTCGGAAGGCAGTCCCGCGGGTTTCGATCCGGCCCAATACACGACGGGCGTCGACTTCACGGCCAACACGTTCACCGTCTATAACCGCCTCGTCGAATTCGAGCGCGGCGGCACCAAGGTCGAGCCGGGCCTCGCGGAAAAGTGGGACGTCTCGCCCGACGGCAAGACCTACACGTTCCATCTGCGTCATGGCGTGAAGTTCCAGACCACTTCGTTCTTCAAGCCGACGCGCGAATTCAACGCGGACGACGTGGTGTTCTCGTTCCAGCGCATGCTCGATCCGAACCAGCCGTTCCGCAAGGCGTATCCGGTGCAGTTCCCGTACTTCACCGACATGGGCCTCGACAAGCTGATCACGAGCGTCGAGAAGGTCGACCCGTACACGGTCAAGTTCACGCTGAAGGAAGTCAACGCGCCGTTCATCCAGAACCTGGCGATGGAATACGCGTCGATCCTGTCGGCTGAATACGCGGATCAGCTGATGAAGGCAGGCAAGGCCGCCGACATCAACCAGTACCCGGTCGGCACCGGTCCGTTCATCTTCCGCAGCTACACGAAGGACGCGACGATCCGCTTCGACGGCAATCCGGATTACTGGAAGCCGGACGCGGTGAAGATCTCGAAGCTGATCTTCTCGATCACGCCGGACGCCGGCGTGCGCGTGCAGAAGATCAAGCGCGACGAATGCCAGGTGATGAGCTATCCGCGCCCGGCCGACATCGCGCCGCTGAAGGCCGAGCCGAACATCGACATGCCGTCGCAGCCGGGCTTCAACCTGGGCTACCTCGCGTACAACGTGACGCACAAGCCGGTCGACAAGCTCGAGGTGCGTCAGGCGCTCGACATGGCGATCAACAAGAAGGCGATCATCGACTCGGTCTACCAGGGCGCGGGCCAGCTGGCCACGAACCCGATGCCGCCGACGCAATGGTCGTTCGTCAAGGGCCTGCCGGCCGCATCGTACGATCCGGCCAAGGCGAAGGATCTGCTCGCGAAGGCCGGCTACGCGAACGGCTTCGACATCACGCTGTGG
>DATAQT010000123.1:0-3827 GCA_036264535.1 Paraburkholderia sp. | reverse complement strand
TCGCACCACGTAGTCGCCGAGGCGCGCGGTATTGGCCGGTTCGCTGAGCCACACGGTGATGGTCTGCGCCGGATCATGCCGGCGGATCAGACCGACCAGCGAGGGGATGTCGAGAAACTTCTCCTGCACGAAGTGCGCGAGGTTGTCGGCGATCTTGTGCTTGTTGCGCGGGATGATCGCGGTGTGGCCGGACACGAGCGGAATCGGCACACGGCGAAACAGCGCGGCGACCGCGAACCAGTCGGCCAGCGCGCCGACCATCGCGGCCTCGGCGACGGCCTTGATGCCGTCGACCCACAGGCCGCGCCGCAGGAACGCGGTGACGACGAACACGCAGGCGGCCGCGGCGAGCAGCAGTAAAGGCGTGCGCTTGGCCTTCTTCAGTTCGGTGGTTTTGTCCATCGGCGCGGTTGATCCTGTCGGGCGGCGGCTGAAGTGAGTGGTTGGGTTCAGGCGTTTCGGCTGCAATGATGCGGTACGGCCGGCGCACGCGTCCAGCGTGGATACGCGCGAGCGCAATACGCGCCGGCGCATCGGCAAGGTAACATTCCCGGTTGGGCTCCTCTTGAACCCGACGCAATACGACGCAACGCAATCGCCAATGGAGGCACAGTGATCAGGTTTCTGCACACCGCGGACTGGCAGATCGGCACGCAATTCGGCCAGTTCGAGCAGGACGAGGCCGCGCATCTCGCCCAGGCGCGCTTCGACACGGTGCGCCGCATCGCCGACGAAGCGGCCGCGCGCAATGTCGACGCGGTACTCGTCGCGGGAGACGTATTCGATCTGCAGACGGTGTCGGACACCGTGATCCGGCGTCTGTTCGCCGCGCTGCAAGCGTTTTCCGGACCGTGGATCATGCTGCCCGGCAATCACGACGCGGCGCTCGTCGAGAGCGTGTGGACCCGCGCGCAGCGGCTCAATTGCATCCCGCCGAACGTGCGCGTCGTGCTCGAAGCGGGCGTCGTGCTGCTCGACACGTGCCGCTGCGCGCTGCTGTGCGCGCCGCTCACGCAGCGCATCACCTACGACGACACCACCGCGTTCTTCGATTCCACCGATACGCCGCCCGGCTATCACCGCGTGGGGCTCGCGCATGGCAGCGTCGGCGGCATTCTGCAGGAGGGCATCGATTCGTCGAATCCGATCGCGCCGACGCGCGCCGCGAGCGCGCGGCTCGACTATCTGGCGCTCGGCGACTGGCACGGCCATCTGCGCGTCGACGAACGCACGTGGTATGCGGGCACGCACGAGCAGGACCGTTTTCGCGCCAACGAGCCGGGCTTCGTGCTCGACGTCAGCATAAGCGAGCCGGGCGCTTCGCCGCGGGTCGAGGCGGTGCGGGTCGGTCAATACCGATGGCAGCGCTGGGACGAGACGATTTCGGTGCCGACCGACGTCGACGCGTTGAAGACCCGCCTCGCCGCGCTCGCTGCCAACGACGTGCTGCGCATCGAGGTCGGCGGCACGGCGGCGCTCGCCGACGCCGAAGCACTGCATGTCGCGGTCGAAGAGGCCCGCGCCCGCGTGCGCGCGTTGCGTGCCGATCTCGCGAGCCTGCACGTACTGCCCACCGCCGACGATCTCGCCGAACTCGGCGCGCAAAGTGGCTATCTCGCGAAGGTGGTCGGGCGGCTGCGCGGCTTGCAGGAAGACGCCCAAGCCGATCCGCAGCAAGCCCGGCGCGCGGCCGAGGCGTTGCTGCTGCTGGCGCGTTTTCAGCGCGAGCAGCAGCAACGCGATTCACATGCCGCACAACCCGCGCAGGCGCGCGAGAGGCAACAACCTGAACTGCCGCGCGAAGGAGCCTGCGCATGAAGCTGCAACGTATCGCGATTCAGGAATTCAGGCAGTTCGGCGCTCAGCTCGTGATCGACGATCTGCAGCCTGGCCTCAATCTGTTCGTCGGCCCGAACGAGGCCGGCAAAAGCACGATCGCCGAAGCGGTGCGCACGGTGTTTCTCGAACGCTATAAAGCTTCGCATCTGCGGGACCTGTTGCCGTGGGGACTCGCGAGCGGGCAACCGTCGGTGGAGGTCAGCTTCGAGCTCGATGGTGTGGCGTGCCGTCTGTCGAAGCAGTTCGTGTCGCGCCAGCGCTGCGAGCTGAGGATCGGCCAGGCCGTGTATAGCGAGGACGAAGCCGAAGTCAAGCTCGCCGCGCTGCTCGGTTTTTCGCGCGCGGCGCGCGGTCCGATGAAAGCTGACAATGCCGGCGTGCCGGGTCTGTTGTGGGTGCAGCAAGGCGGCACCCAGGAGATGCGCGATTCGACCGGGCACGCGGCGCAATATCTGCGCGACGCGCTCACGCAATTGGCGGGTGGTCGCGAAGCGGGCGGCGAAGACGCGCTGATCGCGGCCGTGCAGCGCGAACTGCGGCAACTGCTGACCGCACGCACGCAGAAGTCGACCGGGCCGCTCGCCGAGGCCGAGCAGAAGCTCGCCGAGCTCAGCGCGAGCCGTGACGACCTGCAACAGCAGCGCCAGCAGTTCGACGACAATATCGCGCGCCTCGCCACCCAACAGCAGGCATTCGACGACGCCGAGCGCAGGCGGCCGTGGGAGCTTCACGAGCAGAAGGCCGCGCTCGCGCAGCAACGCGCCGCAACGCTCGAAGGGCTCGAGCGCGGTCTGCGGGAGCTCTCGCACTCGCTGGAGATCGGCGAGGCTCATCTCGCGTTGTCAGTGCGGCAGCAGCAGGGCGCGCTCGAGCTGGAGACGGCGATCGCGCGCGAACGCGAGCAGCTCGACGCGGCGCGCGCCGAGGTCGCGGCCGCGCAGACCGCGCATGGTCAGGCGGAAAGCCGTGTGGCGCAATTCGAGCAGGCATCGGCCGAGGCGAACCGGGCGCTCGAACTCGCGAACGCGGCGGTGACCGCCGCCGATCTTCGCAGCCAGGTCGATTTCTATCGGACGGAGAGCCAGCGGCTCGAAGCGTCGATCGTCGAGGCCGACAAGGCGAACGCGGCGGTGCTGCAGGGCGCGCGCGAGGCGGCGGCGCTCGAGCTCGACCAGGCGCAACTCAAGCGCCTCGTAGCGCTCGACGGCGAACTGACCGTGCTGCGCGCGCGGACCGAAGCGGCGATGACGCGCATCGAGTACCGCTTGAACGGCGAGTTGAGCGTCGGCGATCAGACGATCAGCGGGACGGGCGTGCTGCGCGTCGACGAAGAAAAGCGCATCGGCCTCGGTGAGCTCGGCGAATTGCGCGTGATTCCGGGCGTCTCCGATCTGTCCGCGCAGTTCTCGGAGCTGGCGTCGCTCGAAGCGAAGCACGCGCAGTTGCTGCGCACGCTCGGCGTCGCGTCGGCGGGCGATGCGCAGGCCCGTCACGAGCAATGGAAAACGCTGGTCGCTCAACAGAAGAGCCAGGCGAGGATTCTCGAGGTGCATGCGCCGCAAGGCATCGATGCGTTGCGGGCGGCGCTGGCATCGACGGCGGCGCGCTTGCAGGCGTCGAACGAGCGCCTCGCGAGCCTGCCCGACGTGTCCGCGGCGGCGCCGCTCGACGACGCGCGCCGCAACGCCGACATCGCGCGCGACGCGTTGGAGGCCGCGCGCAAGGTGCTCGCGCAAGCCGCTGGCGCGCAATCCACCGGCGTCGCCAAGGCCGATTCGCTCGCGGCGCAACTGCAGCGCAAGGAAGCGCAACTGAACGACGAAGCATTCCGCCGCGATCGCGCGCAATGGCAGGCGCACATCGTCGAGCAGCGCGTGAAGGTCGACGCCTTGAAGAACCAGCGCGGCGAGCGCGAGCGCGAACTCGATGCGGCGCGTCTCGACGATCCCGCGGCGGAGGCGAAGCGCTATCGCGCCTCGGCGGAACTC
>DATAQT010000043.1:0-11491 GCA_036264535.1 Paraburkholderia sp. | reverse complement strand
TGACCCCGCGTAATGCGTACGGCGCGCAGTCCGTGCCCGCAACCCGCCCATGAGCGAACTCAACGACCGTCTCGAAGCGCGCCTCGCGCGCGAATGGCAGCAACGTGGACCGCTCGCATGGGCCCTGACGCCGTTCGCCTGCGTGTTCGGCGCGATCGCGGCCGCGCGCCGCGCCGCGTTTTCGCTCGGCTGGCTGAAGTCGGTGCGTGTCGGCGTGCCTGTGGTCGTCGTCGGCAACGTGACGGTCGGCGGCACCGGCAAGACGCCGACCGTCATCGCGCTCGTCGAAGCGTTGCGCGCGGCGGGCTTCACGCCGGGCATCGTGTCGCGCGGTTATGGCGCGCGCGTGCGCACGCCGACCCAGGTCACGCCGGGTTCGTCGGCAAGCGTCGGCGGCGACGAGCCTCTGCTCATCGCGCGCCGCACTGGCGCACCTGTGTGGGTCTGCCCCGATCGCGTCGCCGCCGCGCAGGCGCTGTGCGCCGCCCATCGCGACGTCGACGTGATCGTCAGCGACGACGGCCTGCAGCACTATCGCCTCGCGCGCGACGTCGAACTCGTCGTGTTCGATCACCGGCTCGGCGGCAACGGCTTCCTGCTGCCGGCCGGCCCGCTGCGCGAGCCGCTGTCGCGCCGCCGCGACGCGACGCTGATCAACGATCCGTACGCGCGCACGCTGCCTGCCTGGCCGAACACGTTCGCACTGCAACTCGCACCCGCCGACGCATGGCATCTCGACAACCCCGCGCTGCGTCGTCCGCTCGCGCAGTTCGCCGGTCAACGCGTGTTGGCCGCGGCCGGCATCGGCGCGCCAGAGCGCTTTTTCGCGACACTGCGCGCGGCCGGCCTCGCGCCCGCGACGCGCGCGCTGCCCGATCACTACGCGTTCGAGCGCAATCCGTTCACCGACGTCGACGCCGAGGCGATCCTGATTACCGAAAAGGATGCGGTAAAATTGGGGACCTGGCACGACGCGCGCATCTGGGTAGTCCCGGTCGAAGCCGCGCTCGATCATCGCCTCACTGCATTAGTTGTGGAGAAAGTCCGTGGACGCTCGCCTGCTTGAAATCCTCGTCTGCCCGATCTGCAAGGGCCCGCTCAGCTACGATCGCGCCGCGCAGGAACTGATCTGCAACGCGGACAAGCTCGCTTATCCGATCCGTGACGGTATTCCCGTGATGCTCGTCGATGAAGCGCGGCAGACCGTCGAAGGCACGCCCGTCGATCTGAATCCCGGCTCGGTCGCCTGAGCGACGCCGCACCGCGAGACGCCGAGTCGCTTCGGGTGCGGGCCAGGCAAGCGCCAATGCCAATGCCCGCTCCGTATGTGCTCCGCGATCGATCCGCAGCCGTTTCCGTCGCTGTGGCTTATGTCTGACCCTGCGTGCGCGTCGCGCGCGCAGCCTCTTCCCCGGCCTGATCGCCGCCCGCCCTTGCCCCCGATGACCCACACAGCACCTCATCCATTTATCGCCGTCGTGCCGGCCCGCCTCGCGTCGACGCGTCTGCCCAACAAGCCACTCGCGGACATCGGTGGCAAGCCGATGGTCGTGCGGGTCGCGGAACGCGCGCGCGAATCGGGCGCGCAGCAGGTGCTGGTCGCCTCGGACGCCCAGGAAGTGCTCGACGCGGCGCACGACCACGGCTTCGACGCCGTGCTCACGCGCGCCGATCATCCGTCGGGTACCGACCGTCTCGCGGAAGTGGCGACGCGCTTCGGCTGGAGCGACGACACGATCGTCGTCAACGTGCAGGGCGACGAGCCGCTGATCGACCCGGCGCTCGTGCACGGCGTCGCCGCGCATCTGGCGACGACGAGCGACTGCGCGATTGCGACGGCCGCGCACCCGATCACCGATCCCGCCGAAATTTTCAACCCGAACGTCGTCAAGGTCGTGCCCGATGCGCGCGGCGTCGCGCTGTATTTCTCGCGCGCGCCGATCCCATGGGCACGCGACGCTTGGCAGCCGCACTGGCCCAACGTCGCGTCGATGCCCACTCCGCCCGCGCCCGCCGTCGTGTACAGGCACATCGGGCTGTACGCGTATCGCGCGAAATTCCTGCGCACGTATCCGAGCCTCGCGATCTCGCCGATCGAGCAGGTCGAAGCGCTCGAACAGTTGCGCGCGATGTGGCATGGCGAGCGCATCGCGGTACTCGTTACGCACGACGTGCCGTTGCCCGGCGTCGATACCCCCGCCGATCTCGCGCGCGTACGGGCTTTATTCGGGTCTTGAGCGCGGGAAGCCGTGGCATAATCGAACGGTTATGCGCGCCTCCCAGCGCAGGCGACACTCGGGTTATCCCGGTCGCGCCGTTCGGATCTTGCAGCGCCGTCCTATTCGACGTGCAGCGCGAGCTAGCCAACGGTAGCCGATGCGGGTCCTACGAGAATCGCCGGGAAGCATGCCGCGTCAACCAAGAATTCACATAGATCTGGAGATATCCATGCGTTTGATCCTGTTGGGCCCACCGGGTGCTGGCAAAGGCACTCAGGCCAACTTCATCAAGGAAAAGTTCGGCATTCCGCAAATTTCGACCGGCGACATGCTGCGCGCGGCCGTCAAGGCCGGCACGCCGCTCGGCCTCGAAGCAAAGCGCTTCATGGACGCGGGCGAACTCGTCACGGATGAGCTGATCATCAACCTCGTGAAAGAACGTCTGCAGCAGCCGGACTGCGCGAACGGCTATCTGTTCGACGGCTTCCCGCGCACCATTCCGCAAGCCGAGGCGATGAAGCAGGCCGGCGTCGCGATCGACTACGTGCTCGAGATCGACGTGCCGTTCGACGAGATCATCGCGCGCATGAGCGGCCGTCGCTCGCACCCCGCTTCGGGCCGCACCTATCACTTGACGTTCAATCCGCCGAAGGTCGAAGGCATCGACGACGTGACCGGCGAGCCGCTGATCCAGCGCGACGACGACAAGGAAGAAACGGTCAAGAAGCGTCTCGAAGTGTACGAATCGCAGACCAAGCCGCTGATCGAGTATTACAACGGCTGGGCGAAAAACGGTGATGCATCGAGCGCGGTGAAGGCGCCGCAATATCGCCGCATTTCGGGCCTCGGCAGCGTCGACGAAATTCGCGCCCGCGCGTTCGACGCGCTGAAGTAAGCGTTACCTGCTGTTTGAGTTTGACGAAAAACCCGCCCGCTTCGGCGGGTTTTTTATTTGCGCGTACGCAAATCAAAGTGTGGCGCGGATTGCTCAGGAGAGTTAATCAGTTTTCGATAGCGCTTCGCGCAAGCCGCGCGCTTCGCTTTCCGCATTGCAGCATAGCCGCTACAATCGATCGTCGAAAAAATAGTTCGATCGAGACAGCACTGAATATTCGTAGCAAAGGAGAAGACATGGAGATTCGTGACAACGTATTCCTGATCACCGGCGGTGCATCGGGCCTCGGCGCCGCCACCGCGCGCCTGCTCGTCGAGAACGGCGGCAAGGTCGTGCTCGCCGACCTGAATCTGGACGCGGGCGAGGCGCTCGCGAAGGAACTCGGCGGCGTGTTCGTCAAATGCGACGTGAGCCGCGAAGAGGACGCGCAACAGGCCGTCGAAGCCGCGGCGAAGCTCGGTACGCTGCGCGGTCTCGTCAACTGCGCGGGCGTCGCGCCGGCCGTAAAGACCGTCGGCAAGGACGGCCCCCATCCGCTCGATCTGTTCACGCGCACCATCTCGATCAACCTGATCGGCACGTTCAACATGATCCGGCTCGCCGCAGTGCAAATGTCGAAGAACGAGCCGAACGCCTACGGCGAGCGCGGCGTGATCATCAACACGGCGTCGGTCGCCGCGTACGACGGCCAGATCGGCCAGGCGGCCTACTCGGCGTCGAAGGGCGGCGTGGTCGGCATGACGCTGCCGATCGCGCGTGACCTGTCGCGCAACGCGATCCGCGTGATGACGATCGCCCCCGGCATCTTCGAAACGCCGATGCTGCTCGGCATGCCGCAGGAAGTGCAGGACGCGCTCGGCGCGATGGTGCCGTTCCCGCCGCGTCTCGGCAAACCGGCCGAATACGCGATGCTCGCCAAGCAGATCTTCGACAATCCGATGCTGAACGGCGAGGTGATCCGGCTTGACGGCGCGATCCGTATGCAGCCGAAGTAAGTAAGAATCGCTGAATGAAAAACGCCTGCACATGCGTGAGATGTGCAGGCGTTTTGCGTTTTATGACGCTTGACGATGCGCGTCGCTACTCGCCGCCATCATGCCGTGTGCGCTGCCGCAATTCATGCAGCTGTGACTCGACCACGGTCGCATCCTCGGCATCGGGGCGATCGCCGAGATAGCTTTCGAGGTCCTCGAGCGCGGGCCGAAGATAATCGAGCCGCGCATACGCGAAGCCGCGATCGCGCACTTCCTCGATATTGTCCGGCAGCAGAATGACGAGCCGCTGCTGCACCGCGAGCAGACGCTGCCAGCGCTCGGTCTGCAGATAGATCGCCTTCAGGTTGCGCAACATCCGCGCGACGATCTCGCGGCGCGTGGCCGGTTGCAGCAATAAGCGCAACGCGCGCCCGACCGAATCCCCGGCAGACGCGACGTACGGCTCGAGCATCTCGACCATCTGCGATTCGGACAGCGAATGACCGGTGGTCGGATCGAGCATCACGTCGCCGTCGGGAGTCGACACGCGCAGCAGGAAGTGGCCCGGAAACGACACCCCGCGCACCGGAACGCCGAATTGCTCGGCCATCTCCAGGTAGAGCACCGCGAGCGAAATCGGAATGCCGCGGCGACGTTTGAGCACGACGTTCAGATGGCTGTTGTCGGGGTCGTAGTAGTCGTTCAGATTGCTCGCGAAACCGAGCTCGCGGAAAAAGAAGCGATTGAGGATGCCAACCTTCTGACGGATGTCGGCATCGTCGGGCATGCGGCGCCGCAGCCGCAGCACCAGCTCGTCGATCTCGGCGAGCACCGACTGCAGATCGAGGTCGGGATAGGCGTCCTGCGCGATCGAGAGCGCCGTCTCGGTCAGCGGCAGGCTCTCGTCTTCGGCGACGAGCGTACTGAAATAATCGAGAACCCGCGACATGGTGATCACTTCACTCGCCTTTTGAAATACGCGTACTTGAAGCCCATCAGCCAAAGCATACCGAAATATAGCGCGGCGAACAGCACGAGGCACGCACCAAGCAACATGATGCGGCTGACCGGCTGGCTATGCATACCAATCCAGTCGAAGCTGATCGCAAGCCAGCGCATTACGCCGGCGAGCACGAGGCACGCGCCGAGCAATTGCACGAAGAATTTGAGCCAGCCGCTCGACGGCATATAGATGCCGCGTTTGCGCAGACCAATGAACAGCAGCAACGCATTGACGCAAGCGCCGAGCCCGACGCTCAGCGTAAGGCCCGCATGCGCGAACACCGGTACGAACGCATAGTTGCTCAGCTGCGTGACGATCAGCACGCCGATGCCGATCTTCACCGGCGTCTTGATGTCCTGCTTCGCATAGAAGCCCGGCGCGAGGATTTTGATCAGGATCAGGCCGATCAGACCGACGCCGTAGGCGGCAAGCGCGCGGCTCACCATCACGACCGAGTTGCCGTCGAACTTGCCGTAGTTGAACAGCACGGCCGTCAGCGGTTGCGCGAAGAAGAACAGCGCGATCGCGCTCGGCGCGGCGAGCAGGAACGTGACGCGCAGTCCCCAGTCGAGCAGCGACGAATACTCATGCGCATCGGCATCGACGTGGGCCTTCGACAGGCTCGGCAACAGGATCGTACCGAGCGCGACGCCGAGCAGGGCGGTCGGAAACTCCATCAGCCGGTCGGCGTAATTGATCCACGACACCGCGCCCGGCCCGATGTGCGACGCGATGTTCGTGTTGATGATCAGGCTGATTTGCGCGACCGACACCGCGAACATCGCCGGCACCATCTTCGCGAGTACGCGCTTCACGCCGCGATGCGCGAGCGCGCGCAGCGGATTCAGGCCGATGCGCGGCACCATGTCGATCTTTTTGAGGCCCGGCAACTGCACTACGAATTGCAGCACGCCGCCGACGATCACCGCCCATGCGAGCGCATAGACCGGCGTTTGCATGCGCGGCGCGAGGAACACCGCCGCGAAGATGAACGCGACGTTCAGCAACACGGGTGCGAACGCGGGCAGCGAGAAGTTTTTGTACGTATTCAGCACTCCCGACGCCAGTGACGTCAGTGAGATGAAAATGATGTACGGGAACATGATGCGCGTCATCGCGACCGCAAGCTGGTACGCGTGCCCCTCGTGGGCGAGGCCAGACGCGACGACGAACACGACGCCCGAGGCGCCGACCACGCCGATCAGCGACAGCACGGCGAGCGCCCACGCGAGCACGGTCGAGGTGGCGTCGACGAGCGCCTTGGTGGCGTCGTGGCCTTGCTGGTTCTTGAACTCGGCGAGGATCGGCACGAAGGCTTGCGAGAACGCGCCCTCGGCGGAAATGCGGCGCAGCAGGTTCGGAATGCGAAAGGCGACGTAGAACGCGTCGGTGTATTGACTGGCGCCGAACGCACGGGCGATCAACGTTTCGCGGGCCAGTCCGGTCACGCGCGACAGCAGCGTGAAGCCGCTGACCGTCAGCAGGGCTCGGAATAGATTCATGGGGCGCTTATTATACGGGTCCCGCCAGTGCGGGCGACGAGCCGGAACGCGATTCGGACCGATTTGCCGCGCGGACGTTCGCCGCGATCGGCCAGAAAGCGCGATTTTTTGTGTTTTTTTGCGGCCTTCCCGGTAGCGTCTGCACGTATCGCCGGTGCCCTCGCATGAACGCCAGCAAGTCAGCGCCAGAGTGACGCCGGACCGGTCACTTCGGCGGCGCGCGTTTTCCGTTGCCACGTGCCTGATTTTGTTGCTATAATCGTCGGTTTCGAAGCTTGCTCAGTTTTCGAACGGTCTTCGGACGGGATTCTCAGGTTGGCGCAACGTCATCTGTCAATGCATCCGAATGCCTGAAAACACGGGCCCGCCTTCGCGTAGTTCGATCGATTTTTTCGACACTTTTGCACCCTTGGGCAATCGCTTCCAGGGGTTTGGATCGAGAAGCAGCACCCCGCCTCTTCAATCTAGGCCGGGGTACTGGAAACAGGAACAGGATAAGGAACCGTCATGGCTAACTCCGCACAAGCACGCAAGCGCGCCCGCCAGGCCGCGAAGGCAAACTCGCACAACTCGGCACTGCGCTCGAAGTTCCGCACGGCTATCAAGGCTGTCCGCAAGGCAATCGACGCAGGCGACGAGGCTAAGGCCGCTGAAATCTTCAAGGCATCGTCGAAGACCATCGACATCATTGCCGACAAGAACATCATTCACAAGAACAAGGCAGCTCGCCACAAGAGCCGCCTCGCTGCAGCCGTCAAGGGTCTGCAAGCGCCCGCAGCGCAGTAATTCCGGTCGGCCCGCTTCGGTGGGCTACCTCCTGTTTCCGCTGCACAAGAAGCCCGCTTTGGCGGGCTTTTTTGTTTTTGTCCGTCGGAGTTGATCGGTCACGCCACCGGCGTGCAGTCTGGATGACTAGCCACAAAAAAACCCGCTGCTTGCGGGTTTTTGCTTTTGCCGTTGCCTTTCGGCGGATATCAGATCACGTGCCGTTTGACTTGCGCAGGCGGAGCATGCTCGAGTTCCAGTTCGCACGCCTCGGTCACGACCAGGTCGTTGTCTTTCGCGAAGTTCAGAACGAAATCGAAGGCCATCGGCTCGATGTCACGCAGCCGCGAATCGAGAATCACGCATTTGAGGTCGCCGATCAAGGTCGGGCGCACATACACCGAGTACTGCATATAGGCGTTAGGCCCCTTCCTCACGCCGGGCCCGAACGACGACATGACGCCCGCGAGCCGCTCCGACCAGTCGCTCGGCCGAAACTTTTTTCCGGTCGACGTAATACCCTGAATGAAATATTCGATTGGAGCTGCTTCGGCCATGTAGGAATACCTGTGTGACTGCCCAGCGGAATGAAGGCCAACCGGCGACGCCAGCTGTGCGCCCGAATTCGCCGCAAGCGACATGCACGGCAAGCGCTTGCAGGCACCTGCGACGTACGTGGAACCTGGCGCTAACGCAACAATGACGAACCGCACCACGAGAACCGCTGCGGCGGACCGGCTGAACCGCTCTGGCGCCTGCCATGACGGCCACGCCGTGACAGGCTTTCCGCGCCACGCGAGCCGGGTTTCTTCATGCGAAACGCCGGCCTGCTGGGCTTTGGGATAACCCGTAGATTATAGCGCAGGGAGCCCTTTTCCGCAGCGCACACAAGCGTCCTCCAATGCCTCCGCAAAACACGACGCAACGCTTTCGGATCGCTTGCACCGCCTTGCCGCCGACTCGTCAAACGGGGTGAAATCCTTTATGCTGCATTGAGTTACCACCGAACGACGGCGGCGCAGTCCGGCAACCCTGCCGGGTGATACCGCCGTATTTGTTTCATGACCGCCAAGAAAATTCGCCACTACCTGCAGTTCAAGGATTTCTCGCTGGAAGACTACGAGTACGTGCTCGAACGCGCGCGCATCCTGAAACGCAAATTCAAGAATTACGAGACCTATCACCCGCTGCACGACCGCACGCTGGCGATGATCTTCGAAAAGAATTCGACGCGCACGCGTCTGTCGTTCGAAGCTGGCATCTTCCAGCTCGGCGGCCACGCGGTGTTCATGAGCACGCGCGATACGCAGCTCGGCCGCGGCGAGCCAATCGAAGACGCCGCGCAGGTCATCTCGCGCATGGTCGACATCATCATGATCCGCACGTTCGGCCAGGACATCATCCAGCGCTTCGCCGAAAATTCGCGCGTGCCGGTGATCAACGGCCTCACGAACGAATACCACCCGTGCCAGGTGCTCGCGGACATCTTCACGTACTTCGAGCATCGCGGTCCGATCCGCGACAAGACAGTCGCGTGGGTCGGCGACGCGAACAACATGCTCTACACGTGGATCGAAGCCGCGCAGATTCTCGGCTTCAAACTGCGCCTATCCACGCCGCCCGGCTACAAGCTCGACCGTGCGCTCGTCTCGACGGAAAGCGCGCCGTTCTACGAGGAATTCGACCACCCGAACGAAGCCTGCGCGGGCGCCGATCTCGTCACCACCGACGTGTGGACCAGCATGGGCTTCGAGGCCGAGAACGAAGCGCGCAAGAAGGCTTTCGCGGACTGGTGCGTCGACGCCGACATGATGGCGCGCGCGAATCCCGACGCACTTTTCATGCACTGCCTGCCCGCGCATCGCGGTGAGGAAGTCAGCGCTGAAGTGATCGACGGGCCGCAAAGCGTCGTGTGGGATGAGGCGGAGAACCGTCTGCACGTGCAGAAGGCGTTGATGGAATACCTGCTGCTCGGCAAGCTCAATCACTGAGCGAGCGCCGGTCCAGGCAGCCGCCGGAACCGCAGCACAAAAAAGGCGCCGGGAGTTTTACTCGCGGCGCCTTTTGCATTCTGCGGCGGCGAAGCCGCCACTCACAGGCAAACCGGCTCCGCTTCCAGTTCCACGCCAAATCGCTCGAACACGTCGCGCTGGATCGCCCGCGCCAGCGCCAGCACCTGCGCGCCGCTCGCGCCACCGCGATTCACCAGCACCAGCGCCTGCCGCTCATGCACGGCCGCCGCACCCATCGCGCGGCCCTTCCAGCCGCATCGGTCGATCAGCCAGCCGGCCGCCAGCTTGACCCGGCCATCCGCTTGCGCATACGACACGATCTCCGGCTCGCGACGCTTCAGCGCCTCGAACTGGGCAGCGTCGATCACCGGATTCTTGAAGAAGCTCCCCGCGTTGCCCAGTTCGAGCGGATCGGGCAGCTTCGCGCGCCGCACGGCGACGACCGCATCGAAAATGGCCTGCGCGGTCGGTTGCGAGGCCGCGCCATCGGCTTCCCCGACACTCACCGCCTGATCGCGCGCCGCCAGTTCGCGCGCGAGATCCGCGTAGCCTGCGCGCGGCTGCCACGCCTTCGGCAAACGGAACGTCACCGACGTGATCACGAAGCGCTCGCGCCCTTCCCGCTTGAAAAAGCTGTCGCGATAGCCGAACCGGCACGCGTCGGCGTCGAACTCCACTGCCTTGCCGGTCGCGAGTTCGATCGCACGCAGCGACGCGAAGCGCTCGCACATTTCGAGCCCGTACGCGCCGATGTTCTGCATCGGCGCGGCACCGACCGTGCCCGGAATCAGCGCGAGGTTCTCGAGGCCGGGCATGCCCTGCGCCAACGTCCACGCGACGAACTCGTGCCACGGCTCGCCGCCGGCCGCCTCGACATACCACGCATCCTGATCCTCGCGCGCGACGCGGCGGCCGCGCAACGCCACCAGCAGGACGAGCCCGCCGAAGTCGCCGGTCAGCACGACGTTGCTGCCGCCGCCGAGCACGAGGCGCGGCAGGCCCGCGACGCGCGGATCGCGCACCGCGGCGAGCAACTGCTCCTCACGCTCGATCAGGCACGCGAACTGCGCGCGCACGTCGAAGCCGAACGTGTTGTGAGCCTTCAGCGGATAGCGGGCCAGGAGGGACGCGACGGCGGGAGTGGCGAGATCGGATTGGGGCATCGGAATGGCAAAAGGGAGCGGCGTCGGTAAAATGACGTCCGGTCCGTGATTATAGCGAGTGCCTCGCGCGCAGCCGACCGGCCGCGTCGCGCACTGCCGCACTATTGGGAGAATGCAATGCCATCGTTTGACGTCGTCTGCGAAGCGAACATGATCGAAGTCAAGAACGCGATCGAGCAGTCCAACAAGGAAATTTCCACGCGTTTCGACTTCAAGGGGTCCGACGCGCGCGTCGAACACAAGGAAAACGAAATCACCGCCTATGCCGACGACGACTTCAAGCTCGGTCAGGTGAAGGACGTGCTGCTATCGAAAATGGCGAAGCGCAACGTCGACGTGCGCTTCCTCGACTACGGCAAGATCGAGAAGATCGGCGGCGACAAGGTCAAGCAGGTCATCAAGATCAAGAAAGGCGTGTCCGGCGACCTGTCGAAGAAAATCGTCCGTCTCGTCAAGGACAGCAAGATCAAGGTGCAGGCGAGCATACAGGGCGATGCGGTGCGCATCACCGGTACGAAGCGCGACGACCTGCAAAGCGTGATCGCGATGCTGCGCAAGGACGTGACCGACACGCCGCTCGACTTCAACAACTTCCGCGATTAAGCGCCGCGACGCGCGAGGCTTGCAACGAGCTTCTCGCGGACCCGGAAGCGCTTCGAATCAGACCGGGCGAAGCGCTCAGCCCATTTCACAGATCATTGCCCGGCGCCGGAGTCGCGACCTTCTTGGCGCCGATGCGGCTCTCCTGCCCCCGCATCAGTTTCGCGATATTGCCGCGATGCCGCCACACGAGCAGCAGGCTCATCACGAGAACCGGGAGCGCGACGATGCGCGGCCCGAACAGGAACACATAGAAGAGCGGCGCGAACAGTGCCGAGCACAGCGCCGCAAGCGACGAGTAGCGCGTGAAGAACGCGACGATCAGCCAGGTCAGCAAAGTCGCGACGCCGAGCGTCGG
>DATAQT010000041.1:0-1821 GCA_036264535.1 Paraburkholderia sp. | reverse complement strand
GTCCGCGCAGGTGTCGCTGCTCGCCGACGCGCTCGCGCGTTTTCGCGACGACCGTCCCGGCTGGCGGATTCGCGTGGTGCCGGGCGTGTCGCTCGGGCTGCTCGGCCAGGTGGATTCCGGCGAACTCGATCTGGCCGTCATCATCAAGCCGCCGTTCGCGCTGCCCTCGGAGCTCGAATGGCGCACGCTCGTCGCCGAACCGTTCGTGCTGCTCGCGCCGCAAAAGCGCGCGCGCGGCGGCCGCTCGTGGCGCGAGTTGCTGCGCAGCGAGCCGTTCATCCGCTACGACCGCGCGTCGTTCGGCGGACGGCTCGTCGACCGTTTTCTGCGGCGCGCGCGCCTCACTGTGCGCGACGCGGTCGAGCTCGACGAATTGCAGGCGATTGTGCAACTGGTCGCGCGCGGCATGGGTGTCGCGCTGATTCCCGATACGGCCGGGCTCGGCAAATGGCCGGCGAGCGTCGTGGCGCTCGAACTCGGCGATGCGACTTTCGAGCGTGAGATCGGGCTGGTGTTGCGGCCGCGGCATAGCCGCCCGGTGGTCGCAGATGCGTTGGCGGAGTGTATTGCGGGCGCAGCGCAGGGGTGAGCGGTTTGTGTCGCGAATTCGAGTGTTCTGCCATACGAACGCGCAATTGTATCTGTGAGTTGCGCGCGGCGGCGCGCAGAATCGTTGCTTCATTCAACCGCCTGGGTGACGCGCGCGCCCTGCCCTGATTCCGTGCCCCATATGATCGCCAGCCCTCTGCTCACCGCCGATGTCCTGATCGCCTATAGCGCCTATTTCGTCGGCACCGCTAGCCCGGGGCCCAGCAATCTCGCCATCATGTCGCTCGCGATGAGCGCGGGCCGGCGCGCCGCGCTGGTGTTCGCGCTCGGCGTGGTGTCGGGCTCGTTCTCGTGGGCGCTGCTCGCGTCGCTCGGCTTGTCGGCGGTGCTCGCCACGTACTCGCAATGCCTCGTCGCGATCCGGATCGCGGGCGGGATGTATCTGCTGTGGCTCGGCTTCAAGTCCGCGCGCTCGGCGTTGAGCGCCGGCAAGCCGGCCGCGAGCGCGGCGCGCCTCGACGAGCCGCTCGGGCGGCTCTATCTGCGTGGCCTCTTGCTGCATCTCACGAATCCGAAAGCGGTGCTCGTGTGGCTGTCGATCGTGTCGCTCGCGATGTCGCCGGTGCACGGCGCCGCGCACGTCATGCCGGTCGTGCTTGGCTGCATGGTGATCGGCGCGACGGTGTTCAGCAGCTACGCCGTGCTGTTTTCGACGGCGTCCGCGCGGCGCATCTACGCCGCG
This sequence comes from Paraburkholderia sp., assembly GCA_036264535.1. Lineage (GTDB taxonomy): Bacteria > Pseudomonadota > Gammaproteobacteria > Burkholderiales > Burkholderiaceae > Paraburkholderia. Next base: position 530 of record DATAQT010000041.1, on the reverse strand, counting down.
ATCCGGCGCTGGCTCGATGGGTCGCTCGCGGCGATGTTCGGGATTGCGGGGCTCAAGTTGTTGACGTCGAAGAGTTAGGGTGTGTCGGGGTCGCCCGGTCGCCTGCGGGCCGCGCTCTGCGATACTGGCGGTTCGGCTCCATGAACGACGGCTGCTAGCGCACCCACTCACGAAACGATGAACGGCAACGATAACGAAGCACCTTCCTCAACCCAACGCGCGCCGCTGCAAAAGCGGCTCTATTTCACCGGCGCGGCGATTTTTGTTGCTGCGCTGATCGCGGCGGCGCTCATTTACATGAGCGTGCCGCCGCCGGATAGCGCGGTCGCGATGTATGGCATGGTCGATCCGCGCTATCAGATCGAGCTACAGCAGATCGGCGGCAATGCGGCCGTGCTGATGGCGCAGTTGCATCAATGGTTCGATAGCTTGTGGCACGGTGTCAGGCTTGCTTATACGGTCGCGGTGCTGGGCGCTGCGCTGGCAGGGGCGTGCTTTTTTGTCGGCTATTTTTTCGTGGATGAGTGAGT
>DATAQT010000484.1:0-6700 GCA_036264535.1 Paraburkholderia sp. | reverse complement strand
GACCCAGGTCCAGCCCCACGGCGCCTGCCAGACCCAGTGGCCGTCGTGGTAGGGCGCCCAGCCGGCAGGCGTGGCGCGCGGCACCCAGACTTCGCCGTATTGCGGGTTGCTTTGCCACGTGCCGTTGGCGTCGAGATCCTGATAGCCGGGAACGTCGCGTGACACGTAGCGCGCCGACACCGAGCGGTCTTCCGCGGCATCGCGGCTCACCGCCCACTGATCGAGGCTGTCGAGGCCGGGCACCTGATTGTCGGCGAGCTGTTGCAGGTTGGTGCCGCCGAAGCGGACCTGCTGGCCGGCCGCGACCGGCACCTGGCCGCCGTCGCCGTACACGGTCGCGCTGCCGCTGCGCACGGTGACGGTGGTGGTGCTGCCGTCGGGCGCGACGTCGACGCGATAGTCGCCGGGGCTATTCACGCCGAGCGCGAGATTCGGTGTGTCGATTTCATAGGACGAGCCCGGCGGCAACTCGCGCACGCGGGTCGACAACGTACCCTGCGCGACTTTCAGTTGCGCGCTGTTGTCGTCGAGATTGAGCACGTCGAGGCTGGTGGACTGGCCGAGGCGCACCGCGGTCGAGCCGATGTGCAGTTCGGAGCGCGCGTTCTGGTCGTTCCACAGCTGGTCGCCGGTCGTCAGCGGCCGGTTGATCTGCGCGTACGACCAGTCGGTCGCGCCGGCGGGCTCGGTGGTCACGGTGCCGGCCGTGTAGTTCAGACGCGCGATGCGCCCCGGCGGATCGCCGCCCGCTGCGACAGCCGCCGCGGTTTGCGGCGCGGGAGGCGCATCCTGCGCGAGGCTGGCCTGCGCGGCGAGCGCGACGACGGCGGCCGCGATCAGCGTATAGCCGGTCATCCGGCGTGTGATCCCGGCTTGCGGTACGGGCTGGTTGGTATTTCTCATGACTGATCTCCGGCGGACGCGGCAATGGGCCGGGTCCGTTAAGTCACTGTACCCGTCGCCTATGTTTCAAAGCCCGCACATTTGTAAGGTGGATTCGCGGGCATGTAACAAAAGGTCTCGCGGCGCGGTCCCGCGGCTGACTCAACGGTCTATCCGGCCAGAAACGCATCGAAATGCTGATGACCGGCCGGGGTGACGCGCAGCACGCGCGGCCGCTCGGTGCGCTCGACCCAGCCGTGCGCCGACCACGTCTCGAGCAGCGCCGCGGCGAGCGCGCCGCCCAGATGCGGCCGACGCATGCTCCAGTCGAGGCAGGTGCACGCGAAGCGCCGGCGCCGGGTCTTCTGCGCGTCGAGGTCGATGCCCCAGTCGGCGAAGCGGGCGACGCCCTGCGCGGTCGCGTCGAGCGATGCACCGTGCTGCGTCAGCAGCCCGCGCTCGAGCATGCGCTCGAAGATCCGCACCGACAGCTCGCCGGCCATGTGGTCGTAGCAGGTGCGCGCGTAGCGCATGTCGAGCGGCACCGTGCGGGCAGGACGCGGCACGGACCGCTGCGGCGCGCTGACCTGCGCGACGTTGGCGAGCGCTTCGATCGATGCGGCGACGTCCGGCGACGCAATGCGGAAATAACGATGCCGGCCGCGCGCTTCGAGCGCGAGCAGTCCGCCGTCGGTGAGTCGCGCGAGATGGGCGCTTGCCGCCGATGGCGAGAGCCCCGCGATCATCGTCAGTTCACCTGCGGGGCGGGCGCTACCGTCCATCAACGCCCACAACATCGCGGCGCGGCCGGGGTCGGCGAGCAGCGCGCCGATGCGGCTCAGGCCGGGAAAGTGGTTCTGGTCGTCTGCGAGCGGGGCGGTCATGGCGCGTCTCCTGAATGGGCGGCGAAGGGCGGTGCGTCCGAATCGCAGATCGCGCCGCCACGATGCCTACTCTACGCGCGTCAGGTATTCGATGTTTCAGCCTGGCGTGAACAATCATTGTGTTGGACGGGTCCCGCGCCGGCCGCGCTCCCGCGCCGTCTCGTGCCGTCTCGTGCCGCCAGGCTAGAATCAAAGCCTGTCCTTGCAGGAATCCGATGTCATGAAAACTCTTCTGGCCGTCGCCACGGCGGTTCTGCTGTTTAGCGCCTGCGCAGTGGGCGGAGCCGGTTCAGGCTCGGCCGGCAGCGGCAGCATCAACATGTACGGCACCATCGACGAAGGGATCAGCGTCCACAACTAGGACGCTGCGCAACGGTCCCGGGACGAATGCAGCGGCCCGACTGTCGGGCCTTCGCCGCGCCTGACCGGCCCATAGCGCCGGGTCCTCCACTCGACGCCGCGCCGCGCGCAATATTGCGCTCGTATAATCGCCTCCTTTCAATGCGTCCGATTGACCGGAGTCAAGATGAGCACTGTTCCCACCGCACCGCTGGACCGTTCGGAAACCACTTTCCGCTTTCTCGCCGAGCCGACCTCGGTCAACTTCGGCGGCAAGGTGCACGGCGGTGCGCTGATGAAGTGGATCGACGAAACCGCCTATGCGTGCTCGGCGGTGTGGTCGGGGCGCTATTGCGTGACGGTCAGCGTCGGCAACATCCGTTTCCGGCGGCCGATCCTCGTCGGCAATCTGGTCGAGTTGCGCGCGCGCGTCGTCGCGACGGGCCGCACCAGCATGCATATCCACGTCTCGGTGCAGGCGGGTGACCCGAAGGGCGGCGAACTGCTGCAAACCACCGACTGTCTCGTCGTGATGGTCGCCGTCAACGAGAACGGCCATCCGGTGCCGGTGCCCGCCTTCGTGCCGCAGACCGATGAGCAGAATCGCCTCGCCAAATACGCGATGGACGTGAAGGAAGCGCTCGACGCAATCGTCGAGTTGAAGCCTGACGAAGTCGCACAGGGAAAGGTTTAAGCGCAGCAGGGCGGCGGGCGGCGCGGCCGCTCGCGCCGCCTGACGCACTTACCCCGCCGTACGCCCGACCATATCCTTCGGTTGCACCCACTCGTCGAACTGCTGCTCGGTGACATAGCCGAGCGCCAGCGCCGACGCCTTCAGCGTCGTGCCTTCCTTGTGCGCCTTCTTCGCGATCTGCGCGGCCTTGTCATAGCCGATGTGCGGATTGAGCGCGGTCACCAGCATCAGCGATTCATTGAGCAAGGTATCGATGCGCGCGTGATTCGGCTCGATGCCGACCGCGCAGTTGTCGTTGAAGCTATGCGCGCCGTCGGCGAGCAGGCGCACCGACTGCAGCACGTTGTGCGCGATCATCGGACGGAACACGTTCAGCTCGAAGTTGCCGCTCGCGCCGCCGATGTTCACCGCGACGTCGTTACCGAACACCTGCGCGCACAGCATCGTCAGCGCTTCCGACTGGGTCGGATTGACCTTGCCCGGCATGATCGAGCTGCCCGGCTCGTTCTCGGGAATCGACAGCTCGCCGAGACCGCAGCGCGGGCCGCTCGCGAGCCAGCGGATGTCGTTGGCGATCTTGTTCAGGCTCGCGGCCACCGTTTTCAGCGCGCCGTGCGCGAACACCAGCGCGTCGGCGGCGGCCATCACCTCGAACTTGTTCGGCGCCGACACGAACGGCAGACCGGTCAGCCTGGCGATCGCGGCGGCGACGCTGTCGGCGAACTTCGGATGCGCGTTCAGTCCCGTGCCGACCGCGGTGCCGCCCTGCGCAAGCTCGTACAGATGCGGCAACGCCGACTCGACGTGACGGATGCCGTGTTCGAGTTGCGCGACATAGCCTGAGAATTCCTGGCCGAGCGTGAGCGGCGTCGCGTCCTGCAGATGCGTGCGGCCGATCTTGACGACATCGGTAAACGCTTTCGCCTTACCGTCGAGCGTGTCGCGCAGCGTCTTCAGCGCGGGCAGCAGATGCTTGACGATGGCGTCGGCGGCGGCGACGTGCATCGCGGTCGGGAACACGTCGTTCGACGACTGCCCGCGATTCACGTCATCGTTCGGATGCACCTTGCGCGCCTCGCCGCGCTCGCCGCCGAGCAGCTCGCTCGCGCGGTTCGCGATCACCTCGTTCAGGTTCATGTTGGTCTGCGTGCCCGAGCCGGTCTGCCAGACCGCGAGCGGAAATTCGCCCGGGTGCTTGCCGGCGATGATCTCGTCGGCCGCCTGCATGATCGCGCGGGCCTTCTGCTCGTCGAGCACGCCGAGGCCGAGATTGACTTCGGCCGCCGCGCGCTTGATCACCGCGAGCGCGGTGATCAGCTCGGGTGACTGCTTCTCGGTCGAAATCTTGAAGTTCTGCAGCGAGCGCTGCGTTTGCGCGCCCCACAGGCGGGCGTTCGGCACCGCGATTTCGCCGAACGTATCGCGCTCCATCCGTACGTCTTCAGTCATGTTTGGCTCCGCTTCTCAAAGTTCCGAGTTGACCGGCAATAAGGAGAATAGACCGGTTAGCGCGTTCCGGTAAAAACCGGCCTGCGGATCGAAAATGTAGGTGCGGGTCTGGCCGTTTTCGACGTCGGTCCAGACGAGCGGCGAGAGCGGCGCGCCGATCGAGCGCAGATACGCGAGCTGGGCCGCATCGGCGAGCGTCACGTGATAACTCTCTTCGGGCTGGGTCGCGCGCTCGAAGATCTTCGCCACCTGATTCGCGAGCTCGGGGCTATGGATCACGAGCACGAGTTCGGTATTCAGATTGGCCGAGCGCGGATCGAGGTTCATCGAGCCGATCACGAGAATCTGGTGGTCGATCACGAAGGTCTTCGCATGCAGGCTCGCGCGCGAACGCGAGCCGACCAGCCCGACGTCCGGCGTGTCCTGGTGCGGCTTGAATTCGTACAGTTCGACACCCGCCTTCAACAGCGGCACGCGGAACGGGCTGTAGCCGGCCTGCACGGCGACCGCGTCGGTCGCCGCGAGCGAGTTGGTCAGCACCGCGATGCGGATGCCGCGATGGGTGAGCTCGCTGGCCGACTGCACACCGGATTCATGCGGCACGAAGTAGGGCGACACGACCAGGAAGTCGTGGCGCGCGTCGCGCATCAGTTCTCGCAGTCGCGCGAGCGGCGGGCTCACGTAGTCGGGCGACGGATGTTCGATCTTCTCCGGCAGATCGGCCCTGAATTCGGCGCTTGCCCATGTGAGGCCGAGCTGCTCGCTCGTGATCTGTGCGGCGAGCGGCGTCGCGTTCAGCGGTTTCGCGTTGTACGGATCGGCGTTGGCGCGCCAGTGCTGGCGCAGGTCGTCGCGCGTCTGGTCGAGTTCTTTCTGGTCGAATTTCTGCTTGTTCAGCACGCGCAACGGATAGGCGAGGCCGCTGTTCCAGTAGTCGTCGAAACTCGCGGAGACGTCGGCGACGATCGGGCCCGCCGCGAGCACGTCGAGGTCGCGGAACTGCAGCGTTTCGCTCGCGCTGAAGTATTCGTCGCCGAGATTGCGGCCACCAACGATCGCGAGCTGGTTGTCCGTGATCATCGCCTTGTTGTGCATGCGGCGCGTAAAGTGGCCGATCTGCGTGAACACGTTCGTGGTGCGCTCGAACATGCCTTCCTGTGCGCTGCCGTACGGATTGAACACGCGAATCTCGATGTTGTCGTGCGTGTTCAACCCCGCCATGACGCGGTCGATGTCCTTGAAGTTCAGATCGTCGACCAGCATGCGCACGCGCACCCCGTGATCGGCCGCGTACAGCGCGGCGCCGAGCAGCAGCTTGCCGGTGGTGTCCTCGTTGGCGATGTAGTACTGCATGTCGAGGGTTCTGGTCGCCGCGCGTGCGAGCGCGATGCGCATCTGCAACGCGTCGGTGCCGCTCGGCAGCACGCGAAAACCCGACTGCTGCGGATGCTTCCCTTCGAGCGGCGCGAGCGCTTCGCGCAGCGGCGTATCGGCGTTGGCGGGCAGGGCCTGCGTGACCTCGCGGTCGAACGCGGTGGCGGGCGGCTTCGTTGCGCAGCCGGTCAAAAATGCCGTCGCGGAACAGAGCAGGAAAAATTGTCTCGTTATGCTGAATATCGAGCGGCGGCGCGCGGGCCGCCGATGTCGTTCGAAATGCCCCTGCACGCTGTTTTCCCCTTGTTTTGCAAGCGCTTCTCGCGTGGCGGCAGCGAAGGCCTCAGACGCTGTTGATAAAACCATTCTAAGGGAATTGGGGCGCGTGTTCGTCGCTCGTCTGCAAACGAGGGGGCCGCGCCTGGGGGACAGGGGGACCGTTGCGGTTTCGCTGGCGCCGCGATGGGGTGATTCATCACCCGAGGCAAAACCGCGGCGCATAAGCGCGGGATCAGACGCGCTCGGCTTGCAGCGCGCGCTCGCCATCGGGTTGTGTCGAGCCTTTCGCGGGGCGACCCGCCCACACACCGGCGAGCAGCGAGCCCGAGAGGTTGTGCCACACCGAGAACAGTGCGCCCGGTAACGCGGCGAGCGGCGTGAAATAGAGCTTGCCGAGCGTCGCGGCGAGCCCGGAGTTCTGCATGCCGACTTCGATCGCGAGCGTGCGGCAGACGGCTTCGTCGAAACCGAGCAGACGGCCACCCCAGTAGCCGCCGAGCAAACCGATGCCGTTGTGCAGGACGACGCCGACCATCACGATGAGGCCGACCGAGGCGATGCTTTTCTGCGTGCCGCCCACCACCGCGCCGATGATCAGCACGATGGCGACCATCGACACGAGCGGCAGGATCGGCTCGATCTTGCGCACGAGCTTGCGGAACAGATGATTGACCACGAGACCGACGACGATCGGCAGCCCGACGATCTGCAGGATGCTCATCAGCATGCCGTGCACGTCGACGACGATTGACGCGTCGACGTAAAGACGGGTCAGCAGCGGCGTCGCGAACACGCCGAC
>DATAQT010000498.1:0-1928 GCA_036264535.1 Paraburkholderia sp. | reverse complement strand
GGATCGAACGCTATCTGCGCGAAGCGCGTCCTGCGTTGCTGGGGGCGCGCGCGACGGATGCGCTGTTCGTCACGAGCCGCGCGGAGGGCATGACCCGCCAGCAGTTCTGGAACATCATCAAGCGTCACGCGGCGGCGGCCGACGTGCGCGCGCCGCTCTCGCCGCATACGTTGCGGCACGCGTTCGCGACGCACCTGCTGAACCATGGCGCCGATTTGCGCGTCGTTCAGTTGCTACTCGGTCATACGGATATCTCGACGACGCAGATTTACACGCACGTCGCGCGCGAGCGGCTGAAGTCGCTGCACGCGACCCACCATCCGCGAGGATGATTCTGTTAGGGTGCGGCGCGGCGACCGTTTAACGCCCGCGCCTGCTCAAATCAGATCAGGTCGCGCAGTCGGTGCTTCAGAATCTTGCCGGTCGATGCCGCCGGCAGCGCCGCGAGCACGCGCACTTCGGCGGGCCGCTTGTACGGTGCGAGGCGGCCGCTGCACCACCCGATCAGCTCGGCCGGCGTCACCTGCGCGCCAGCCGCAAGTTCGACGAACGCCACCACTTCCTCATTGCCTTCGACCGCGCGGCCGATCACCGCGGACTGCACGACTTGCGGGTGCGCATTCAGCACATGCTCGACTTCCGCCGGATAGACGTTGAAGCCCAAACGGATGATCAGTTCCTTGCTGCGGCCGACAATATTGAGCGCGCCATCGGACTCCTGCCGCGCGAGCTCGCCGGTTTTCAGCAAGCCATCCTCGGTGACCGCGGCCCGGGTCTGTTCCGGGTTGCGGTAATAACCGAGCATCACGTTCGGCCCGCGTACCCACAATTCACCGATCTCGCCTTGGGCGACATCGACACCATCCAGCGACACGAACCGCACTTCAACCCCCGGAATCACCTGACCGACGGAAACATCGGTGCGCGGTGCGTCGAGGAGGGTCTGCGAGACGGTCGGGCTGCTTTCGGTCATGCCGTAACCGTTGTGCAAGGTCACGCCGTACACGCTTTCGACACGCGCTTTCAGCGCAGCGTCGAGCGGCGAGCCGCCTGAATAAGCGAAGCGCAGTTGCGGCGCCGACCATGCATGTCCGTGTGTCTGCAGATGTTCGAGCAGCCTGGCGTGCATGGCGGGCACACCCTGGAAGATCGACACATGCTCTTCGGCGAGTGCGCGACGTACTGCTTCGGGCGAGAAGCGCGCCGCGAGCCGCAGCGTCGCGCCTGCGTGCAGGCTGCCGAGGCACACCGAGGCGAGGCCATACACGTGCGAAACAGGCAGCACCGCATACACGACATCCTCCGGACTCACACGGCGCAGCGTGCTGGAGATCGTCGCGATGAACATCAGGTTGCGGTGCGACAGCATCACGCCCTTCGGCGTGCCTGTCGTGCCCGTGGTGTAAATCAGCGCCGCGCATTGTTTTTCGCTGGCGGCTTCGACGGGCTCGGCGCTTACCGTGCTGTCGGACGTCCATGACCATCCACCGATATCGATTCCCGACGCCGATGCCGGTGCGGGTTGCGCGCCATGACGCTGCGCGTGCTGCAGCGCATCGGGCGACGCGTCGACCGCATAGGCGACCACGCGCGGCTGCGCATGCGCGCGGATGGCGTCGAGTTCGCTCGCGGAGAGCCTCGCATTCGATACGAGTGACCACGCGTCGAGTCTGGCCGTGGCAAACAGCAGCACGATCTGCACGATGCTGTTCTCGGCGACGATCATCACGCGGTCGCCCGCGCGCACGCCCCATTCGCGCAGTTGCGCGGCAGTGGCGTCGATGGCGTCGACGAGTTGCTGGCGCGTGAGCTGCCGCGTGTCTTCGATCAACGAGATGCGCTGTGGGTCGCGCGCTGCAGCCCGGACAGGAATGTCGGCAATCCGTGCCGGCAGCGAAGCGAGCAGGGCGGGGATGTCGGATGCTTCG
>DATAQT010000090.1:0-38417 GCA_036264535.1 Paraburkholderia sp. | reverse complement strand
GCCGGTGAAAAACGCACCGATGAACGCGCCCGGAAAATTGACGATCAACGGCAAGAGCGCGTTGCGAAACACGTGCTTCCACAGCACGCGCCGCTCGGACAAACCTTTGGCGCGCGCGGTCAGCACATACTGCTTGCGGATTTCATCGAGGAACGCGTTTTTCGTCAGCATCGTAACGACCGCGAAACTGCCCACCACCGACGCCGTGATCGGCAACGTGATATGCCACAGATAGTCGAGAATCTTGCCGATGAAGCTCAGCTGGTCCCAGTTGTCCGAGGTGAGGTTGCGCAACGGAAACAGTTGCAGGAACGAGCCGCCGCCGAACAGCACGAGCAGCAGCACACCGAGCACGAAACCCGGAATCGCGTAGCCGACCAGCACGACGAGGCTCGTCGCGATATCGAAGTGCGAGCCGTTGCGCACCGCCTTCGCGATGCCGAGCGGCACCGATATCAGATAGGTGAGAAAGAAGGTCCACAGGCCGATGCTGATCGACACCGGCAGCTTCGACACGATCAGCGACCACACGCTCTGATGACGGAAATAGCTCTGGCCGAGATCGAAGGTCGCGAAGCGCTTGAGCATCAGCACGTAGCGTTCGAGCGGCGGCTTGTCGAAGCCGTACAGCTGCTTCAGTTGCGCGATCTGTTGTGCGTCGACGCCGCTATGCGAGCGCAGCCCGAACGGCGAGGCGCCCTCCGCGCCCTTGCGCAGTTCGTGCTGCATCTGCTCGACGGGTCCGCCCGGCACGAACTGGATCACGACGAAGGTCAGCGTCAGCACGCCGAGCAGCGTCGGGATCATCAGCAGCAGGCGTTTGAGGATGTAGCTCCACATAGGCGGTGTTCCGGTGCGAAGGCGTTGGTGAGGGCGATGGGTCCGCGGATCAGTCAGCGATGTCCGAGTGCGCGTGCGCCTGCGCCTGCGGATCCTCGTACCACCACATCGTCGTGATCCAGCCTTCCGCGCCATAGTACAGCGGCAAAGTCTTCGGCCACGCGAGCCCCCGTTTGAAGGCGACGCGATGCGTGCCGCTGTACCAGTGCGGCACCACATAGTAGCCATGCATCAGCAGACGGTCGAGCGCGTGCGCGGCGTCGGTCAACTGCTCGCGCGTTTGCGCATGCACGAGCGCGTCCAGCACCGCGTCGACGGCGGGCGACTTCAGGCCGATCGCGTTGTCCGAGCCCGGCGTATCGGCGGACTTGCTGCCGAAGCGGGTGATCTGCTCGGAGCCGGGCACCTGCACGTCGGGCATGCGAATCGTCGTTACGTCGAAATCGAATGCATCGAGCCGCTTCTGATAGACCGCGAAGTCGGTGGTGCGGAAGTTCACGGTGATGCCGAGCTTCTGCAGATTGCGCGTGAAGGTCGCGATGATCGGTTCCATCGACGAGGCCGAACCCGAGTCGTCGAGTATCTCGAACTGGAACGGCTCGCCCTTCGCGTTGCGTAGCGCGCCGTCGCGGTAGGTCCAGCCGGCCTGCTGCAGCAGATCGCGCGCTTGCAGCAGGTTGGCGCGCAGCGAGCCGGGTGGATCGGTATCGGGCTGCTTCGGGACCGGTCCGAATACCGCCGGGTCGAGCTGGGCGCGAAACGGCTCGAGCAGCGCGAGCTCGCCCGGCGACGGCAGCCCCTTCGCCTGCCATTCGGTGTTGGCGAAATAGCTGTCGATGCGCGTGTACTGGCTGAAAAACAGCTGGCGGTTCAGCCATTGAAAGTCGAGCGCGAGATCGAGCGCTTTGCGCACCCGCACGTCCTGGAACAGCGGCCGGCGCGTGTTCAGGAAAAAGCCCTGCATGCCGGTGCCGTTGTGCTGCGCAAACTCGCGCTTGATCAATTCACCGTTGTCGAACTTCTTGCCGACGTCGCGGCGCACCCAGTTGCGCGCGATGTATTCGACAAGCGCATCGTACTCGCCGGCCTTGAACGCTTCGAGCCGCGCGGTGCTATCCGCATACAGCTTGTAGACGATGCGATCGAAGTTGTTCATGCCGACGCGCACCGGCAGATCGGCGCCCCAGTAGTGCGGATCGCGTTTAAACGTGATGGTGCGGCCGTTGTCGTACCTGTCGATCAGATACGGCCCGCTGCCAATCGGCTTTTCGAACGCGAGTTGATCGAACGGAATGCGGCTGCCGTCGGGCTTCATCCCCCACTTGCGCGAGAACACCGGCATGCTGCCCGCGAGCAGCGGCAACTCGCGATTGCGCTCGCGAAACTCGAAGCGCACCGTGGCCGGATCGACGACGACCGCGCGCTTGATCTCGCCGAAAATCGACGCGAACTGCGGCGCGGCCTGTGGGCTCTTCAGCGTATCGAGCGAGAACTTGACGTCGTCGGCGGTCACCGGGTCGCCGTTCGAAAAGCGCGCGCGCGGATTGATGTGGAACGTGACCGACAGGCCGTCGGGTGCGACGACGATGTCGTCGGCGAGCAGCCCGTAGGCCGACGCGACTTCGTCGCTGCTGCCGATCGTCAGGCTCTCGAACATCATCTCGAGGCCAGGCGCGGCATTGCCGCGCAGCGTGAACGGATTGAACTTGTCGAAACTCGTCAGACGGCTCGGGTTCGCGAGCACGAGCGTGCCGCCTTTGGGCGCGTCGGGATTGACGTATTCGAAGTGCCTGAAGCCGGCCGGATATTTCGGCTCGCCGTACTGCGCGATCGCGTGCGCCGCGTGCGCGTGCGGCGCGACGAGCAGACTCGCGCACAGCAGCGCGACGGCGAACGCGGCGCGCAAGGGTCCGTGGATCACGCTGTGTCGAAGTCCCTCAGGCGTTTGAACCCGTCGCGAGCCAGTTGTCATGGAGTCGTGCTGGTAAGTGGGCAGTGGCGATGTGGGGGGATTCTACCCAATTACCTTGCCCGATCCGGCGGACGACTGCGACGAAATGCCCGAGCGACCTAGCTGCCCGCACAAACAAAAACCGCCCTCGAGGGGCGGTTCGTCAATGCATGCGGTCGATCCGCGCGCTTTAGTGCCAACCGCGATGGTTGTCGTAGTGATCGCGCGCATAGTCGCCGCGGCCCGGTGGATGACGGCGATACCAATCGTCACGCGCCCAGTAGCGATGGCCGTCCCAGTAACGGTCGCCATGCCAGCCGATCACGATTTGCGGACCGCCGTAGTACACGGGAGCCGGCTGATAGACGACGGGCGGCGGCGGAGGCGGCGGCGGTGCGTAGACCGGAGCCGGTGCGACGTAGACCGGTGCGGGAATGCCGATATTGACCCCGATGTTGAGCCCCGCGGCCATCGCGGCACCCGATGCAGCCAACGTCAACACCCCGAGCAGAAGCGGAACAGGACGAGCGGACTTCATTGATCACCTTTGTAAGAACATGTTTTGTTGGCGGAAATATAACGCAAGGCAGCGACGCGCGTATTTCAACTTTGTAATAACTGGTGCCGAAAATCGCGCCTCTGGCGACCGCGTAACGTCTGGTTACATCCGCCAGACTCGATGAAAGAGCGCCGCCGCGCGCAGGCCGGATCGCTCACCCGCACGCTTCGCGCAAACGAACATTTTTATGTTCGAAAGAACATTAACGTTCGATATTTTGAGATCAAGTCATCCGACCACTAACTCGCAAGAAGTCAAAAAGCGTTAATTTTTCTCGACAAATCAAGCCAACACGCCACAGTAACTATGGTTTTCCCGGATATCTAGTCGCTTGCCAAGTGATAGGATGACCGCCAGTGAAAACTAAGAAATGTTCGAATTCGCGCATACCCGAGCACTGCTTCGAAAGCTACGGCTCGATGCGCCACGGAGACTGATTTTGAAAACGATCAAGGGATTGCGCTGGTGGATCATCGCCCTCGTTTGCGTGGGGACGATCGTCAACTATCTGTCGCGCAATGCGCTCGGCGTGATGGCGCCCGAGCTGATGAAGCTGCTGCACATGAGCACGCAGCAATATTCGTACGTCGTAGGCGCATTCCAGGTCGGCTATACGGTCATGCAGCCCGTCTGCGGTCTGATCATCGATCTGATCGGCCTGCGTCTCGGCTTTGCCCTGTTCGCCTGCCTGTGGTCACTGACCGGCGTGTTCCACGGTTTCGCCGGTAGCTGGTTGTCGCTCGCGGCGTTGCGCGGCTTCATGGGGCTCTCCGAAGCGGTCGCGATTCCGGCCGGCATGAAGGTCGTCGCCGAATGGTTTCCCGATCGCGAAAAATCCGTCGCGGTGGGGTATTTCAATGCGGGCACCTCGCTCGGCTCGCTGCTCGCGCCGCCGCTCGTCGTATTCCTGTCGCTGCGCTACGGCTGGCAGAGCGCGTTCGCGGTGACCGGCGCGCTCGGCTTCGTGTGGGCCGCCGCATGGTACGTGCTGTATCGCTCGCCCGCCGAGCACAAGCGCGTGAGCGACGTCGAGCGCACCGCGATCACCGAAGGCCAGGCACCGCCCGCGGCGCGCCGTGCGAGCGTGCGTGAGGTGCTGCGCACGCGTCGCTTCTGGGCGATCGCGCAGGCACGCTTTTTCGCCGAGCCCGCGTGGCAAACGTTCAGCTTCTGGATTCCGCTTTATCTCGCCACGCAGCGTCATATGGATCTGAAGCAGATCGCGATGTTCGCGTGGCTGCCGTTTCTCGCCGCGGACCTGGGCGGCCTGTTCGGCGGATATCTGTCGCCGTTCCTGATGAAGCGCTTTAGCGTGCCGCTGATCTGGTCGCGCATCTCGGGCGTCGTGCTCGGCGCGCTGATGATGCTCGGCCCGGCGGCGATCGGTCTCGTCGCGTCGCCGTATCAGGCCATCGCCCTCTTCTGCGTCGGCGGCTTCGCGCACCAGATGATCTCGGCGCTCGTCAACACGCTCGCCGCCGACGTATTCGATCCGGGCGAAGTCGGCACCGTCGCCGGCTTCGCGGGCATGGCCGCGTGGATCGGCGGCCTCGGCTTCTCGCTGATGGTCGGCGCGCTCGCCGATTCGATCGGCTACACGCCGCTGTTCGCCGCGCTCGGTGCGTTCGACATCATCGGCGCGACGCTGCTGATCATCCTGATGCGCGGTGTGCCGCGCCATGGCCGCGCGCGCCGCGCCGACCTGAGCGTCAACCCTGCTGCCTGACCTCCCTCGAAGACTCATCATGCGTTCACTGATCAATCTCAAACATCCGCCGCGCTTCGCGCTGTCGACCCCCGCGGGCAACCCGGTCGTCCTGAGCGCGCAGCCGGATTGCCGCATCGAACTGTTCGTGCTCGCCGAAGACATCATCCGCGTGCTCGTGCTGCCGGACGGCGAAACGCGCGGCCCGCGCACGTGGGCGATCGCGCCCGGCGCGGACGACGTGCCGCTCGAAGGCCGCGAGCGCCGCGACCTGAGCGGCTTCACGCCGCCGCCGTTCACGGTGCACGAAGCAGCCGGTCACGTCGTGATCGAAACGGCGCGGGTGCGCGTGAGCGTCGCGCTCGAAGGCGGCGCCTGCGCATGGGACATCCTGCACGAAGGCACGTGGCATCGCGTGATGAGCGATCGCAAAACCCAGGCGTACAACTTCGGCTGGTGGGACTCGCGGGTCTATCACTACGTCGAGCGCCGCCGCGACGAAATGTACGTGGGCCTCGGCGAGCGTGCCGGCTCGCTCGATCGCGCGCAGCAAAGCTACGAGATGCGCAACATCGACGCGATGGGCTACAGCGCGCGCACCACGGATCCGCTCTACAAGCACATCCCGTTCTACGTGACGTGGCAGCCGCAGACGTCGATGGGCTTCGGCCTCTTCTACGACACGCTCGCCGATTGCCGCTTCGACATGGGCCGCGAACTCGACAACTATCACGGTCACTATCGGCACTTCATCGCCGAGCATGGCGATCTCGACTACTACTTCATCGCCTCGCCCGGCTCGCCGCTCGACGCGGTGCGCCGCTTCACGTGGCTCACCGGGCGTCCCGCCTGGATGCCGAAGTGGGGCCTCGGCTACTCGGGCTCGACGATGAGCTACACCGACGCGCCCGACGCGCAGCAGCAGATGGGCGAATTCATCGAGCGCTGCCGCGAACACGACGTGCTGTGCGATTCGTTCCATCTGTCGTCGGGTTATACGTCGATCGGGCCGAAGCGCTACGTGTTCAACTGGAATCACGAGAAGTTTCCGGACATCGACGGCTTCGTGCAAAGCTATCTCGATCACGGCGTGCGTCTGTGCGCGAACATCAAGCCGTGTCTGCTGCAGGACCACCCGGCGTTCGCCGAGGTCGCGAGGGCGGGCCTGCTGATCGAGGCGCCCGATGGCGACCCCGCATGGGTGCAGTTCTGGGACGAAGTCGGCGCCTATCTCGACTTTACGAATCCCGCCACGATCGACTGGTGGAAATCGCGCGTGAAGGACGCCCTGCTCAAATACGGTATCGCGGCCACGTGGAACGACAACAACGAGTTCGAGATCTGGTCGCCGCATGCGATCGCGCGCGGTTTCGGCAAGCCGTATCCGGCACATCAGGCGAAGGTATTGCAGACACAGCTGATGATGCGCGCGTCGCACGACGCGCAGCGCGAGCACGCGCCCGACAAGCGCCCGTTTCTCGTGTCGCGCTCGGGTGGCGTCGGCATGCATCGCTACGTACAGACGTGGTCCGGCGATAACTACACGTCGTGGGAAACGCTGCGTTTCAATCTGAAGATGGGGCTCGGGCTCGCGATGTCGGGCGTGTCGAATAGCGGCCACGACATCGGTGGCTTCTCGGGTCCGGCGCCGGAACCGGAACTGTTCGCGCGCTGGGTCGCGTTCGGCATCTTCCTGCCGCGCTTTTCGATTCACTCGTGGAACGACGACGGCACGGTCAACGAGCCGTGGATGCACCCCGAAGTCACGCGGCACGTCGCCGACCTGATCAAGCTGCGCTATCGCCTGATCCCCTATCTGTACGAATTGCTGTGGCAATCGCATCGCGCGTACGAGCCGGTGCTGCGGCCGCTGTTCGCCGAGTTTCCGCATGATCCGCGCTGTCTCGTCGATGGCGACGACATGATGCTTGGCTCGTCGATGCTGGTCGCGCCGGTGGTCGATCCGGGCCAGAGCACGCGCGACGTGTACCTGCCGGCCGGTTCCCGCTGGGTGTCGTACTGGAGCGGCGAAGCGTTCGACGGCGGCGAGACCGTCACGCTGCCCGCGCCGCTCGAGCGTCCGGTGTTCCTGCTCCGCGAAGGCAGCGTGATTCCGCTGAACGTCGCTGAGCAGCACTTCGGCCGTCCCGCCGACGAGCGCGCGTTCCTCGCGGTGCCGTTTGTCGGCGCGGGTACCGCGCAAGGCGGCTCGATCGAGGACGACGGCGAGACCGAAGCCTGGCGCAACGGCGAGCAAGGCCGCTGGAACGTCACGCTGACGGGCGACGACAACACGTTGCGCGTGACGCTCGAGCGTCCGCAATGGATGCCTCACGCGCAACCTCAAGTGCGCGTGTTCGTGCCGATGCACGAAACGCGCGCCGTCATCTGCACGAACGGCACGCTTGCGGCCGACCACACTTCGGACGGCTGGCGCTGCCTGACGATTTCGCTGCCGCACTGAATCGCAAGCGCACTGACTCGCTTTAAAACGTATTGAACAACAAACCGCACGGGCCTGAGGGATCAGGCCGTGCATTCAGTCTGGAGACATCCCGATCATGAAAACCATCCAGCGCGCGCGCGCCCGCGCGTTAGTCCTCTGCTGTCTGCCGTTCGCGGGCGCCGCATTGTCGACCAGCGCGTCGGCGCAAAGCAGCGTCACGCTTTACGGGGTCGTCGACAATGCATTCGCCTACGTCAGCAACCAGAAGGGGCATTCGAACTTCTACATGAGCCAGGGCAACCTGCAGGCGAGCAAGTTCGGCTTCCTCGGCTCGGAAGATCTCGGCGGCGGCACGAAGGCGATCTTCCGGCTCGAAAGCGGCTTCAATTCGCTGACCGGCGCGCAAAGCACCGCGGGCTATCTGTTCAACCGCCAGGCCTATGTCGGCCTCGCGAACGACCGCTACGGCACCGTCACGCTCGGCCGCCAGTACACACCCTACTTCAATATGGTCGGCGCGCTCGGACCGACCGGCGTGCTGACCGGTGCGACCGGCGCACACCCGGGCGATCTCGACGCCCTCGACACGACGTTGCGCTTCAATAATTCGGTAACCTACCTATCGCCGACGATCGCGGGCCTGCAGGCAAGCGCGCAGTACGGTCTCGGCGGCGTGCCGGGCAGCGTCGCGAACGGCAGCCTGTTCAGCGCGGCGCTACGCTACGACTTCCAGCCGGTGTCGCTCGCGGCCGGCTATGTGAAGCTGAAGGACATCGCAACGAGCGCGGCGCTCGGCAGCTTCGCGATCAACTCGCCGGTCAACAACGGCTATGCGAGCGCGCGCAGCACGCAGTTGTTCGCCGCGGCGGGCCGCTACACGTGGCACGATCTGATGGTTGGCCTCAACTACTCGAACGTGCAGTACGCGCCGGGCCACGGATCGCTCTTCTTCGACAAGGCCGTGTTCAACACATACGGCGCGATTGCAACGTATCGGATCACGCCGAGCGTGACCTTCGGCGGCGGCTATAGCTTCACGCAAGCGAGTCAGGCGAACGGCATCACCGATCCGGCGCACTATCACCAGATCTCACTCGAACAAACCTATAACCTCTCGACGCGCACCACGCTGTACGCGCTCGAAGCCTATCAGCACGCAAGCGGCAAGTCGCTGATCGCGTCGGGCAGCGGTGTGACCATCGCCGACGCGGTCGCAGTGGTCGGCGACTCGCAGAACACGACGCCGTCGTCGGGTCCGTCGCAGTTCGTCGGCATGGTGGGGTTGCGGCACGCGTTCTAAACGGCGCGTTGAGATGTTGATGCGTTTAGCCGCGTCATCGAGAAGAGTGAGCGCTCCCTGGGCCCGCGGGCTCGAGGAGCGCCCGTTTTTTAATCGCGTCGGCCGAAGCCCGGCTCGGGCCGCCGACAATCGCCGACTCAATTCCAGTAGTAATGCATCCCGCTCATCATCGAAAAGCGCGCCACCTGCACGAACTCCGACTGTGAATTACCCACGTTCCACTGCGCGAACGCAAACAGCTCCGCGTTCGGCGTGACCTTGTAGTTCAACGACAACGCCGCATTGCCGCCGCGCGGCGCATCGAAGGCCTGCGTGTAGCGCAGCGTCACGTCGAGCTTGTTGAACAGATCGGTGCGCCCGAGTTGCAGCAGCGCGTAGCGGCGTCCCAGCAGACTCTGTTGCGGATTCAGCGCCTGCCCCAGCACGCCCGCCGCCGCGACGTTGCCCATCGCCAACGCGGCATTTGCGGCCTGGACCGCCGACTGATACGCGCGCCGCTCGCCGCTCGAATAGCCGTCTGCGTTGCAGAGCAGTTCCAAGGTCTCGGTCCAGCCGGACATCTGCGTATAGCTCGCGCCGAGCAGCGCACTGCCCCGCAACGATTTGTCGCGCGTCTGGTTCTGCACGAAGGTCCAGCCCGCCGGCGCGCCCACCTGTGGCACCGCGAAGAGCGCGCTGCGGCCTTGCCCGAGCGAGCCGTCGCCATACAGCAGCAACGCATCCGACACGGTCCACGTGCCGTAGGCGCCGAGCCGGTTCACGCCGTTGTCGCGATGCGAGACGAGTGCGCTCGCCGTCGCCGCGTCGCCGGTCCAGTTGAGTTTCAGTGCGATGGTCGGCGAAAAATAGGCCTTGGTGGTGTCGCGCGTGTCGACATGGAAAATGCCGATCCCTTCGACACTCCATACCGGCGACAGTTGCCCGCTCACTCGCGCGAAGTCGCGCCCGAGCATTTCGTTAACCGGATTGGTCTTGCCCGTTTCCGCGAAAAACGGATTGCTCGGCGACAACAGAATCGAGCTGCCCCACAGCAACACGCTGCGGCCCACCTCCGCCGTCACGCCACCCGGCAGCCGGCATGACAGCCGCCCTTCGTTCAGATAGCCATCGCTCGATCTGCGCGGATTCTCGCCCGGCGTGCTGCCCTGCCAGACGAAAAAGCCGCGCGGTTTCAGTTGCGCGTAGCACGGTCCCGCCTTCAACGTCAGATCGACGCGCGGATCGATTTGCCCCTCGATTTCAGCCACTTTCGCGATCCGGTTGTCCGGATTGACGAGCGAACGTTTATTGAGCACGGTCCCCGTGCCGTAACCCAACGCCTGAATGTTATAGCCGAACGAAAACCCGTCCGGGCCGCCTTCGTCCTGATTGTCCGTGGCCCGTGCCAGGCCCGAGGTCGCGGCCCAACCGAGCAGCGCCAGCGGCAACGCACGGAGCGCAAACCGCACTGCTTCGGCGGACGCGCCAGGCGCCCGTCCCTCCGCTTTTCGACACATCACCTCGCTAACCTGTCGTCACGGACGATTCAGCGCGTCGAGATTGAACGTGTCGGCGGCGAACTTCTTCGTCTTCACGTCGGAATACTGCAGCACCGAGTAATTCGATTTGTCGATCGTGTCCTGGATGCTCATCTTGCTGACGAACGGCTGCACGCTCCCGTCGATATCGAGCTTGTTGCCGATCTCGAACTGCGCGGTCTTGAAGAGCTTGCCAGACACCGTGTAGAACTCGGCCTTCAGCGGCACGTAACGCGCCACCGACACGTAGTAGACGATCCGGTCATACGTGACGAAGCGGCTCTTCGCGACCAGCTTCAGCACATACGAGTCCTCGCCGTTCACCTGTTCGGTGCGCAGGATCGTCGCGTCATAGTCCTTCGCGTAGTTGGTCGACGCGATGTCGCCGTTCGACGCCGGGCCCACCATCTTCTGCCGTGTCGAGATTGACACCGGCTTGGTCAGCGTCGCCTTGCCGAACCACATATTGCGGCCGTTCTGCAACAGGCGCCCGCCCGCTTCGCGCGCCGGATAGGTCGCCTGTGCCATGCTGTCGTCGCCGCTCGCGCGCACTACGTAGGCCCGTTTGTCGATCGGGCCGCTGGAGTCCCGGCCGGTGATGTCGATCGTCCATTGCACGCCGTCCAGGCCGCCGCCGCGCGCGCGGTCGCTCGCCGCGACGATCTCGGTCGCGTTCGGACTGTCCGCCGCGAAAGAAAGAACCGGCAACACCGCGCTGGCAAAGAGCAGCGACGCGCTCAGAAAAAAGGCTGGTTTGAAACGCTGCATGTTATGGATACCTGACAAAATAAACGGGAAACATCGATCGACGCTCGAACGAAGCTCAAACGAAACTGAGCGCGTCGACTACTTCGATACGGGTAGCGCGCCAGGCCGGCCAAGCCGCGCACAGCACCGCGAAAAAACTCACCGCGAGCCCGATCAGCGCCATCCGCAACCAGTCGAGATCGACCTGCAACAGCACGCGATGCGACGAATTCGGCGGCACATAGCCGATGCCCGACGCGTTGATCGCGACCGCAGCGAGCACAGTGATGACGAAGCCGGACAGACAGCCGAGCACCGCGATCCAAAGCCCTTCGAGCGAGAACAGCCGCACCACGCCCGCGGTCGTCAGACCGAGCGCGCGCAGCGTGCCGATTTCGCGGGTGCGCTCGACCACTGCCATCGACATCGTGATCGCAACGCTCATCGCCGAAATCACCAGCACGATGCTCGCGATGAACGAGAAGATCATGTCGAACAGCTGCCGGACCTGGGTGTAGAAGCTGGAAAGCTCCTGCCACGTCTTGATCTCGACGTCGAAGCCCGCGGCGCGCAGCTGCCGCGCGAGATCGAACCGCACCTTGCCGGTCAGCAATTCGTTGTCGAGCAGCACCACGAAGCGCTCCACCGACTCGGTGTTCATCAGCGACTGCGCGAGCGCGAGCGAGGTCAGCACGTACTTATCGTTGGTGCCGGCGCTGCCGGTGTTGAAAATATCGACGACGTCCGCGTCCACCGCGTTCGCCTGGCCGTCCATCGTCGAGGCGAGAAGGCTGAATGTATCGCCCGTCTTCAGGTTCAGCAGCTTCGCCAGATCCGACGACACCGCGACGCCCGCGCCGTGCCTGGGATCGAGCCGGCCGCCCACGTCGTCGGCCTCGCCCGCGTCGAGCATGTCGTTGTGCTGCGGCACGATGCCCTCGCCGATAAAGATCGTCGACGCCTCCCCGTTCGAGATCAGGCCGTTCAGTGACAGACGCGGCGACACGAGCTTCGCGCCCGGTTCGTCGCGGATCAGCGCTTCGATCTTGCGAGTGTCGTCCGGCGAGAATAGATAGCGCTTTGGATTGAGCTTGCCCTCGAGCAGGAAGCCGCGCCGGAAGATCGTCAGGTGGCCGAGACGTTCGCCCATCACCGCCTGCTGTTCGAGCCCCGCGTAGACGTTGGAGATGTAGCCGCTAAACAGGTTGATCGCGGCGAGGCCGAACGCGATCGCTGCGTGCGTGACGAAGCTGCGGCGGCGATTGCGAAAGACGTTCTTGAGTGCGAGAAGCGGCGCGTGCATCAGTGGGAATCTTCTGTGGGAAGCCGTCCGTCGCACAGACGCACGCAACGGGTCATGTAGGCGAGCGCGCGGTCATCGTGGGTCGAGAACACGAAGGTCACGCCATGCGTGCGGTTCAGGCGCTGGAACAGCTGCATCGCCGCGTGGGTGTTTTCGCTGTCGAGGCTCGCGGTCGGCTCGTCGGCGATCACCAGTTGCGGTTGTGCGATCAGCGCGCGCGCAATTGCGACGCGTTGCCGCTGGCCGCCGCTCATCTGTTCGGGGCGCTTGTGGTGATGGCCACCCAAGCCAACCTCGTCGAGCAGTTCGCCGGCACGCGCATCCTGCGCGGCGCTCGTCCGGCCGGCGAGGCGCAGCGGCAGCAGCACATTGTCGAGCGCGCTCAGCACCGGAATCAGGTTGTAGCTCTGGAACACGAAGCCGATCAGCGCCTGGCGGCGCCGCGCGTAGCCGGTCGAGGCGAGCGTCGAAGTCGGCTCGCCCTGCACTTCGATCTCGCCCGTCGATGGTTTATCGAGCAGGCCGATCAGATTGAGCAGCGTGGTCTTGCCGCTGCCCGACGGTCCGACGATCGCGAGCATCTCGCCCGCTTCCACTTCGAGATCGAGATTGGCGAGCGCGTGGACCTGCCCGTAGGTGCGGCTCACGCCCTTGAGCCTTACGACGGGTGCTCGCTTCGCTGCAGGCGGCTGTGGTGGACTGTCCGCGCGCGGCAACGCAGATTCCTGTAAATCGATTCTCATATATATCCTGATTGTTTGTAGAGGTGGCGCGGCGTAGCTTCGTCAGTGAATGGCTTCATGAACGGCTGCGTCCACGAGCGGCCCATTCGGCAGCAGATATACCTTGCCCCGCCGCCCCGCCTCCTCCGCGTGACGCAACGCCTTGCCGATCGCGTCGAGCGGATAGGTCGCGGCGACTTCGGAGCGCAATACCCCCGCGCGCACCAGCTCGACCGCCTCGGCGATCAGCGCGTTGCGTTGCGCCTGGGTCATCCGCGACAACAGCTTCGTGAGCCAGAAGCCCTTCACGCCCATGTCGCGGAAGATCACGTCGTCGCAGCCGAGCTGGATCGGCCGGCCCGACAACATGCCGTAGTTGACGATCGTGCCTCCCGTATCGAGAACGGTCGCGAGACGCGCGACGCCGTCGCCGCCGACCGCGTCGAAAGCGAGCGCGAGCGGCGCGCCGCCGGTCGCCGCGCGCGCCGCTTGCGCAAGCTCCGGCCCGTCTTCGATCGCGACGTCGCCGCCGGCCGCCAATACCTGCCCGATCGCATCGGGCCTGCGCACGATGTTCAGCGTGCGCAAGCCATCGTGCCGCGCGATCTGCATCACCGCGCGACCGACGCTGGAAAGCGGCGCGGTTTGCACGATCCATGCGCCGCGTTCGAGCGTGGTCTGACGGCGCACCAGTTCGAGCGCGGTACACGCCCCGACCTTCAGCACGGCGAGCTGCAACGGGTCGAGTTCCCGCTCGACCTTGAACACCATCGAGGCGGGCGCGCGCCGCTGCTGACACCAGTTGTCGTTGGCGATCAGGATCACTCGGTCGCCGGCCGCAAGATCGTGCACCGACGCGCCGCACTCGACGATCCGCCCCACCGCCTCGAGGCCCGGCGTCGCCGGCAGCTTCGGCAGTTCGCCATAGCGGCCGGCGAGCCGCGCGAGATCGGCCGGGTTCACCGCGCAGGCCTCGATCTCGACCAGCACCTCCCATGCCGACGGCGCGCCGGGCGCGCCGACTTCGCAGCAACGCG
Organism: Paraburkholderia sp.; assembly: GCA_036264535.1. Lineage (GTDB taxonomy): Bacteria > Pseudomonadota > Gammaproteobacteria > Burkholderiales > Burkholderiaceae > Paraburkholderia. The sequence goes on along the minus strand of DATAQT010000090.1, from coordinate 24,290 downwards.
CGACCTGCGACGGCGGCCCGAAACTGTCAATGCGGATCTGCTTCAAATAACCCCCCAACTCGCCGGCGCCGCAGCCTTCAGTTCGACCAGCAGGCCGATCGTGCGGTCGATCTGTTTGCGCGTGTGCGCCGCGTTGATGAAAAAGCGCAGACGCGCGGCGTCGCGCGGCACCACCGGGAAGATCATCGGGAACGTGAAGACGTTGTTGTCGAACATGCGCGCGGCCATCCACAGTGCCTTCTCGCCGTCGGGCAGCATCACCGGGATCACCGCCGAGCCTTCGCTAACGCCGGTGTCGAGTCCCGCCACGCTGGCCTGCTCGCGGAAGTAGTTGGCGCTCTCCAGCACTCGGCGCGCGCGCTCCGGCTCGTCGCGCATGATGCGCAGCGCGGCAAGCCCGGCCGCGGCGTTGGCCGGCATCGGCGAGGCGATATAAAGCCCCAGCCCCGGCGCGTAGTGCTTGAGCATCGTGATCAGTTCGCGGCGTCCGGCTATATAGCCGCCGACCGTCGCGAACGCCTTGCTCATCGACGCGTAGTGAATGTCGATGTCCGCCGGGTCGAGGCCGAAGTGATCGACCACGCCGCGCCCACGCGGACCGATGACGCCCATCGAATGCGCTTCGTCGACCATCAGTAGCGCGTGATAGCGCTTCTTGAGCTCGATCAGCCACGGGATATCGGGGATATCGCCGTCCATGCTGAACACGCCTTCGGTCAGGATCAGCACCCGCTCGTAGCTGCCGCGATGCTCGGCGAGCAGCCGTTCGAGCGCATCGCAATCGTTGTGCGAGAACGCGAAGCGGCGCGCGCCGCTCAGTTTCGCGCCGACCAGCATGCTGTTATGGACCAGCTCGTCGTACAGCACGAGGTCCTGCTTGCGTGCGAGATAGCCGATCGCCGCGACGTTGGTGCCGTAGCCGCTGACGCCGAGCACCGCGTCCTCGACACCGAGCATCTCGGCCAGCTCGCGCTCGAACTCGCCGAACACCGGGATCTCGCCCATAATGATGCGCCCGGAGCCCGTCGAGGTGCCGTAGCTGTCGATCGCCTGCTTCGCCGCCGTCTGCACGCGCGGATCGCCCGACAGGTTCAGGTAGTTGTACGAAGAGAAGTTGATCATCTTTCGTCCGGCGACCTCGACCTCGGCCCTGACCAGCCCGACGTGCTCGCGGAACATGTTCCACTCGTAGCCCTGCTTGTCGTAGTACCAGCGCGTGTTGGTGTACTCGCGCAGTTCGGGAAAGAGCGCGAAGTCATAGTGCTCGGGGCCGACCATGACCTTGGTGGCAGCACGCGGCGCGGTGGCGCCGTCGCCGCCGGCCGCGTGACCCGCGCCGGTCTTGCCGAGCAGCTTCGCGCGCAGACGGTCGATATGCGTTGTGGAATTCATCTTCGAATCTCCTGGAGAGGGCTGGCGTGAGCGCGCATCCGCCTCACGCGACCTTGGCGACCGGCTCGCTCGCGCCGTCTGCCTCGCCCCAGCCGAACGCGGCGAGCGTCTTGTCGACGATCGCGCGCACGGTCAGGTCGTTGAGAATCTCCAGCACCGACACGCCGATGCCGAGATTGTGATTGAGCAGCGACTGGATTTCGGTCGCTATCAGCGAATCGATGCCGAGATCGAGGATCGGCCGGTCGACCGGAATCACTTCGTGGGTGGTCTCCAGTTCGTCGGCGATCAGCGACGCGACGAGGCTCGCGAGCACCGTGAAGCGCTCGCCGGCCGGCACTTCGGCCAGTTCGGCGCGCAGCACCGCACCCGAATCGGCGTCCGCGCTGGTGTCGGCGGCGATCAGGTCGACGAAGCGCGGCGATTGCCCGGCCAGCGTTTCGTAGCGTCCCCAGTCGCTCCAGCTTGTGACTAGCGTGATGCCAAGCTGCGTGACGTCGCGCAGCATCGCGCGCTCGAGCCAGTGCAAGGCCTCCGCCGACTGCATGCCGCGCAGGCCCATGTAGCGCATGAACTGCTCGAGCTTTTCGTCGCGCGTGACGACGCCGACATCGGCAATCGGCCCCCAGTTGATGCTGAGCGCTGGCAGCCCCTGGGCACGGCGTCGCCAGGCGAGACCGTCGAGGAAGCCGTTGGCGGCGACGTAACTCGCCTGGCGGCTATTGCCGACGAGGTTCGCGATCGACGAATACAGCACGAAATGATCGAGTTCGAGGTGACGCGTCGCTTCGTCCAGCAAGCGCGCGCTTTCGGCCTTGCTGCGCATTACCGTGGTGAGGTTGCGTGGATCGAGTTCGATGATCGGTTCGTCGATGATCACCGCCGCCGAGTGGAAGACGCCGCGCAACGGCGCGGCCGCGCTGGCGAGCGTCGCGAACAGGTCAAGCACCTCGCCTTCGCGCGCGAAGTCGCACTTCATGAACACGACGTGCGCGCCCAGCTCGCGCAACCCGTCGACGAACGCTCTACGTTCGGGCGTATCGATGCCGCTTCGCCCGGCCAGCACGAGATGACGTGCGCCGTGTTCGACGAGCCAGCGCGCGGCCTTCTGACCGAAGCCGCCGAGGCCGCCGGTGACGAGATAGCTCGCATCCGGTTTGAAGGCGATCGCGTCGCGCACTTGCACCTGCAACGCGGTGCGCGCGTCGTCGAAGCCGACGACGAGCGGAACGTCGGCGTCAGGCAGCTCCAGCTTGCGGCTCGCGAGATCGACGATCGACAGCGACAGGCTATCGGCCGGCGTGAACTCGCCGTTGACGGTACGCTCGACGGCCTCCCGCAGCGCGGAGGCGAAGCGTCCGGCGCGTTGCGCGAGCACCGCGAGATCGGCACGCACGATCGACGCCGCCTGCGACGGCACCGTGAACGGCCGCGTGCGCGCCTCGGTGTCGATCAGCACGCCGCCCGCGGCGAGCGCGCGCCAGCCGAAGCTCTCGGCCCACGCGTGCATCGGCGCGACGATCGCATCGAAGCCGCGGCCGTTCGTGACGTCGGCGACCGCCGTTTCGAGCGCCGCATGGGTCGCGGCAATCGCGGCGACCACGTGGCTGCCTGCCTGCTGCGCGGATGCGCGGGCCGGGCTCGCGAAAAGCGCCGCTTCGATGCCGCGCCAGCGCAGTGCCGCGTATACCGACAGACCGAGTTCGTCGGCGGTGACCAGCACGCGGGCGTCGTTGGCTAGATCGGCCTGCTCGACGAGGCGCTCGGCTACCGCTTCGCGCGCCGCCACCAGCAGCAGCGCCGCCGAGGAGGTGGCGTTCGCCGCGATCGACTCGGGCAGTTCGACCAGATGGAAAGCCGAGCGCGGGCCGCGAATATGGCTCGCGAAATCGGCAGGCGCGAGACCGTACACGCGCTGCCCCACGCGCAGATCAGCGACGCCGCTGCCGAGCGCATTGACCGTCGCGAGGACTTCGACGAAGTCCTGGTCGAGCGAGTCGCCGTTCGAGTGACGCAGCGCGCGCATCGTCAACGCGACGCGCTCGATGCGCAGCTCGATTTCGTCGTGCGAGAGCGGCGCGCGCGTCATCTCGATCAGCTTGACGCTACCCGTGCTCGGCTCCCGCTCGCCGACGCTGCGCACCTGCACCGCGAGATCGGCGTCCAACGGCCGGGCCTCGATGCGCGGCGCGGCCAGCCACGGGCGCGCCTCGAGCCGGCTCTGGAAGCGGCGGCCACGGCGGATCGCGACTTCGTCTTCGTCGGCGTCGCACACCAGTTCGAGAATCGCCGCGTCGAGGTCGTCTTCGCTCGCGACGGTAGGCAGGTCGAGCGTGCTGAAGCGCATGCCTTCGATTTCGTTGGACGCGACACGCGCGAAGCCATTGAGCGCAGTTTGAGCAGGCTCGACCACGTCGCTGTTGCCATTGACACTGCCAGTGCCAGTGCCATCGCAGTCATTCACGCTGAAGGCGTTGCGCGTCAACACATAAGCGCGCGGCCGCTGCGCGACCGGCAAATCGGCCAGCTGACGCGTGACGCCGAGCATGAACAGCAGCGCGTCGGTGGCGGTCGGATCGGCGCCGTCGAGCGCGGCCTGCGTGCCGTGCGCGAAGATCACACCATCCAGCGGGCCGGCGGCTTCGAGCGCCTTGACGATGTCTTCGGCCGAGTCGGCGCGCGCGGTGATCCGGACGCCTTGCACTTCGAAGCCGGCACCCGCCTGCAAGCGCGCGCAGACGCGCGCGCCGAAGGCTTCGAGCCCGTTCGCGAGCCGCTCGGTCAGCGCGGCCGCGGCCGCATCTTCGACCACCAGCCAGTGACCGAGCCGCTTCGGCTCGGACAGACGGCCCGCGTCGCTCCATTCGTAGCGCACCATCTGCAGCTTCATCGGATCGCCGTAGTCGTCGGTGCGCGCGACCTTCGCCGACGACGCGGTCACGCGCATCTCACGGATCACCGCGAGCACCGTGCCGGCGTCGTCGACGATCGTCAGGTCGGCCTCGATGTGCTGCGGCGTGGCGCGCACCTGCACCGCCTCGCACCAGTAGCGCGCGGGCAGCGGCGGCGCGAGCAGACGCAGTTCCTTGAAGCCGGTCGGCAGGAACGTCGATTCGTTGTCCTCGAGCAGACCGACCAGCACCTGGAAGCACGCGTCGAGCATCACCGGCTGCGCCAGATAGCCGTTGCCGCGCAACGCCGCATCGCGTTCGATCAGCGCCAGCACGCGGCCGCCTTCAGGCGCGAGATGCAGCGCCTTGACCGTCTGGAATGCCGGCCCGTATTGCAGACCGATGCGCGCGAGCTGGCGATAGAAATCGGCCGCCTCGCGCTCGACGGACAGCGCGCTGCGCCACGCGGCGAGATCGACGCGGCGCGTTTCGGCCGACTTCAACGCGCCGACACTGGCGGTCAAATGCAACTGCCCTTCGCCAGTCTTGCCGCTTTCGACGCTGCGAATCGCGGCGCGGCGCGTGTCGCGGTCGTAGCTCGACACGTAGTCGATCGCACGGTCGCCGGCAATCACCAGCGGCGCGTGAGTCTCGACGTTCTCGACGCGCCAGCCCGGCGCCTCGGGATGTAGCAACGCGGCCATTTCGAGCAGCGTCTCGACGTAGCCGGCGGCCGGCATGATCGCCGTGCCCGACACGATGTGATCCTTCAGGTACGCGAGGCCTTCGTGTTCGAGATCGTTGACCCACACGCCGGTCGCCGGATACAGGTCGCAGCCGAGCATCGGCCGGTCGGTCGAGCTCACCCGTTGATACACCGCGCGCTCGGTTTCGAGCCACGTGCGTTCGCGCTGCCACGGATAGTTCGGCAGCGCGACGAAGCGGCCCGCGCCGTTGAGCACGCGCCAGTCGATCCGGCAGCCGCTCGCGAACACCTGCGCGACCGCGCGATACAGCCGCTTGCGTTCGACCTCGTTGCGCCGCAGCGTCTCGACCAGACGGATCTCTTTCGCGCGCGCCTTCACGCAATCGCGCATCGCGCTCGACAGCACCGGGTGCGGGCCGACTTCGACGAAGGTCGCGAAGCCATCGTCGACGAGCGACTGCACCGCGTCGGCGAACGCGACCGGCTCGCGCGCGTTGCGCGCCCAGTATTCGGCGTCGAACGACGGCCTCTGCATGCGACGGCCCGTGACCGTCGAGTAGACCGGAATCGTCGGCTCCCGTGCAACGATCGTGCGCAACGAGGTCGTCAGCTCATCGAGAATCGGCTCCATCAGATAGCTGTGGTACGGCACTTCGACGTTCAGCACGCGATTGAAGACTTCGCGCGTGGACAGCTCGGCGGCGAGCGCCTGGATCGCCGCGGTTTCGCCCGACAGCGTCAGCGTATTCGGCCCGTTGGCCGCGCCGATTTCGATCCGTCCCGCGAACGATTCGAGCAACGGCGCAATCGCTTCGCGGCCGATACCCACCGCGAGCATGCTGCCGCTGCCGGCGGTCTGCGCCTGCAAACGGCTGCGCTCGTAGCTCACGCGCAGCGCGTCTTCGAGACTCAGCGCGCCGCTCACCGCCGCCGCCGCGACCTCGCCAACGCTATGGCCGACCACCGCGCCCGGCGTGATACCCGCCGCGCGCAGCACCGCGACGATGCCCCACTGCACGATGAAGTTGGCCGGCTGCGCGTAGATCGTCTTCCCGATCTGCGAGTCGGCTTCGCTCTTGAGCATTTCGGCGAGGATCGAAAAGCCCGAGATACGCTGGAAAATCTGGTCCGCTCCATCGACGGCCGCGCGATACAGCGGCTCGTCGCGATACAGCTCCTGGCCCATTGCCCACCACTGCGGGCCCATGCCGCTGAATACCCACACCGGCAATTCGCGGGCGTTGATCACCTGCTGGCCGGTCACGACCTGCTCCGACTTTTCACTTTGCACGAGCGCGTGCAGCGCCTCGCGCAATTCGTCGCGGTTCGCGCCGAGCGCGACCGCGCGCTGGCTGAGCGGTGCCCGGCGCAGCGCGGCCGAATGCAGCAGATCGGTCAGGTCGGCGTCGGCGGCGCCGAGCGCGTCGTGATAGCGCTGCGCGAGCGCTTTGAGCGCCTCGGGGCTGCGCGCGGACAGCGGCAGATAGAGCGGAAAATTTTGCGGACGCGGCGGCTTGATGGCGGTAGCGGTGGCCTCGGTCGCAACAACCGCGTCATTGGCGGCCGGCGTGGCCGCCGCTTCGGGCGCCGAGCGCAGCACCACGTGCGCGTTGGTGCCGCCATAGCCGAACGAATTGACCGCGACGAGGAACGGCACGCCCGCTGGCGCGAGCGAAATCGGCGCATCGGCGAGACGCACGCCGAGTTCGTCGAACGCGATGCCCGGATGCGGCGTTTGCAGATTGCCGAGCGGGAACGCCTCGCGATGCATCAGCGACAGCACCGCCTTGATCACGCCCGCGACGCCGGCCCCGGCTTCCATATGGCCGATGTTGCTCTTGATCGAACCGAGCACCACGCGCTCGTCGCCGTGCCGGCCGGTACCGTACACGGAGCCAATCGACGCCGCTTCGATCGGATCGCCGACCGCCGTGCCGGTACCGTGACATTCGACATAGCGCACGTCGCGCGTGCGGATCTTGAAGCGTTCGGAAACCTCCCGAATCAGCGCGCTTTGCGCTTCCTCGCTCGGCATCGAGATGCCCGGCGTGCGGCCGTCCGAATTGACGCCCGCGCCCGCGACCGTGGCGAGAATCGTGTTGCCATCGGCGAGCGCGCGCTCGAGCGGCTTCAGCAGCACGATGCCGCCTCCTTCGGCGCGGCCGTATCCGTCGCCGCGCGCATCGAACGATTTGCACTGGCCGTCGCGCGACAGGAACTGGCCCTTGCTCATGCCGATCGGGTACTCGGGGCGCGTCATTACGTTCGCGCCCCCGACCACCGCCATCTCGCAGTCGCCGGCCCAGATGTCGCGGCACGCATAGCTGAATGCGACCAGCGACGACGAGCACGCGGTGTCGATGGAAAGACTCGGTCCGCGCAGATCGAACGCGTGCGACAGTCGGTTGGCGAGCATCGTCATCATCATGCCGGCCGCGGTGTTCGCGTTGTGACGTGTGCGGTTCGACACCTGCATCAGCGTCACCATGTGATCGAGCATGAAGCCGCCGACGTAGACGCCGATCTTGCTGCCCGCATGCGCGGGCAGATCGAGGCCGGCGTTCTCGAACGCTTCCCAGATCAGCTCGAGCAGCAGACGCTGCTGCGGATCGATGTTCTCGGCGACGCGCGCGGGCAGATCGAAGAACTCGGCGTCCATCGCGCGAACGTCCTGCTTCAGGAAGTTCGCGCGGTCGACATAGGCCTTGCCCTTCGCGCTTTCGTCCGAGGCGTAGTAGCGCGCGGCATCCCAGCGATCCGCCGGCACCGGCCCGGCGGTTATGGTGCGCGCACGCAGTGCCTCCAGCAGCAAATCAAGATTGTCGATGCCGCCGGGAAAGCGACACGCCATCCCCACCACCGCTATATCACGCATACCCATTCCTTTATTTTTATTAAACGCAAATACCGAACAATTAATACTCCTCTTAATTTAACTCGTTAAGTCAATCTTCAGAGTATGAGATATACGATTTTCATTGAGATTAAATGCGGCTGCCCATATTAAAATAAAACACGCTCTGCCGCGGCCGGCCTCCCTAACGACGGCCCTGATCCGGGCCAACTCAGCAATTCTCGAACTGCCTCGTATATCTCAGGAATTTTTTATACTTCTTCGCCTTGCCGGCACGACAACCTGAATGCAATACTGATGGTAGATAGCCAATTATTTTCGAGATAAATCGGGCTATTACTTACACCCCATCTTATATATTTATTATCGATTTAATGAAACGTCGCGAAGGATTCGGCGGCGCTATTTCCCACTTGCGATGATGGCAGCGCACCGCTCCCCGAGAGCTGCGCATTGACCGCCGCCACTTCGTCGACATTTAACGCGGCCGTTTGCGCCTTCAGTTGCAGCAACGCGAGGATCGTGTCGTAGCGCGCGCGCAGCAGATCGCGTTCGTTCGTGTACAGCGTGTCGGTCGCGCGCAGCACATCGGTGCTGGTGCGGCTGCCGACGCGATAGCCGATCCGCGTCGCCGCGAGCGCATCGCGCGAGGTTTGCGCGAGACGCGTGAGCAGATCGCTGCGCGTGAGCCCCGAGGTAAAGCGCGTATAGGCGTCGCGCGCCGCCGCGCCGGCATGGCGCGCGGCGGACTCGAGCGAGTCCTGTGCCAGGTCCCGCTGCGCGTACGACTGGCGCAAACGCGCCTGCATTTCGCCGCCCGAGAACAGCGGAATCGTGACGGTCAGCATCGCGGTGGTGGTGGTCGTCGGACGCGAATAGCCGGACGCCGCGCCGGCCGGCGTATAGCCGGCTTGCAGATTGACCACCGGATAGTGCGCGGCTCGCGCCTTGCTGACGTCGAGCCTGGCGATCTGCCAGTCGAGTCGCTTCAGCTGCACCGGGTAGCCCTGCGCGCTCGCCTGCCCGACCCAGCTATCGACGTCGGAGGGCTCGAGCCTTGGGCGCACCGGCGTGTCCGCGAGACGCGACAGCGGAGTGAACGCCTGCCCCGTGAGCAGTTCAAGCGACTGCTGTTTCAGATGCAGCGCACTCGTCGCGTCGAGCTGCTGCAATAGCGCCTGCTGACTCATCGCCTCGGCTTCGCGCAGATCGATCAGCGTGGCGTCGCCGGCCGCGCGACGGCGCCGCAGCTCGTCGAGCTGCGCGCCGATCGCTGCCAGATAATCGTTCGCGCGCTTCAGTTCGTCCTCGGCGGCCAGTTCGTCGAAGTAGGCCTGTACCGCGTGCACGATCGTGGTCTGGCGCGCGTCCGCGTATTGGACCGCGCCTTGCGCCTCGACGAAATCCGCCTGCTGGTAGCTGGTCCAACTCGACAAGTCGAACAACGGCTGCGACAGGCTCACGATCCAGCCGCTCTGCCAGTAAGCGACCGGCGCAAAGCCCTGGGTCGCGGTGCGGTTGTAGCCCCGGCCCCAGCCGCCGTCGAGCCTCGGCAGCAGTGCCGCGCGGGCGATCGGGACCGCCTGCCTCGCGGCCCTGTAGCCAGCCTCGGCCGCAGCGAGATCGGCGTCGTGGCCGATCGCCTGGTCGACCACCGTCATCAGGTCGAGCGGCGCCGCGTGGGCCTCTTTGCTCGCAACGAGGCATGCTGAGAGGCACGCGGCCGCGAGGATCGCCATCATACCGTTGCGCTTATTCATCGGCGGTGCTCACGTTGTGGCTGGCGTCGGCGCTCGCTTCCTGCAGCAGTTCGCCGTCGGTTAGCCGGTAGCGGCGCTCGAACGCGGCGGCGAGCGCCATGTCGTGCGTAATCACCACGACCGTGCAGTCGAGTCGCAGCAGCAACGCGACGATGCGGCGCACCGATTCCGGGTCAAGGTTCGACGTCGGTTCGTCGAGCAGTAACAGCTCGCGCCGCTGGTACAGCGCCCGCGCTAGCAGCAGACGCTGCCGCTGCCCGGCGGAGATGTTCGCGATCGTGTCGCTGATGATCGTGCGCGTGCGCATCGGCAGACGCATCACGTCGTCGAGCAGACCGACATCGTCGAGCAAGCGGTGGATGCGTTCCTCGTCGGCACTGCCCGCGAACAGCGAGATGTTGTCCGCGATCGAGCCGTGCAGAATGATGTCGCCCTGGCGCGTATGCGTGGCATGCCGGCGGATTTCGTCGACGGAGAGGTTCGGCCACGCGATACCGTTCAGCGCGATCTGCCCTTCCTGCAACGGCTCGGCGGCCGCCAGCAGCTTGAACAACGTCGACTTGCCTGCGCCCGACGGCCCGGTGATGACGATCTTGTCGCCCTTGCGAATTTCGAGGTTCGCATTGCGCAGCACCGGCCGGTCCGACACGCCGTAGCGAAACGTCACGCCGCGAATCGCCATGTCGCGAAACTCACGCACTTCGACCGCCCTTTGAGCGTCCTCGGGCGGCGTATAACGTTCGCTTTCGCACTTGACGATATCGTCGACGCGCGCCACCGGCACGCTCAGCATGAAGTAGCCGAACGCCGCGTTGATCGAGCGCGCGAGCCGCTCCGACAGCAGCGACTTGTAGATCAGAAACGAATAGAACACGCCGACCGAAATCTCGGCGGTCAACATTAGCCGCGCGGCGAGCCACGTGATCACGATCATGTCCGCGTAGTCGACGAGCTTCAGGATCGCGTCGCGCAGGCTGCCGAGCTCGTTGCTCTTCAGCGTCGCGGCAATGAAATCGCGGTACTTCGTCATGAACAGCGCGGTGCGGCGCGTCTCGCCCTGCGAGAGCTTGATCAGCGACGCCGCGCGGATCGTCTCGATCAACGCGTCGTCGCACTGCGCGGAGCGCTCCATCACCAGCGCGTGGGTGTCGCGCATACGCGCGAACAGCACGAATGCGACCGCCACGTAGAACACGAAGATCCCTACTGCGATCGCGGTCAGCAACGGGCTTTGCAGCAGCATCAGCGCGAACGCGAGCAGCCCCACCGCGACGTCGATATACAGCGACACCGCGGTGCGCGTCGCGTAGGTGTTGATCTCGTCCTGCGCCTTCAGGCGCGCGAACAGATCGCCAACGTTGCGCTTCTCGAACCACGGCAGCGGATTGCGCAGCAGATGGCCGAGCAGCCCCTCGGTCATGCCGATCTGCGTGCGGCCGCTCAGCACCTCGACGAGCCGCGCCTGCACGTACTGGCTCAGCGCGCCGACCGCGAACAGGCTCGCGAACGTCAGCGCGAGGATATTCAGCAGGTTGAGGTTATCGGTTGCGACCACGTAGTCGAGCACGAGGTTGCCGAGATACGGCATCGCCAGAATCGCGAACTGGCTGCCGAGCGCGACGAACAGCACCTTGGCGATCTGCGCGGGCAGCTGCGGGGCACTCGCGCGCACTCGCGCGAGTGCCCCGGGTACGCCCGACCTGGCGCGAATGCGCGGCAATTGCGGGGTCGGCGCGCATTCGAGCAGATAGCCGGATACGTTCGCGGCGAACGTGTCGAGCGACACGCGCCGGCGGCCGCTCGCCGGGTCGATGATATGCACGTAGCCGCGACGGTACTTGTCGAACACGACGAAGTGTGCGCCCCCGAAATGGATGATCGAGCCGCGCGCGACGTCGTGCAGATCGGCCACGTCGAAGCGATACGCCTGCACCGCGAGGCCGAATTCGACCGCGACGTCGTACAGGTCCATCAGCGAGAGTCCGTTCGCCGAGATCGGCCTGAACGCGGACAGTTCGCGCACCTCGGTCGCTCGGCCCAGATGCGAGAGCACCGTCGCGAGACACGCATAGCCGCATTCGGCCACTTCATTCTGATAGATGGTTCGCACCGTTACCCCCTTAGGATGCGAAACAGCGGCGCGAGCACCCATTCGGCGATCGTCCTGCGTTCGACGACGATGCTCGCGGTCGCGCGCATGCCCGGCAAAATCTTGAAGCGATGTTTCTCGAACACGAAGGTGTCGCCGGCGAGCGTCGCCCACGCCATGTAGTCGCCGCCTTCGGTGCCCTTCGCATCGGAGGCGCTGCCCGCCGAGATTCGCGTCTGCACCGTGGTGCCGGAAATCGAGTCGATCCGCGCTTCGTAGGTGCCGAAACGCTCGTACGGAAACGCGTCGAATTTCAGGCGTACCACGTCGCCTTCGTGGACGAAGCCGCGCTGACGCGACGGAATGCGCAACGCGGCGCGCAACGGGCCGCCTTCGCGCGTGCCGATCACGAGCGCGACGTCGTCGGCACTCAGCGAGCGCCCCGGCACCAGATTCGAAAATGTGACCACGCCGGCCTGCGGCGCGGAGATCGTCGCGTCCTGGCGAAGCTGCTCGAAGCGCAGCCGGATGTCCTGCAGATCGCGCACGTGCTGCGCGTCGAGTTCCTTCAGCTGCGCCTGCAGATCGGTCTGCGAGCTTTGCAGCGTCGCGAAATCGCCGACGATCTGCTGACGCCGCGCGAGACCTTGCGCGACCACCGCCTTGCCTTGATGCAGATCGGCGCTTGCCTGCTCGATGCGGTCGGCTGTCACGTAGTCGGACACCGATTGCAGCCGCTTGAGCTTGCGGCCGGATTCGTCGACCAGCGCACGGTTTTGCGCGACCTGTTCATCGAGCGCGGCCATCTCGGCGTGCCGGCTTTGCAGCGTCTCTCCCGAGGCGGTGATCTGCGCGCTCAACGCGGCGCTGCGCTGCGCGTACTGCGCCTCGGAGGTACGCAACTGGTCGTCGCGCATGCGTTCGTCGTACACCGGCCGCTGCACGCCGTCGCTCGCGAGCGACAGGTCGCGCTTGAGCTGGAACAGGGGATCGCCGGCCTTCACATGTGCGGACGGCTGCACGTAGATCGCGGACACGAGTCCGCTCAGCCCCTGAATCTTGACCTCGTCGGGCGAGACGATTTCGCTCTGCGCGTCCTGCTTCAATTCGATTTCGTGAAGGAACGCGAAGGCGATCGCGATCACGACGAGCGTCGACGTCGCGTAGGCGATCCAGCGCCACGGCACGTCCTTGAACTGCGGAATTTGAGTCGATTCCATCGGTGATACTCATGCCGGAATGAGTGGCATGCCTGATTGGTGTGTGCCGGTAGCGGATTTTCCGCCGGGTGGTGTGGAGCTTTTATCGGCGCTTGAGGTGCTTCCGGGTGCGTGGCATGAACCGCCCTAGCGGGCCGCTGCAAACGCGTATATTGAGGGATGCCCGGCGGCGAGCCAGCGGGAATAGTTAGCAGTGAGCGCCATTTCCATGTAGCCGGCCAGCCGTTGCGGCGCGTCGGCCGCGACAAGCGGCAGTGGCGCGAATAACTCGGCGCCGAAGCAGCCGCGTTCGAAGGTCAGATAGAAGGGCAACAGCATCGCGTCGAGCGGTGCGCCGAGGCGAAACACACCGCGGTGAATCCGCGCGTCGCGGCTGAACATCTCGACGCCGACCGTCTCCATCGGATAACGGTGCATCGTGAACGGCGGCACGTCGGCAAACAGTGCGAGCACGCCATTGCGCTTGAGCGACCGCACGACGCGCAGGCCGAGACCACCGCGGTTGTCGTCGTCGTAGGTGTACAGCACTTTGACGCCGGGAATCTGCGCGTGGTCGTCGCCATACAGATCTCGCGGCATGCCCGAGACGACCGCGATCGAGCCGAGCGCGAGCTGCGCGCGCAATTCGTCGATCACGTAGATGTTTGCGTACTGCGATACGTAGTGAAACGGCGACACGATGACCGGGCAGTCCGGTCGTGTCTGCCTGAGAAGCCTGATCTGTTCTGCGAGCAGGGCGGCAACCGCCTGTAGACCCGGCCAGTCTTCGACGCCACGTAACCGCCGGCCAAAATAGATGCGCTGATCGATCAGAAGTTCGAGCGCGCGACCGCTACTCGCGCGGCGCGTCTCGATCGGTGCGATGCCGGGCACGTCGTGCCCCAGCTCGACACGCACCACGCCATTCGCGCGCACTTTGGCGCTGAGTAGACTGGCGACTCGCGAGCCCGCCGTTGCAAGCGGCTCCAGCATCGCTGCCGGCACGCGCGCCATCAAGGCGCGTCGGCAGCGATACTTCGCGTAGCGTATCCAGCTATGCAGCCGGGATAAAACAGAGCCCATGTGCGGTCCCCAATGTAGCGATGCGCGTGAGCGGTCCGGACCGCCCTCGCGCACGACTGACTACCTATCGACCGCTAATCGCGTTCGGGGGCACCGGGTTACCACCGTTGTCGCCCGACGGCGGCTGGTTCTTGCACGTAGTGGTCGAGCAGCTGCTCTTGCAGCAACCGCCAGCGACATTGGCTTTCGCGAGCTCGTTACGATCGACTTGTTGCATTTTCAATTCCATATTTAAATTTAAAAAATTGCCGACTTCGATAATGCGCAATAAAGTCGACCTGCAAATTATGCACGGAAAATTTCGTTATGCAATACGCTTAATAAAATTTGACATAGCGCAGCATCTAATAAAATACGAGTCTTTATCTCGAAATTTTCAAAATAGAATAAATGCAAATAACGCAGGTCAATTATTTTGAATTACTGGTAGGACATCGTGAAGGTCGCGACCCCATTGGCGCTGCCGGCCGTCATCGTGCTGTCGGTTTTCACGTAACGCCCGCCAAATGGCAATTTCACGACGGAGCCGCCACCCGCGCTGATTCCGATAAAAATCTGATTCAGATTGCCCGCCACCGATGAATCGGGTCCATATGCCACCGCATTGCCGTCTTTTACTATCTGTATGCCCACGCCTTTCGCGCTCGAATCCGAAGTCAACGATAGCGCATTAGAATTATTTCCAGGATTATTGCTATCCGTAAAGGTCACGTAGTAACTGGTCGCCACGCCCGAGCAATCCAAACCAATCTGAAACGGCACCGAATCCGACGCCGAACCCACTGAGCCGAATTTATTCAACGGCACGCTTCCCAATGGAACGAAAATGGAAGGCGTGGTGACGGCACAGGTCTGGTTGGTAATCTGCACGGCATTCGCCAGTGACACCGTGCCGGCACTCAGCCCGCCGACCGTCGCCGAATAATATTGCCCGGCCGGAATAGTCTGGCTGCGCACGAGCGGCGACAGCTTGATCAGCTGCATCGTGAAGGTCGGCCCCAGATACGCATAGCATCTGCCGCCCGCCGGCTGGGCGCACGCCGGTGCCTGAAAGAAGGAAGCCGGAAGGTTTTTTGTCAACGTCGAATAATATTGCCCGCCCGCCTGCAGCGTGTAGCCGATACCTGTCGAGCCGATCGGCATTACGTTGTTCGGGCCGGACGCGCTGCCCCCCTGGAGGTTCGTGTAGATGAGCGTTGCGTCGGCCGTGCAATACACGCCGTACGGCGACGCGGAATTGAACGTCACCGTGGCGGTGCCCTGGCCAATCACGCTGCCGACCACCGCATCGCGAGGGATGGTGATCGAAGACGGGATCGAGATCATCAGACTGGACCCGCCGCCCGAGCCCTGCGAGCACTGCGCGTGAGCGAAGCCCGGCAGCAATGTTGCGCCGATCAGCACGCAGGCCGATAGCAGCAGTTTCGATAGGGCATCGGCCGAACGGAGAAATCTGGGGAAGAGTTTCATAAGCTTCCTTGCGGTGACCGGTTGAAGCGGAATGCGCGCCGGAGTCAGAGCGTCACCGGTAAAATGTGCGCCGGCAACGCGCTCGCGCGCCTTGCCGGCGATCTTGCGTTCCGTCCGCGTTAATGCGGCGGCAAAGACACGAAGCCGACGCCCTGGCCGCCGCGGTTGCCATGGCCATTGGTGGCCCGGGCCACCGAGGCGCCGACAGGACTCGCGGCGCCGCCGCTCGCCACATCGCGCTTGCGCCACGAGCCCTGCGCGCGCTCGGCCGCCGCGGCAGCGGGATTTCTCGCGATGCCGGTGGAACGAACCGCATGCGCATGAGCCGACAACGCCGGAACAGCGGACAGCGCGAGCAGCGAAACAGTCAGTAGATTGCGTGCTTTCAATTGGGCGATACCTTTCAGGGTTGATCGAATGCATGGGCGCGCGGGAGGCTCCGTTGGCACCGCACGCGCGTTTCAGTTTCAATGCAGGTATGTGCCGGCCGTGTCGTCCACGGTCGAAACCCGCGCGGCCATGCGGACGTTCGCTCCGGCCGTGTTCGCCGCCCAACTCTGCGAGTTCGGCGCGAACGACTGCGGCTGGGGTTGCTGTTGCGGCTGTGCCTGCTGCTGCTGAAGTTGCAGCGGCTGTGACTGCGCCGCCACCGCGCCCGTTGCCACGGCGTCCGCGCCCGCGTCGCAGACCGCTTCGGCCTGCGCAAACATACCCTTGTCCTCGTCGCGCGACGGCAGCTTGTAGTGCAGCAGGCATTGCTGGTCCGCGGCGTCGCCCCACTTCACGGTCAGTGCGCCTTCGTCGGCGATACCGCGCACGAAAATGCGGCTGCCCTGGCCGATCACACCGACGTCGTGACCCTGTTCGTCGACGACGTTCGCGCCGAACGGCAGCGCCGCGCCGTTCGGCTGGTGCGTGGTGATCACCGCGGCACGGCCGGTGACGGTGTCGAAATGGATCATCACGACCGAGTTCGCGCGCGGCGTGATCTGCTGCATGGTCGACTTGAATTCGACGTCGAGCGGCAAGCCGTTCGGATCGATGTCGACCATGTTGATCCGGTACGGCATCAGATACGGAACCACCGCATAGCCGCGCGGATCGATACGCACGCCCGACGAATTGGTGACGCGCGCGCCATAGCCGTTCTTCGCCTCGACCACGCCGACCGTATCGCCCAGATCGTTGGCGAAGGTGATGCCGCCCGGATGCGCGACGACCGCGCCCGACACGCCGCCCGACAACTGCGAATAGCCGGATCCGGTGCTCGCGCTGCCGAGGAAGGTCGCATACGGACTGCTGTACTGACCATTGACGCCGCCGACCATCGAGCCGGCCGAGTGGTTCGCCGTCACACCGTAGCTGAAGTCGTTGTCCTTGCCCGCGGTGCCGGTGAGCATCGCCTGCTGCGACCAGCCGCCGATGTTGTCGTGCGCGAAGCTGGTGGCGAGCGTCGGCGCATGCTGCGACTTGCCGAGCGGCACCGACGCGCTCAGGAAGACCTGATTGTTCATCTGGCCGCTGAGCGTATCGCGTTGCCGCGACAGCGACAGGTTGTAGCTGAAGCTCGTGCCGAGCGCGCGCACGATGTTGTTGTAGCCGACCTGGAACTGCGTGGTCGTGCCCGAGCGGTTCCAGTAGTTGACCGTCGAACCGACCACGTAGACGTTGCCGCGGCCATCGCCGAGGCCCTGATTCATCGTCAGCTGAATCTGATTGCGCTGCCGGTCGATCGTGCTCGCGGACTGACCCACGGCGACCGCGGAGCGTGCCAACATCGCATCGCGCAGCGCCCAGAAGCCGCTCGACGAGTAGCGATAGGCCGCGACCGAGAAGTTCGTGTCGGTGGCGGACAGCAGCTTGCTGTAGCTGATCCGCAAGCTCTGGCCCGAGGTGTTGGCCGCGCCGCGAATACTCGCGTCCGCCTGGGTGACGTCGAGCGCGACCGCGCCGATGGGCGTATTGAACGCCGCGCCGAGCAGCCCCGCCGCGTAGCCCTCCGCGGCGATCACGCCGGCATAGGCGGTTATCAGGTTGTTGACGCCGTACTGGAACGTGCCCTGCAGAATGTTCGGATGACGGTCCACTTCCACGTCGCGGATCTGGCCAATCACGAAGTTAAAGCGCGAAATACCCGGACGCAGCAACTGCACGACCGACGCATACGGCACCGTGAAGCTGCGCTGGGTGCCGTCGGCTTCGGTCACCGTCACGAGCAGGTTGCCGCCATAGCCGGTCGCGTACAGATCGTCGATCTCGAATGCGCCTGGCGGAACCGTGGTCTCGTAGAGGCGGTTGCCGTTCTGCGTAACCGTGACGCGCGCGTTGGTCAGCGCGACGCCGCGAATCACCGGCGCGTAGCCGCGCTGCGAATCGGGCCGCATACGATCGTCGGTGCCGATCTGCATACCGCGGATGCCGATGCTTTCGAACACTGTGCCGTCGGTAAACGCGTCGCCGAGCGTCAACTGGCTGCTGATGCTGGGCAGATCGTGCTGCACGTACGTCTCGATGTTCTGATACGAGTGCGGCCCTTGCGACTGGAACGTGAACGCCGAATTCTGCCGCAGATGCCAGCTGCCGATATTGATGCCGCCGGTCAGACCCAGGTAGCTTTGCGTGCTGCCATAACCTGAGCCGGTGACGCGAAACGAATTGAAGTTATAGGCAAGTGTGGCGGACGGCACCCCCTCGTCCCAGAACTCCGGGCTCACGTAGCCTTGCGGGTTGTGCGTCAGCGCGGCCTGCGGCACGCTGACGTCGAGGCGCAGATCGGACATGTCGAACGACACCGACGCGCCATCGACGATCTGGCCCAGGTTCATGCATTCGCTCGAAGCCGCCAGCACCGCACGCGCCTGCTCGGAGAGCTTCGCCTGATTCAGCCCAAAACGCGCGACGAGCGCCCTGTCGAAACACGGCGTCGCGCTGTCGGCGCCTGGCGGCGTGCGAAAGTTCACCGCCGGGTGGCCGACCCAGTTGCCGTTCACATAGAGGTCGACGGTGTATTCGCCCGGCACCACCGGATTGCCGCGCTCGAAGCGCGACACGTCGACACTCTGATTCCTCGGCTTCATCAGGAACTGGTCGTCGAACCGGACCTGGGCGACTGTCGACGATTCGGCGTGGCCAACGGCTGGAAACCAGGCTGCCAATGCACCGAGGATCACGAAATGGCTATGCTTCGGCGTGGGCGCTCGGCCCACACCACGGACCAGTTGCTCCTGCTGTCTGATACACATGAATACAGTTCTATAGACGCTGGTCGCGCGTGCTTCTCATCACGCGCGATGATTCAGGCGAGTGCCGCGACCGCGAGGGTCGTGGCACCGAATAAGTGTGACCGTGGGGTCGTGCTTAAGGCTGCGCGGCGTGCTGCGGCTGCGCTTGCGGCCCAGCCGCCGGCGCCGTGGGTTCATCAGCCTCGGCCGGCGTCGGTGCGACGCGTTGCGGCTGATACTGGCCGCGCACGCCCGCGCCATAGTCGTTCAGGAACTTGTAGTCGACCTCCAGCGGCGCAATGGGCAACGACGCGACGTTGCCGACGTCGTAGTCTTGCGTCGCGCCCGGATTGACCATGCCGCCTTTGTCGTCGGTCCAGGTGCCGCCGCCTGCTTTGGCGACAACCTGCGTGAACGTCGCGTGATACGCCGTTGGATTGGTGGCCTCGAGCACATAGCCGCTGCCTTCTTTTTTCGGCACGAACTTCCACCTGATTTTCGCGGGCGCGTCGTCCGCGCGGCCTGGGAGTCCAGCCGGACGGAAGAACAGTTTGATACGCGAGCGGAAGGCGAGACGCAGCATGTTGCGCTCGGCGGCATCCGATTGCGCGGTTGCAGGCGGCACCTCGAGGATGTTGAGCCAGAACAGCGACTCCTTGTCCTGCGGCATCGGGGCCTGCGTATAGATCAGACGCAGGCTCTGCCCTTTTTTCGGATCGAGCCGGAACAGCGGCGGAGACATCGTGAAGGGCACCTGCACTTCGTCCGGCAAGGATTTGGGATTGCCGGTATCGAGCCAGACCTGCACGAGCGCAGGATCGTTACCGACGTTCTCCAGCTTGACCGTCATTTCACGCTCGCTCGCGTCGTACACCAGACGCGTTCCATTCACGACGACACTCGCGTGGGCGATGCCCGAACACAATGACAGAGCGGCCGCTGCCGCGAGCAAATTTCTACGTACCGCCATCTTGACGCCCCGATTATCTAGCCCATCCGGCCGAGCCGATAGGCCATTAGAATCTTTGAACAGTAGCCGGCATCGGAGGGACGCCGGCTACCGATCACCACCTCATGTACGGCTTACGACTGATCCGTACTGCTTACTGGTAGACGATCGAGTAAAGCGTCGTCGTATTGACCGAACCCGCACCCGCTGCGCCGCCCGTCGCGACGTATTGCGCGATGTATTTGAGCAAGGCGCTGCCGCCCGAGATCGCTGCCGACTTGGAGTTCTGCGAGGTTTGTGCCGCGCCCAGGTGGATTAGGCTGTAGTCATCGTTCAGCAGGCCCACTTCGACATTGCTTGCGGTGCCCGTTGCGTTCCGCAGACGGCCCGTTGCCGTATCGACCGTTGGACCCGGCTCGAAGTACGTCTGCGCGGTGCCCGAATCCGGCGAGCAGTTGGTCAGCGCGATGGTGAATGGCGTGCCGCCGGCCGGCGTACCATCGATAGCGAGTGCGGAGGTCGAAACCGTCGGCAGCGTCACTGTGAAGTTCGGGCCGGCACCCTCACCGCTGATCGTGCATGTCTGAGGAGTGATGGTACCGTTGAAAGTGATCGTGCCGTCTGCTGCGAACGATGCGGTCGGGATGCCAACTGCCGTAGCGATCGCTGCAAATGCGAGTGAACGTGTAAATTTCATTTCTGTCCTATTGGATAACAAATAAATAAAAACACTGATTTAAGATAAAACATCAGCGCGCACTGATACTTCGGATGACCTGAGCCACACCGCAAATAATATTAGACGTATCCCAAATTTTAAATCATCTACTTACTACTATTTTCAGAGCTGCCTGGAAGCGGAACTTTATTAAATCCATCCAACGACGTTGCGCCCCTGTCCAGGCCCGGAGGAGCTAAAAAGCACCGCAGACAAACGTTTCCCGGATAACTAACTCCTCGATGGCAGCATGTATTCAAACAGTTCGCGGTCGTTTGCAAACCCGAGTTTCTTCATACCCTGCTTGCGCTGGGTACTGACGGTTTGCAGGCTCCGATGACTTAATGCGGCGATTTCGCTGATACTCATGCCGCTGACATATAATCGCAGCACTTCTCCTTCACGCGTTGACAGATGCCCGACTTTCCTCGCGTCGAATTCTTCGCAATGGTTAATACCGGTGATACGCCGCACTGAAGGCGCGATATAGAATTGACCACGGGAAACGGAACGTACAGCACCAATCACTTCTTCCGGCGAGTCGTTCTTCAGCAGTACACCATGAGCACGCGATTTGATTACCGCCCTCAATAGCAGAGGATTGGTGAGCGTGGTGACGAAGATTACCTTGGTGGAGGGGTAGGTCCGGCGCAACAACGCCATCAGGGCGCTGCCGTCCCTGTACATCTTCCCCGGGATCTCGTAATCACTCAGCAGCACGTCGACCTCTTTTTCCCGAAGCAATTCGACGATTGCCGTGGAGTTTGCCGCCTCCCCGACCACTCTTAAACCAGCCTCATCTCCGAAAATACATCGCATTCCTATTCGCAGAATAGAATTTCCGTCGGCGACAGCAATCTTAGTAAGCAAAACCCACCTCCACACGTTCGTCATCTATTATCACCACATCTCTGCGAACTGATTCTTCAAATCCCCGCGAAAAATCATGCACCCCTTCATTCATAAAAATAAGGCCAGATGAAATAGATAAACACCCGCCAGGGTAACTGGAATTCGAGATGGATTTACGCGTCCAGCATCAACCGTGGCTTATCTTTACTTGCGCGGATAGCACGAATGAAGGCGGCGACTGCCCGCCTGCGACATCTTATTAGCGCGTATTGTGGGCGGTGCTCATCAAAACGTGAAATAGAATAATATCGAAATATTTGTCAATAAATGTCAAACACCAGATCGAATTTTATTGACGTGCAGGCGCAATGCGCACCTTTTTTAATATGAAATTCACTATGCATCGCATCTCAAAAATTCGGAAATTTTAAAGAACTTGCCGGCAACCGCATTGCGACCATTTGAGACCCTTCGTAAAGCGACCCGATGCAGAGGCATCGAACGCCTTGGGCGGGTTTGACGCGGCGGTTACGTCGCGAGGCAAATTGACGTGCGGCGCAACGCCATGCAGACGTGACTGACCTGAATCGTCAGCGTGTCAGCGCGGCGCCCTAACGGTGCCATGTATAGATCAGGAGACCTGCATATCGATCCAAGCAGCACTTAAACGCGTCACCGCGCATAGCCAGCACCGAGCTAACGAAAAAAAACGGAGAGGAGTATCGAGCGGGATCAAAAAATCCCGCCAAAAAACAAAAACCCCGCAGAGCCTAGACTCTGCGGGGTTTCGCCACCATTGCTGGCGGAGACGGAGGGATTCGAACCCTCGATCCAGGTTTTGGCCCAGATGCTCCCTTAGCAGGGGAGTGCCTTCGACCTCTCGGCCACGTCTCCCAAACTTTCTGTCGCACAGGGAGTCAGTGCGACGAAGCCAAAATAATAGCGGGCTGGGCCGATAAGGTCAATGTCCGAAGGACATTTTTTGTGCCAACGTGGCGCCTCGCGACGCAATTCGTTCACATGAACGCCCCAAAAAAAAAACGGGGCGCTCTCAAGCGCCCCGTTTTCCCCGCCATTTACGCCTGATCGAGTTCGAAGGCCTTATGCAGCGCGCGCACCGCGAGCTCCATGTACTTTTCGTCGATCAAGACCGAAATCTTGATTTCGGAGGTCGAGATCATCTGGATGTTGATGCCCTCTTCCGACAGCGTGCGGAACATCTTGCTCGCGATGCCGACGTGCGAGCGCATGCCCACGCCGACCACCGACACCTTCGACACCTTCGGGTCGCCCAGCACCTGCTCGGCCTGCACATGCGCCTTCACCGTGCCGGTGAGGATCTCCATTGCGCGAGCATAGTCGCCGCGGCCAACCGTGAACGTGAATGCCGTTTTGCCATCGACGCTCTGGTTCTGGATGATCATGTCGACGTCGATATTCGCGTCCGCCACCGGGCCGAGAATCTGATACGCGATGCCCGGTTTGTCGGGCACACCCATCACGGCGATACGAGCTTCGTCGCGCTGAAACGCGATGCCCGAGATGACTGCTTTTTCCATGGTCTCGTCTTCTTCAAAAGTAATCAGGGTGCCCGACTTCATTTCTTCGTCGAGCGGCATCAGCGGATCGGTCAGGCTCGACAGCACACGCGTCTTCACCTGATATTTGCCGGCGAATTCCACCGAGCGGATCTGCAACACCTTCGAACCCAGGCTGGCCATTTCCAGCATTTCTTCAAACGTCACGCGGTCGAGCCGGCGCGCTTCTTCAACGACGCGCGGGTCCGTCGTGTACACGCCGTCGACGTCCGTGTAGATCAGGCACTCGTCGGCCTTCAGCGCGGCCGCGACCGCGACCGCCGACGTGTCCGAGCCGCCGCGGCCGAGCGTCGTGATGTTGCCGTCCGGGTCGATACCCTGGAAGCCGGTGATCACGACCACTTTGCCGGCGGCGAGGTCGCGCTTGACGCGCTCGCCGTCGATGTCGCTGATGCGTGCTTTCGTGAATGCGCTATCCGTTTTGACCGGCACCTGCCAGCCTGCATAGCTGACCGCGTCGACGCCGGCTTCCTGCAGCGCGATCGCGAGCAGACCCGAACTGACCTGCTCGCCGGTGGCGGCGATCATGTCGAGTTCGCGCGGGCTCGGTTGAGTCGTGATTTCTTTCGCGAGGCCAAGCAGGCGATTGGTTTCGCCGGACATTGCCGAGGGCACGACGACCATCTGGTGGCCAGCCTTGTGCCATTTCGCGACGCGCCTGGCGACGTTCTTGATGCGCTCGACCGAGCCCATCGAGGTGCCGCCGTATTTGTGTACGATGAGTGCCATTGTCGTTCTGAACTGGAAGAGAAACCGCGCTGGCGCGCTGGAGACGACCGCACAGAAAGCACAGGGGCGCAACGTCTCGTGAACGGCGGCAAAGTGTGTGGCGGCGTAGATGCAGCACGCGTGCAGCACGCGCGGATTTGCCCGGGATGAGATCGCAAATGGCTGATCGGAAAGGAACGGTGACGACGGATCACGCTCGCCAGCCGACACTAACGACCGATAGCGACAAAAGCGACGGCGAAATCAGGTCGGGCAAACAAGCTAAATTACCCGATCGGGCACAAAAAGACAAGACGCAACGAGCGTTCAAATCCGTCAAATCGGGCCTGCAAAGGCCTGTTTTATCGTGGATTTGCGCCCTATTTCACGGTTTCGACATTAGCGCGCGCGAGTGGCGCGCCTCGTCGAGCGGCCGGTCAAGCGATCAGCAGATCCTCGCGCCAGACGATTTTCACGCGCGCTTCGCCGCCTGGGGACGCATCGTGCGCGGTCGCGCGATTCACACCGATCAGCGGCGCGAACAGCAGCTCGTCGCCGACGTAGAGCAGCGGCACGTCGCGCTTCCATGCGGGAATGCCACGCTCCTGAAACAGGTTCTTCAGCGTACGGCTCGGCGCGTTCGGCGCGCCGATACGCATGCGCTCGCCACCGCGGCGCGCTCGCACGCTCAAAGATGAGCGTTGCAGAACGCTGACGGGAATGGTGTCGAATGCCTCGTAACGTGGCGCTTCGCTCGCTTCGTGCGCCTCTTGCGATGCGCCGGCCACGCCGGAAGCAGC
>DATAQT010000490.1:0-10806 GCA_036264535.1 Paraburkholderia sp. | reverse complement strand
CAAGGCTCGCAACTCACGAACAAGTACGCTGAAGGGTATCCGGGCAAGCGCTATTACGGCGGCTGCGAATACGTCGACGTCGCCGAGCAGCTGGCGATCGATCGCGTGAAGCAACTGTTCGGCGCCGAAGCCGCGAACGTGCAGCCGAACTCGGGCTCGCAGGCGAACCAGGGCGTGTTCTTCGCGATGCTCAAGCCGGGCGACACGATCATGGGCATGAGCCTCGCGCACGGTGGTCACCTCACGCACGGCTCGCCGGTCAACATGTCGGGCAAGTGGTTCAACGTGGTCAGCTACGGCCTGAACGAAGCCGAAGACATCGACTACGACGCCGCCGAGAAGCTCGCGCTGGAACACAAGCCGAAGCTGATCGTGGCGGGCGCCTCCGCGTTCGCGCTGCGCATCGATTTCGAACGCATGTCGAAGATCGCAAAGTCGGTCGGCGCCTACTTCATGGTCGACATGGCGCACTACGCCGGCCTCATCGCCGCGGGCGTTTATCCGAACCCGGTGCCGCACGCCGATTTCGTCACCACCACCACGCACAAGAGCCTGCGTGGCCCGCGCGGCGGCGTGATCCTGATGAAGGCCGAGTTCGAAAAGCAGATCAACTCGGCGATTTTCCCGGGCATCCAGGGCGGTCCGCTGATGCACGTGATAGCCGCGAAGGCCGTCGCGTTCAAGGAAGCGCTGTCGCCGGAATTCAAGGCATATCAGCAGCAGGTCATCGAGAACGCGCGCGTGCTCGCTGAAACGCTGGTCAAGCGGGGTCTGCGCATCGTGTCGGGCCGCACGGAAAGTCACGTGATGCTGGTCGACCTGCGCGCGAAGAAGATCACCGGCAAGGCTGCGGAAGCGGCACTCGGCGCGGCGCACATCACGGTCAACAAGAACGCGATCCCGAACGATCCGGAAAAGCCGTTCGTGACCTCGGGCATCCGCCTCGGTTCGCCGGCCATGACCACGCGCGGCTTCGGCGTGAAGGAAGCCGAGCAGGTCGGCAACCTGATCGCCGACGTGCTGGACAATCCGGAAGACGCCGCGACGATCGAGCGCGTGCGCGCGCAAGTCGCCGAGCTGACCCAGCGCTTCCCGGTTTACGGCTAAGCCGTCATGCATTGCCCCTTCTGCCGCCACGCCGATACGCAGGTCGTCGACTCGCGCGTATCCGAAGACGGCGCGACGATTCGCCGGCGCCGCCGCTGCCCGGCCTGCGACAAGCGTTTCACGACGTATGAGCGGGTCGAGCTGGCGTTGCCGTCGGTCGTCAAGAAGGATGGCACGCGCACCGAGTTCGATCGCCGCAAGATCGTCGCGAGCATGCAACTGGCGCTGCGTAAGCGCCCGGTTGCGGTGGACGAGATCGAGGCGGCGGTTGCCCGCATCGAGTATCAGTTGCTCGGCAGCGGCGAGCGCGAGGTGCGTAGCGAGCGTCTCGGCGAACTCGTGATGAACGAATTGCGCGCGCTCGACACCATCGCCTACGTCCGTTTCGCTTCGGTGTACCGGCGCTTCGAAGACGTCTCCGAATTCGAGGACGTGATCGAGGAATTCCGCCGCGCCTCTTCTCCGCCCAAGCCTTCCCGCAAGCGCTAAGGGCACGCATGCCGCAGCTGGGCTGCGATCATTCGCATTCATCGCCTCGCGCATTTCGCGCTTCTCTTCACGCATCGCTTCTCCCACCCCCTTGATGGATCGTCACGCGCATTGTTGCGCGCGCTAGCGTCTGAATGCCACCTGGCCATTCGGACGATGGTCGGCGCGCTCGCAAATCGCTAGATTGTCTGCATCCGTTCGAAACGCTCAGGGATGCAGATGAAATGCAATTGGACTCGCCGGCCGTCGCGCGCCGGGTTCACGCTCGTCGAAACGCTGGCAGTGGTAGCGCTCGTGATACTGATTGTCGTGATGGCAATGCCATCGTTCGCCGCGTGGCATATGCGCGATCAGGTCGACGCGCGCGCGAAGGCGCTGCTATCGACGTTCGCCTATGCGCGCAGCGAGGCGCTGCGGCTCGGCACGCGCATCACCGTATGTCGCGTCGATGCGGCGCGCGTCTGTCTTGCGTCGGGCCAACCCTGCGCCGACAGCATCGCCGACTGGGCTTGTGGATGGGCCGTATTCGCCGAGCGCGGCGGCAAGCCGTCGCTATTGCGCGCGCAGCCGGCGCTCAAGGCGGTGAGCATCACCGGCGTGCAGACGGATATGACGTTCACGCCACCGGCTGGACAACTGATCGGCGCGTTTCGAAGTTTCGATATCGCGCCGCGAAGTCCGTCGAATTCGATGCAAGGGAACGCGTGGCGGCGTTGCATCAGTATCGCGGCAGGAGGTCGCGCGCGAATTTCGGAGGGCGCATGCGGAGCGACGTCTTGAGAGGGCAGGCACACAAAGCCGGTTTGCGTAAGCGCGCATCGGCCTGCGGCGGCAGTTCGCTGATCGAGGTGATGCTGGCGGTGGCGTTAATCGCGGTGAGCGCGCTGGGTTTGATCGCGGCTCAGGTGTGGACCGTACGCGAAGCGCGCGCGATGACGTTGCGCGAGAGCGCCGCGTGGATAGCCGACTCGGTTGCCGAAGCGATGAGCATGCCTTTAATGGGCGATGCCGCGCTCAATCAATGGAGCGCGCGGGCGAGCGCTCTGCTGCCGCGCGGCGAGGCATCGATCGGCGAGAGCGGTGCGGTCGCGACTGCGCGCGTGACGTGGGCGTCCGTGCGGGATCGGCCGGCTGCGGGCGACGTGATCGACAAACCGGAGCCTTGCGGCGACGTCGATGCGCCCGCCGGATCGTCGTGTATCGCGTTGGCGTTCGTGAAATGAAGCGGTGGCATTGTGCTCGCGGTCATACGCTGATCGAATTCGTGATCGCGATGGCGCTTGGGCTGATCGTGACCGCGGGCGCCGTGTCCCTCTACACGACGCAGCGTAACGCGTTCGTGCAGGCGAGCAACGCGACGCGGATTCGCGAAGCCGGGTTGACCGCGCTGATGCTGATCGGCCAGCAATTGCAGATGGCCGGCTTCGTGCCCGCGGATGTCGTCGGCTACAACGCGGCGCCTGCGCTGTTCGGCTGCTCGGGCGGTCGTCCGACCGGCGCGGACGAGAGCCTCGCTTGCACCACCTTGAGCACCGGCTCGGATGGCGTCGCGATCCGTTACGTTGCGGACGTCGTATCGACGTGGCCATCGTCGAGCGGGCAGATCACTGATTGCGTCGGTCAGGCCGTCAAAAGCAGCGACGCGGCACTCGGCGATCAGGGCGCGCCGGTGGTCAATCGCTTCTTCGCCAACGTTAGCGGCTCGACCGGCGAGCCAGAGCTTTACTGCGTGGGCAGCGGCAACGCCGGGTCCGCGCAGCCGCTGGTTGAAGGCGTCGAGCGCGTGCGGCTGCGCTACTGGCTGGACGGCGCGGCGGATGCGGTGAATGCGTCGGCGGTGCCGGTGGATCAATGGACGAACGTCGTGGCGGTCGATGTCTGCGTGCTGGTGCGCGGCGCGCCGCAAGGGCAGCGCTCGAAGTACATCGATTGCGATGGCGTAAGTACGCTCGGCACCGACTTGCGACCCCGGCAGGCGTTTTCGCGCCGCGTTGCGCTGCGTAATCGCGCGGAGTTGTCGTCGTGAGGGACCGTGACCCAGCAACACAACGCTGCCGCGCCGACGACAGATGCGACGGATCGCGCGGCAAGCCGAAATACTTAGGTAAGCGAAATTACCGAAGCCATGCCCGACGTGCGCAGCAACGAGGCGTCGTGTTGGCCATCGTGCTGTTGATCTCGACCATGATGCTCGCCACCTCCGCGATCTGGTTCGAAACATCGCTCGCGGCGGCGCGTGCGGCGACCAATGTGCGCGACTATCTGCGGGCTTTCCATGCGGCCGATTCCGCGCTGACCTTGTGCGAGCGCAACGTGCTATCGGCAGGTGGCGACGCGCCCACAGTGCCGTTCGCTTCGGGCGAGCCGACCCAATGGAAGCTCGAAACCGCGTTCGACGCAGGCGCCGTGATGCCTGTCGCGCAATGGCCGGGATCATCGCGTGCGCCGCAATGCCTCGTCGAACCATGGCGTCTCGCGAGCCGACCCAACGCCACCGCATATCTGTTGACCGCACGAGGCTTCGGCCAGAGCAGCGAGTCGCAGGTCTGGTTGCAGATGGAACTGGTGACCGAGGATGGCGCGACCGAACGTCATTGGCGACGGGTTGCCGCGAGACCACTCTGATCAACGCATCGACATCGACGGGAGACGCATGAAAAGGCCGAACACATCCGCGTTCACGCTGCTCGAACTCGTGATCGCGCTCGCGATTGCCGCCACGCTCGCCGCGTTTGCAATCCCTTCGTACCGCGGTCACATCGCGCGCACGCATCGCATCGATGCGGCGTCGGCGTTATATCGGGCTGCGCAATTTGTCGAAGGCGCGGCGAGCGATGGCATGCCGGCGTTGCCTCCGGGACTCGATCAGGCGCCGCAGTTCGGCACGCCGGTGTATCGCGTGCGCGTGCTGCCCACGGACGATGCGAACGGCGGCTATTCGATCGAGGCGGCGCCCGAGGAAGCAGGCCCGATGCATGACGACCCGTGCGGCACGTTCACGCTAGACGCAACAGGTCAGCGAGGCAACAGAAACGACGCGGGCGGCTCGGCGCCCACAAGCAGCGAGTGCTGGAACACGAGTTAGCGGGTCGTTGAAATCCACTGCCGGCGGCGGCGACCTCAAAAGCCAGTTCGCATCGACTCTGCTTGCGCCGCCGCCGACTGCGCCGCAGCGGAAGCCGCGGCGGCCTGCGCCCGAGCCGCCGCCGACTCGTTCTTCATCTGTTGCCAGATCCGCAGCGCTTCCCACGCGCCGAGCGCAATGCTGCCCCACTTGAGCGCGGGCTTCGCGCCCGCGACGACGGTCGCGCGCAGCGGTTTCGCGAGCAACAGCGAAGCGATCGAGCTGATGAACGGATACTGTTTGAGCAAGGCGCCGATCGTGCCGGCGTTGAGCACGCTCGCCTTCGACCCCTTGCCTACGCGCAAGCCGCCGAAGCCGGGGATGACGAACTTGAGCCAGCTGAAATGCGTGACGGCCTGGCGCAGTTCGAAGGTGGCCTGGGCGAGTTCGACGCGCTCGACGTCCGCTCGCACGAGGAGCAATTCCTTGCGCAGCGCCCGCAGATGCGGCGCGCTCAGATCCTTCGACGGATGGCGCTTGTTACGAAAGGCGGTATCGGGACGGGAGGAGCTCATGGCGTGTCGGCGGCAGTGGAGGTGAGGCGATGGATCGGATGCAGTCAGACCTGCCCATCAATCGCGGCTGCGAAACGCGTCGCGATCCTTTTCGAACTCGGCGATGGTCGCTTCGAAAACCATCGGCGCGTTGCGCAAACCGCTGCGCGCCTTCAACGCGCAGGCGAGGCCCGCGATCGCGTAGACCGCGGTGATGCCGGCGAGCGCCTGCCAACGGTAGGTGTCCCAGAAGGCGATGGCGATCAGTGCCGTCAACGCGATCAAGGCCATCGTGGCGAGCATCATCGCTGCAAGGCCGAGAAACAGCACGCCGAGCAGGCGGTCTTTTTCCTCGGCGAGTTCGATGCCCACCAGTTCGAGGCGTGTCTGCAGGATCGCAAACACGGAACTGAGAATACGGCGCAACGGGCTGTGTTCTGCGCGCTGCGAGTGTGTTTGGGTCGTCATGGCTGTGGGCGTTGCGCGTGAGGGCCTAACCGGCGCGCACGCGCGCCAGGGGAAGGGGACCGGCGAGACTCGCGCCGGTCCACCCGTGTCGCCGGTGCGCCGGACATGCCTGCTCCGGCGGCCTCACCGGCCTTTACTTGCGATTGATCAGCAGACCGACCACCACGCCGATGCCGGCGGCGATGCCGATCGACGCCCACGGATGCTCGTGGACGTAGTCGTCGGTGGCGCGGGCTGCCTTCTTGCCTTTTTCGACGACCACGACCTGCACGTCGGCTGCCTTTTCCCTCGCCTGCTTCAGGCGCGTCAGCGCGGTTTCGCGCAGTTCCGACGCGCGTTCGCCGGTAGCGCTCGCGGCCTGTTTCAGCAGGTCTTCAGCGTCCGCGAGGACGGTTTTGATATCCGACATCAATCTCTCCTTGTTGACTTCCGACATTGACAGCTCCCTTTGTCTCACGCTACGCGTGAATCGTAACCAAAGAAACGGTCGCTGGCGAGCGTAGTGCCGGTTGCTTGCCGCCGCCGCACGAACCGTTCCCGGCATTGCGTGGCGTGAAGACACCCGTTTGAGGGCACTCCGCTCCAGACCGGTATGGGATTGAGTTGATCTGTCCCGCAAAGTTTCCCTCGAATGGGAGAAAATTACAAAAACGCATAAAGTACTGACGCGATGTTGGTTCGCCGTGTAACACCGACGCCGTATGCTTTATCGTGACGGTCCTCCGCGGAGACAGCCCGCGAACCCTCCGGATACCTTCCGAATACCTTCCGAATACCTACAGGAGATGCACTATGAGTCTACGTCTTGGCGACATTGCGCCGGATTTCGAACAGGAGTCGAGTATTGGCCGTATCAGGTTTCACGAGTGGCTCGGCAATAGCTGGGGCGTGCTGTTCTCGCATCCCGCCGACTTCACGCCGGTCTGCACGACCGAACTGGGCCTGACTGCGAAGCTCGCGAGTGAGTTCGAAAAGCGCAACGTGAAGACGATCGCGTTGTCGGTCGACAGCGCGGAGTCGCACAGGGAGTGGATCAAGGACATCAACGAGACGCAGGCCGCCAATGTGGGTTTTCCGATTCTCGCGGATGGCGATCGCAAGGTCTCCGGGCTATACGACATGATTCATCCGAACGCGAACGAGACGTTCACAGTGCGTTCGCTGTTCGTCATCGATCCGAACCGGAAGGTCCGTCTGATCATCACCTATCCGGCGAGCACCGGTCGCAATTTCGACGAAGTGCTGCGCGTGATCGACTCGCTACAACTGACTGACAGTCACTCGGTCGCGACGCCTGGCAACTGGAAGCAGGGCGATGACGTCGTGATCGTGCCATCGTTGAAGGACGAGGAAGTCATCAAGCAGAAATTCCCGAAGGGCTACAAGGCGCTGCGTCCGTATCTGCGCCTGACGCCGCAGCCGAACCGCTAAGCGGCGCGGCATTAAACAAAAAGCCGGTTCGAAGGAACCGGCTTTTTGCATGATGGGCAGTGCTAGAACGGAATCGGAACAACGCGGAATCAGAAGAACGCCTGAATTCCCGTCTGCGCACGGCCGAGGATCAGCGCGTGAACGTCGTGGGTGCCTTCGTAGGTGTTGACGACCTCGAGGTTCACCAGATGTCGGGCGATGCCGAACTCGTCCGAAATGCCGTTGCCGCCGAGCATGTCGCGCGCGAGGCGGGCGATGTCGAGCGCCTTGCCGCAAGAATTGCGCTTCATGATCGAGGTGATTTCGACGGCGGCCGTGCCTTCGTCCTTCATGCGGCCGAGGCGCAGCACGCCTTGCAGGCCTAGCGTGATTTCGGTTTGCATGTCGGCGAGCTTTTTCTGGATCAGCTGGTTCGCGGCGAGCGGACGGCCGAACTGCTTGCGATCGAGCACGTACTGACGCGCGGTGTGCCAGCATGCTTCGGCGGCGCCGAGGGCGCCCCACGCGATGCCGTAGCGAGCCGAGTTCAGACATGTGAACGGACCGCGCAGGCCGCTCACGCCCGGCATGATGTTCTCTTCCGGTACGAACACTTCGTCGAGCACGATTTCGCCGGTGATCGACGAACGCAGACCCACCTTGCCGTGGATCGCCGGTGCCGACAGACCCTTCCAGCCCTTCTCGAGAATAAAGCCGCGGATGTTGTCCTTGCCGTCTTCCTCGAGCTTTGCCCACACGACGAACACGTCGGCGATCGGCGAATTCGTGATCCACATCTTCGAGCCCGACAGCGAGTAGCCGCCGTCGACCTTCTTCGCGCGCGTGACCATGCTGCCCGGATCGGAACCGTGGTTCGGCTCGGTCAGACCGAAGCAGCCGATCCACTCGCCGCGCGCGAGCTTCGGCAGATATTTGTCCTTCTGCGCGTCCGAGCCGAATTCGTGGATCGGCACCATCACCAGCGACGACTGCACCGACATCATCGAGCGGTAGCCGGAATCGACGCGCTCCACTTCACGCGCGATCAGCCCGTACGCGACATAGTTCAGACCGGGGCCGCCGTACTGTTCGGGAATCGTCGGACCGAGCAGGCCGAGTTCGCCCATTTCGCGAAAGATCTCGATATCGGTCTTTTCGTGACGGAACGCCTCCAGCACGCGCGGAAGCAGCTTGTCCTGCGAGTAAGCCGCAGCGGCGTCGCGCACCATGCGTTCGTCTTCGGTGAGCTGCTGATCCAGCAGCAATGGGTCTTCCCAGTGAAACTGCGCGGCTACGGCCATGACGTATCTCCTGATTTTCTCGCTCAGAACAAGCTTGACTTGAGTTCCGCCGTGCGAAACAATGTTTTGCAAACGACGACCGAGTGTACCACCCTATGACGCTGCCATCCACTTTCTCCGCACCGCTCGACGAACGCAAATTCGTCGTCGCCCTCGCTCGCGGACTGGACCTGTTGCGGGCGTTCCGGCCGGGCGAGACGATGCTCGGCAATCGCGATTTCGTCGAACGCACGGGTTTGCCGAAGGCGACCGTGAACCGGCTCGCCTACACGCTGTCCGTGCTCGGCTATCTGCGGCTCGACGAAACCCACGGGAAATATGCGCTCGACGCCGGCGTGCTGTCGCTCGGCTTCGCGTTGCTGTCGGGCACCGACACGCTCGAACTCGCGCGTCCGCACCTGCGCAGCTTCGCGCGCGAGGTCGGCGCGGCGGTCTCGCTCGGTTGCCGCGACGGCCTCGACATGGTGTATCTGGAGACGATCCGCAGCGAGACCGCGCTGACGCTTGGTCTTGCGTCCGGCTCGAAGCTGTCGATGCTGACGAGTTCGATGGGTCGCGCGTATCTCGCCGTGCAACCGCTCGACGCCCGCACCGCGCTACTCGCGGAACTGAAAAAAGCGGCCGGCAAGGCGGGACCGATGCTCGTCGCCGAGGCCGAAAAAGAAATCGCCACGTTCGCGACCGAGCGCTGTTGCTACTCGTTTCGCGCGTGGCACGACGATGTGAACGCGGTCGCGGTGCCATTTCGCGAGCCGCGCGAAAAGCGCTGGCTCGTGCTCAGCTGCAGCGGACCGGCGTCGTCGATGGGGGAGGAGGTGTTTCGCGAGAATGTCGCGCCGCGCCTGAAGGCGCTCGCGAGTCGGCTGGGGGAGCCGGGCTGAGATAGTCCAGGGGGGCCTCGGGCTAACCGCGCCCGCAGCGTGTCACGCCGCCCGGTCGTGATAATGCGCGTTGAACAGGGGCCCCTGCACGAACCGCACGTCGTACTGCTGCAAGGCGACGAACTGCGCCTCATCCATCACGCGATTGAAAATCAGCGGTACCCGCAGCCGGTTCGCATAGCCGACTAGCGGCTTCACGGTCGCGTCGCGCAACGCGACCGTCGCATCCATCTTGATGAAGTCGAGCCGCGCGGTTTCCGACACCGACAGAATCTGCCCCGCGTTCGACAGATTGCCCGCCACCTTGAACCCGTAGTGCTGATAGCTGCGCGTCAGATAGCCCATAAAGGTCTTGTGCGCGACCGCCGCCGCCGGCAGCTCGATCACGATGCGCGCCGGACTCAGATTGAACGACGTCAGCACGCTCGAAAAATGCCGGCCGTGGTCGTACTTCACGCTTTTCAGCAGCCGCTCGTGCACGCGCAGAAACAGCAGCCCGTGCCGCTGCGCGCCGAAGAAATTGACCGCGTGCAGCGCGCGCGACATGCGGTCTAGCGCGACCAGTTGCTGATCGTCGGCGATCTTGTCGAACGGATCGAACACGTCGAACGGCGGCGCGTCGAGCCGGTGCGTGACCGCCTGAAAGCCGAGCTCGTCGCCGAACCGGTCGACCCCTTCCGCGCCGCATGACAGCGACTGCGCGAGCGCATGCACGCTGATGTCGAAGATCGGCTCGTAGGCGCTCGTGAGCTCGACGCCGTCGAAGCGCGCGAGTGCGATGCCGGCGTGGGCGCCTTGTCCCATTGCCAGATGCTCGCCGAGAAACGGGTGATGAGAGGCGCGGGCGATCAGATCAGGGATGGTCGGCGAAATCATGAAGGCGAATGAATGGCGACGATGAACGCGCACCGGGCGCGTGGCAGCGCGACCGGATGGCCGCATTCTTCGATGGTAGCAGTCCGTGCCGTATCCACATGAACAAAATGTTCATAACGATATTGGTCGAATGCTTATGGGCCGGGCCTGAGCGGGGAGTGGCGGCACCCATCGAGCGGTGTTCCAGGGGTATACGTTAGTTTCACTATCCGAAATTGGTTTTACTATACGTAAATCCCAGTCGGAATGAGGGGACGACCCAATGAGTAACCAGGCCGCCGCCAATGTCATCGAAGTCGAGCGCGTGCTCGCCGAAGCGCATCGCCCGGCTTTTCAGGCGATGCTGCTTGCGCTGTGCGGCCTGTGTTTGTTGATCGACGGCTTCGACGCTCAGGCGATGGGCTATGTCGCGCCGAAGGTGATCGCCGAATGGCACGTCGCGAAAACCGCGCTTGGTCCGGTCTTCAGCGCGAACCTGTTCGGCATGCTGCTGGGCGCGCTCGGGCTGTCGGTGCTGGTCGGTGGACAGCCGGCGGTCAACGCGCTCGCCGGGCATTTCTATCCGACCGCGCTGCGCTCGACCGGCATCGGCTGGAGCCTCGGCATCGGCCGGATCGGCTCGGTGATCGGGCCGCTCGTCGGCGGTCAACTGATCG
>DATAQT010000405.1:0-8244 GCA_036264535.1 Paraburkholderia sp. | reverse complement strand
CTCACGTTCAATCCGTACACGATCCAGATCGAGCCGCACGACTACATGGCCGAGCTGTTCGACGCGGTCTCGCGCGCGAACATCATCCTGCTGGATCTGGACCGCGACGTGTGGGGCTACATCTCGGTCGGTTACTTCAAGCAGCGCACGAAGGCCGGCGAAATCGGCTCGTCGACGATGCCGCACAAGGTCAACCCGATCGACTTCGAAAACTCCGAAGGCAACCTGGGCCTCGCGAACGCGACGCTGCGCCATCTCGCCGACAAGCTGCCGGTGTCGCGCTGGCAGCGCGACCTGACCGACTCGACGGTGCTGCGCAACATCGGCGTCGCGTTCGGCTACTCGCTGCTCGCGTACGACTCGCTGATCCGCGGCCTCGACAAGCTCGAAGTGAACGCGCAGCGTCTGAACGAAGACCTCGACAACTGCTGGGAAGTGCTGGCCGAGCCGGTGCAGACCGTGATGCGCCGTTACGGCATCGAGAACCCCTACGAGCAGTTGAAGGAACTCACGCGCGGCAAGGGCATCACGCGCGAGGCGCTGCAGAGCTTCATCGGCGGTCTGGCGATTCCGCAGGACGCGAAAGAGCGTCTGCTCGCGATGACGCCCGGCTCGTACATCGGCAAGGCCGTCGAGCTGGCGAAGCGGATCGGTTGATCGGCTGGCCCAGCTTCAGCGCATAAAAAAGCCGCTCCACGGAGCGGCTTTTTTGGGTCCTGCGTTCGAAGCCGGAACGCGGAGAAATCAAAGACTCAGCGCGCTTCGACCTGCTTGAGCACCTCGTCGACGATCTGCTCCGGCGTTAGTTCGATGCTGACCGTGATCGCTTCATCGTCACCGGGCTCCTCGAGCGTATCGAGCTGGCTTTGCAGCAGCGATGGATCGAAGAAATGCCCGGTGCGATGCCCGAGACGCTCCGAGAGCACCTCGCGCGAACCCTTCAGGTAGACGAAGCACACGTCCTTGTCACCGGCGCGCAGAATGTCGCGATACGAGCGCTTCAGCGACGAACACGTGAACACCGCCGTCTCGGCCGCCTTCTGCTTTTCCTCGATCGCCGCGCGGATCGTCTTCAGCCACGGCCAGCGGTCTTCGTCGGTGAGCGGGATGCCGTGGTGCATCTTCTCCTTGTTGGCCGCGCTATGGAACGCGTCGCCGTCGGTGAACGCGCAATGCAGCCGCTCGGCCAGCATTTCGCCGATTCTCGTCTTGCCGGCGCCCGACACGCCCATTGCGATCAGAATCATTTGAAACTCCTTACAGGACCGCCGCGAGTGCGAAGGTCAGGCCCAGCCCCATCAGCGAGATGATGGTTTCGAGGAGCGACCACGTCTTGAAGGTCTGCCCCACCGTCATACCGAAGTATTCCTTGATCAGCCAGAAGCCGCCGTCGTTCACGTGCGAAAAGATCAGCGAGCCCGAGCCGGTCGCGAGCACCATCAGTTCCGGCTTCACCTGCACCGCGCCCGCCGCCGCGAGCGGCGCGACGATGCCGCAGGCGGTCGTCATCGCAACGGTGGCGGAGCCGGTCGCGAGACGGATCATCGCCGCCACGAGCCAGCCGAACAGCAGCGGCGACAGATGCACCGCAGTCGCCACGTTGGTGATTTCCTTCGAAATGCCGCTATCCATCAGCACGCGGCCAAAACCACCGCCCGCCCCGACGATCAGTGTAATACCGGCGATCGGCGCCAGACACTCGCCGCAGAACTTCTGGATCTGCTCGCGGTTAAAGCCGCTTCTCGCGCCAAAGGTCCAGAAGCTGACCAGCACGGCCGTCAGCAGCGCGACGTCGGTGTTCCCGAAGAAGCGCAGCAGGTCGTTCGGCAATGTCTTCGGTGCAAAGACCAGGTCCGCCCAGCTGCCGACCAGCATCAGGACCACCGGCAACAGAATCGTGGCCAGCGTAATGCCGAAGCCCGGCAATTCGCGTTTCGGCGCGTTGGTTTTCGCGCCGTTGCCGTTGCCGTTATTCGTATCGTGGCCGAGAAATTGCGCGGCCAGCGGGTTTTCCTTCGGCAACTGGATATGTCGGCTCACCAGCAGCGCAAACAGCGGACCGGCGACGATC
This sequence comes from Paraburkholderia sp., assembly GCA_036264535.1. Taxonomy (GTDB): domain Bacteria; phylum Pseudomonadota; class Gammaproteobacteria; order Burkholderiales; family Burkholderiaceae; genus Paraburkholderia. The sequence continues at coordinate 6,173 of DATAQT010000405.1, read as the reverse complement.
GCGCACGGCACGCCGACGATCAGACCGTAGGCGATCGTCTTGCCGATGTCCGCGTGATACGCCTGCACGGCGAGCAGCGCGGCCGGGTGCGGCGGAATCAGACCGTGCACGACGGACAGGCCCGCGACCATCGGCAGGCCGACCAGCAGCAGCGATTTGTTGGTGCGCCTGGCGACGTTGAACGCGATCGGAATCAGCAGCACGAAGCCGACTTCGAAGAACACCGGCAAGCCGACGATGATCGCGACGACCATCATCGCCCAGTGAATGTGCTTCTCGCCGAACCAGTTGATGAGCGTGGTGGCGACGCGCTCGGCGCCGCCCGATTCGGCCATCATCTTGCCGAGCATCGTGCCGAGACCGACCACGATGGCAATGTGCCCAAGCGTGTTGCCGTTACCTGTTTCGAACGATTTGACGATGGTCTGCATCGGCATGCCGGCCACGAGGCCCAGCAGCAACGACACGATGATCAGGACGAGAAACGGATAGATCTTGAAGCGTGTGATCATCAAGATCAGCAACGCGATCGCGATTAACGCGTAGACCAGCAGCATGCTGCCGTGGGCAGATTCCATGAATCCCCTCCTTTGGTTTATTGATTTCAGAGTGCGGACACAGCCGGCACCTCGTCTCACGGCAACCTGCGCGATGCCTGAAAACCCGGCTAGCCGCGCGGTCGCTGAATTTTACTGTTTGTTTCCGGAAAACGCGCGCAAATCCAGCACGCATATCAAGTAAAAAAAGAGCCTCGACGCGACAGCCTGGGGCGGCTGTATCGACGAGACTCCTGGGCCCGGTTCAGGTAACCGATGCGCTGTCGTGGGGCTTAGTGCGAGGGCGCGGCCAGCTGGCTCGCGGCGCGCGCGAGACGTGTGACCTCATCCCAGTTCTGCGCGGCGACGGCGGCCTTGGGCGTGAGCCACGAACCGCCGACGCAAACCACGTTCGGCAGCGACAGGAAGTGCGGCGCGCTTTCGGGCGTGATGCCGCCGGTCGGGCAGAACTTCAGCGCCGGGAACGGACCGTGGAACGCCTGTAGCATTGGCACGCCACCCGCCTGCTGCGCGGGGAAGAACTTGACGATCTCGTAGCCGAGTTCGAGCGCGAGGATGATGTCCGACGGCGTCATTACGCCGGGCAACAGCGGCAAGCCAACATCCTGCGCGGCCTGGTGCATCTCCTTGGTGAGACCCGGCGAGACGCCGAACTGCGCGCCCGCCTTCTTCGCCTGTGCGCAATGCTCGGGCTTCGTGATCGTGCCGACACCGACCACGATGTCGTCGGCGAGCCCGCACGCACGCTCGATCGCGCCAAGCCCCGCCGGCGTGCGCAGCGTGATTTCGAGCACCTTCACGCCGCCCGCGTGCAAGGCGCGCGACACGTGTTCGCCCTGTTCTACTGTGTCGAACGCGAGCACCGGAATCACCGGGCCGAGGCGCACGATATCGCTTACTGTTTTCGACGTCATAGTCAGACTCCTTGTTTCTGCAGCGCCGCGCCGGCTTGCGCGGTGCTCGTGTGATGGTCGCTGTGTTGATGGCCGTGCTTGTGGTGGCTGCCGTGGCCGTGCTGGCCGTCAGGCGCGCCGCCCTCGCCGACCAGCTTGCCGAACACCGACGCGCCCTCCTCCGCCGGCGCCGCCGCCGCGCGGAACACGCCGAACAGCTCGCGGCCGAAGCCGACTTCGTTGGCCGCCTGATGCAGAGGCTCGGCGTTCGGACGCGCAGCCCATTCGGCCGCGTCGATCTCGATGTCGAGCACGCCGGCTTCGGCATCGATCACCAGCATGTCGCCCGTGCGGACCTTGCCGATCGGGCCTTGCAGCAATGCTTCCGGCGACAGATGAATCACCGCCGGCACCTTGCCCGACGCGCCCGACATGCGGCCGTCGGTCACCAGCGCGACATGAAAACCCTGATCCTGCAACACCCCGAGCAGCGGCGTCAAACGATGCAGCTCGGGCATGCCGTTTGCCCGCGCGCCCTGGAAGCGCACCACCGCGATGAAGTCGCGCTTGAGTTCGCCCTTGTCGAACGCTTCCTGCACCGCTTCCTGCGAATCGAACACGATCGCCGGCGCCGTCACCTTGCGATGCTGCGCCGCGACTGCCGAAATCTTGATCACGCCACGGCCGAGCTTGCCCTGCATCAGCCGCAGGCCGCCGTCCGGCTGGAACGGCTCCTTGATGCCGCGCAGCACCGCGGTGTCCGCGCTAGTCTCGACGCCGGCCACCCATTGCAACTTGCCGTCGAGCAGCTTCGGCTCCTCGGTGTAGCGCTTCAGGCCTTTGCCCGCGACCGTGTTCACGTCTTCATGCAGCAGACCGCCTTCGAGCAGATTGCGCACGAGGAACGCGACGCCGCCCGCCGCGTGGAAGTGGTTCACGTCGGCCTTGCCGTTCGGATAGATCTTCGCGAGCAGCGGCACCGCCTGCGACAGCGTGTCGAAGTCATCCCAGTCGATCACGATGCCGGCCGCGCGCGCAATCGCGACGAGGTGCAGCGTGTGATTGGTCGAGCCGCCGGTCGCCAGCAGCGCGACGATGCCGTTGACGATCGCCTTCTCGTCGACCACATGGCCAATTGGCATGTAGTGGCCGCGCTCGACGGTCAGATCGAGCACGCGGCGCGCGGCCTGCGCGGTCAGCGCGTCGCGCAGCGGCGTGTGCGGATGCACGAAAGCCGAGCCCGGCAGATGCAGGCCCATCACTTCCATCAGCATCTGGTTGCTGTTCGCGGTGCCGTAAAAGGTGCAAGTGCCGTGGCTGTGATACGCGGCCGCTTCCGCTTCGAGCAGCGCGTCGCGGCCGCACTGGCCGGTCGCGAACTGCTGACGCGTCCTGGCTTTGTCGTCATTCGACAGGCCGCTCGCCATCGGGCCGGCCGGCACGAAGATGGTCGGCAGGTGGCCGAATTGCAGCGCGCCGATCAGCAGGCCCGGCACGATCTTGTCGCAGATACCGAGGCACAGCGCCGCGTCGAACATGTTGTGCGTGAGCGCGACGGCCGTGCCCATCGCGATCACTTCACGCGAGAACAGCGACAACTCCATGCCCGCGTTGCCCTGCGTGATGCCGTCGCACATCGCCGGCACGCCGCCCGCGAATTGCGCGACGCCGCCGTTTTCGCGCGCGGCCTGCTTGATGATGTCCGGGTAGTTTTTGTACGGCGCGTGCGCCGACAACATCTCGTTGTACGACGACACGATGCCGATGTTCGGCTCGCGGATCTGCTTGATCACGAGCTTGTCGTTGCCTTCGAGGCCGGCGAAACCGTGGGCCAGGTTCGCGCACGACAATGCGCCGCGCGCCGGGAAGCGCCCCTGCGCATGCTGGATACGGGCCAGATACGCTTCACGCGTGGGCTTACTGCGCTCGACCACGCGTTGCGTGACCTTCAACAATTGCGAATGCGGGGAAACCATCGGAGCTCCTTCGTCGCTGGCGGCAGGCGCACGCATGACACCAGGCGGTATCGCGGGTTGTGATATCGAACGACGTCATCTTAGTAGAAAAACTACACGTCAGCAATGATGAATTCTGCTGCGGCGCCGCATCGCGCAAACGGCTGAATCGCCCTATTGACGGTACTTCAACGCTTTACAGCGAGAACCCAGGGAATACACTTACTCACCGATATGTAGTTTTTGTACCTAGCTTTTGTGCGCCAGCGACCAATCGGATATAGTCCACACGTTCTTCAGCATAGTGCGAGTTTTCCGATGATGCTGTCCCAGATGGAAGAGATGCGCGACCAGCTGCGCCCGTCCGAGCGCAAGCTGGCCGATTACGTGATCGAGGCGCCGCGCGAGGTGCTCGATCTGTCGATGACCGAGGTCGCCGCGCGCGCGGGCGTGAGTCAGCCGACGATCGCGCGCTTCTGTCACGCGCTCGGCTTTTCCGGGTTTCGCGAATTCAAGATCCGCCTCGCGCAGGGCATCGCCGCCGAAGTGCCCGCCGTCTATCGCGACGTGCGGCCCGACGAGCCGACGCCGGGCGTCGCCGCGAAGGTCCTCAACCGGACCATCGGCGCGCTGATCCAGGTGCGCAACAACCTGTCCTCGGATAGCGTCGCGGCCGCGATCGACATGCTCGCGCAAGCGAAGCGCATTGAGTTCTACGGCGCGGGCGGCTCGGGCATCGCCGCGCTCGACGTGCAGCACAAGTTCTTTCGGCTCGGCATGCCGAGCGTCGCCTATTCGGACCCGCATACCTTTTTGATGTCGGCCGCGCTGCTCGGTCCGGGCGACGTGGTCGTCACGATCTCCAACACGGGCCGCACGCGCGACATCATCGACGCCGCGAAGGCCGCGCTGAACGCGGGCGCGAAGGTGATCGCGATCACGCACGGCAATTCGCCGCTCGCGCGGCTCGCAACCGTGGGCCTCTTTGCGAACGTCGACGAAGACACCGACATCTTTTCGCCGATGACTTCGCGCGTGTCGCATCTGGCGATCGGCGACATTCTCGCGGTCGGCGTCGCGCTGAGCCGCGGGCCGGAGCTGGTGGAGAAGCTCGCGCAGACGAAGGAGGTGATTCATCGGCGGCGGGTGGATCCGCAGGGATGATCCGCTGCGATAGAACGCTCAATGACAGATAGGACAAAGGGCGGTGTGCCGTTGACCCGGCACACCGCCCTTCGATTATTTCCAGCGCGGCGTTAAACGCCGTCAGCCGCTCAGAACGGCTTGATCACCACCAGCGCGACCGCCGCGAGCATACCGAGCACCGGCAACTCGTTGAACATCCGATACCACTTGTCCGAGCGGCGATTCTCGCCGCGCTCGAACCTGCGCAGCAGCACGCCGCAGTACGCGTGGTAAATGACGAGCAGCACGACCACGCCGACCTTCGCGTGAATCCAGCCTTCCCCGCTGCCGATGCCGATCACGAGCCACAACCACAATCCGCACGCGATCGCGGGCACGGCAATGAAGCTCATGAAGCGGAACAGCTTGCGCGCCATCAGCAGAAGACGCGCCGTCGCGGCGGGTTCCGTTTCCATCGCCAGATTGACGAAGATGCGCGGCAGATAGAACAGGCCGGCAAACCAGGAAGCAATCAATACGATGTGAAACGTCTTTACCCAGAGCATCGGCGGGTCCTCGTGGTCCTTATTGTTGTGATGGTTGTTGCGGCTTCGATTCGCTTTTATTGACGGCCTTCGCCGTGACCCAGCACGACGTACTTCAGCGAGGTCAGCCCTTCGAGGCCGACCGGGCCACGCGCGTGCAGCTTGTCGTTCGAGATGCCGATCTCGGCGCCGAGGCCGAACTCGAAGCCGTCCGCGAAACGCGTCGACGCGTTGACCATCACGCTCGCCGAATCGACTTCGCGCAGGAAGCGCATCGCGCGGTCGTGATCTTCGGTGACGATCGCGTCGGTGTGCTGCGAGCTATACGTGTTGATATGCTCGATCGCCGCGTCGATGCCGTCGACCACCTTGATCGCGAGCACCGGTGCGAGATATTCGGTGCGCCAGTCTTCCTCGATCGCGTCGACGAGCGGACCGACGCCCGCATCGGCGAGCACCGCGCGCGCCGCCGCGTCGACGCGCAGCTCGACGTCCTTGCCTCGATACAATTGCCCAAGCGGCGGCAGCACTTGAGCCGCGATATCGCGCGCGACCAGCAGCGTCTCCATCGTGTTGCAGGTGCCATAGCGGTGCGTCTTCGCGTTGTCGCAGACGTTGAGCGCCTTCGCCAGGTCCGCGCGATCGTCGACATAGACGTGGCAGATGCCGTCGAGGTGCTTGATCATCGGCACGCGCGCCTCGTTCATCAGACGTTCGATCAAACTCTTGCCGCCGCGCGGCACGATCACGTCGACGTATTCGGTCATCGTGATCAGCTTGCCGACCGCCGCGCGGTCCGACGTGGCGACGACCTGCACCGCGTCCTGCGGCAGACCGGCCGCCTCGAGCCCTTCGCCGATCAGCTTCGCGAGCGCGGTATTGCATTCGAGCGCTTCCGAGCCGCCGCGCAGAATCGTCGCGTTGCCGGACTTCAGGCACAGCGCCGCGGCGTCGATCGTCACGTTCGGGCGCGATTCGTAGATGATGCCGATCACGCCGAGCGGCACGCGCATCTGGCCGACCTGGATGCCGCTCGGCCGATACTTCAGATTGCTGATTTCGCCGATCGGATCGGCCAGCGCCGCGACCTGGCGCAGG
>DATAQT010000403.1:0-3486 GCA_036264535.1 Paraburkholderia sp. | reverse complement strand
GTGCCGTGCACGGTGCCGACGTGGTAATCACGCTGGCCGTGCGTGACCGTGCGCACGCCAGACTCGGCGCGCATCGCATCGATCAGGTCGCCGAGTTCCTGCGGCAACGCGGCCAGAATCCCGAGCGGGCGCTGCGCATCGTGGCTCATGTTCAGGGGCGCGTTCATTCGACCGCCTGCAGTTTGGCCACCGCCAGCGCGAGCCACTTCTCGCCGTGGCGCTTGAAGCGCACCTGCGCCTTCGAGTCGGTGCCGCTGCCTTCGAGCGCCGTGATCGTGCCTTCGCCGAACTTCGTATGGAACACCTGCTGGCCGACGCGAAAGCCCGTTTCAGCCGCGCGTTGCTCGTTGGCGAAGGCAGGCGCCGGCGCGGAGGCCACCGACGCCGTCGCCGCCGCCCCACCTCCGTAGCCTGGTCGCGAGAACCAGTCGCGCCCGTAGCCGGCGTTGTCCGAGCGGCCGCCCCAGCGCGAGCCCGCCTCGACCTTCGGCGTGAGCCACTTCAGCGTCTCCTGCGGCAATTCGTCGAAGAAGCGCGAGCGGATGTTGTAGCGGGTCTGGCCGTGCAGCATCCGGCTCTGCGCGAACGACAGGTACAGCCGCTCCTTCGCGCGCGTGATCGCGACGTACATCAGGCGCCGCTCTTCTTCGAGGCCGTCGGCCTCCATCGCGCTGTTTTCGTGCGGGAACAGCCCTTCTTCGAGACCGGTGATGAATACAGCCGTGAATTCGAGCCCCTTCGCCACGTGCACCGTCATGAGCTGCACCGCGTCCTGGCCGGCCTGCGCCTGGTTGTCACCCGCTTCGAGCGAGGCGTGCGACAGGAAGCCCGCGAGCGGCGTCATCGTGTCGGGGTTCTGCGCCGGATCGGCGATGCTCGGTGCGTCGAGCACGACGGTGTTCGGATCGTCGGTCGCGACCGCGAGTTCGGGCGCGATGCTCGCTCCGGGTCGCAGCGGAATCGAGCGCGCGGGCGTATCGAGCCCGTAGCCTTCCTCGCTGACGAACGCGGCGGCCGCGTTGACGAGTTCCTGCAAGTTTTCGAGCCGATCCTGGCCTTCGCGCTCGTTCTGATAGAACTCGGCGAGACCGCTCGCGCGGACCACGTACTCGACGGTCTCGGGCAGACTCATCTGCTGCGTGTCGGCGCGCATCTTGCCGACCAGGTTCGCGAACGCGGCGAGGCTCGAGCCCGCCTTGCCCGCGACGTACGGAATCGCCGCAGCCATCGAGCAGTTATACAGACGCGCCGCGTCGGCGAGTTGTTCGATCGAACGCGCACCGATGCCGCGGGTCGGGAAATTGACGACGCGGGCGAACGCGGTGTCGTCGTTCGGATTGTCGATCAGACGCAGATACGCGAGCGCGTGCTTGACTTCCTGACGCTCGAAAAAGCGCAAGCCGCCATACACGCGATACGCGATGCCCGCATTGACGAGCGTGTGCTCGATCGTGCGCGACTGCGCGTTGCTGCGATAGAGCACGGCGATTTCGCTGCGCGACAGGCCGGTGTTGATCAGCGCGCGGATCTCTTCGACGATCCAGCCGGCCTCCTGCGAATCGGTCGCCGATTCGTAGACCCGCACCGGTTCGCCGTGGCCCGCATCGGTGCGCAGATTCTTGCCGAGGCGCCGCGAGTTGTTCGCGATCAGCTGGTTGGCGGCATCGAGAATATGGCCGTGCGAGCGATAGTTCTGTTCGAGCTTGATCAGATTGCGCACGTTGAACTCATGCTCGAAGTCGCGCATGTTGCCGACGTTCGCGCCGCGGAACGCATAGATCGACTGGTCGTCGTCGCCGACCGCGAAGATCGCGTTGTGCTGGCCCGCGAGCAGCTTGAGCCACGCGTATTGCAGCTTGTTGGTGTCCTGAAACTCGTCGACGAGGATGTGCCTGAAGCGTGCCTGATAATGCGCGCGCAGCGGCGCATTGTGCGCGAGCAGTTCGTAGCAGCGCAGCAGCAGTTCGGGGAAGTCCACCACGCCTTCGCGCTGGCATTGCTGATCGTAGGCTTCGTAGAGCTCGACGAACTTGCGGTTGAAGTTGTCGGTGGCGTCGACGTCTTTGGGGCGCAGGCCCTGCTCTTTCGCGTTATTGATGAAGTACTGGAGATTTTTCGCCGGGTACTTTTCGTCGTCGATGTTAAGGCCCTTCATCAGGCGCTTGATGGCCGACAGCTGGTCCGCGGTGTCGAGAATCTGGAACGTGGCGGGCAGCCCGGCGTCGCGGTGATGCGCGCGCAGCATACGGTTGCACAGGCCGTGGAACGTGCCGATCCACATGCCGCGCGTGTCGATCGGCAATAGCGCCGTGAGGCGCGCCATCATTTCGCGGGCGGCTTTGTTGGTGAAGGTCACCGCGAGGATGGTCGCGGGGGACGCGAGGCCTTGCTGGATCAGCCACGCGATGCGGGTGATCAGGACGCGGGTTTTGCCGCTGCCGGCGCCGGCCAGAATCAGCGCGGGCTCATTCGGAAGAGTGACGGCGGCGTGTTGTTCGGGGTTTAGATTCGAGAGGAGGTCGGGCATTTTTTCGCGGAGGCGCAGTTCGGGGGACATTATATGCCCCGGCGGGGGCGGCGCTTTTTTTGGTTTTTTCGTTCTTCTGGAATTGGGGTTTGATTTTTCGTTGTTCTGGAGTTGTTGGCCTTTCCTTGCTGACTTATCGGTCTATTAGAGCCTGTCCGCATTTTTGTGTGCGAGGCGGTTAAAAAAACTATCCGCGAGCTGAGGTGAAGCGTTCGCCGAACAGGATAGCAAACTGGTTCATGGCGGTTTTCCAGTCGAAAGCGGCGCGCACGGACTTTGCCAGCACGTTGCGTAACGCAAGCCACAGCAGCTTGATGGCCGCCTCGTCGTTGGGGAAATGCCCTCGGGTCTTGATGATCTTGCGCAGTTGCATGTTCAGGCTCTCGATGGCGTTGGTGGTGTACACGACCCGGCGTATCTCCGGGGGAAACACGAAGAACGGTGTGACGTGCTCCCAGGCGCGCTGCCAGGATTGCACAATGGTCGGATACTTCGTTCCCCATGGCCCTTCGGCGAATACCTGCAGGGCCTGCTGCGCGGCCTGTTCGCTCACGGCTGCATAGATCGGACGCAGCGCCGCGGCGACGGCCTTGCGGTCCTTGTAGCTGGCGTACTCCAGACTGTTACGGATCAGATGCACGATGCAGGTCTGCACCGCCGTGCGGGGGTAAGCCGTACCGATCGCCTCGGCCAGTCCTTTCAGACCGTCGACCACCGCGATCAGGATGTCCTGGCAGCCCCGGGTCTTCAGTTCGTTGAAGACCTTGAGCCAGAACTTCGCGCCCTCGGTCTGTTCAATCCACAGGCCGAGTACGTCGCGCTGGCCGTCGGCCTGGATGCCCAGCGCCAGATACACGGCCTTGTTGCTCACCACGCCGTCGTCGCGGATCTTCACGCGTAGCGCGTCGAAGAACACCACCGGGTACATCGGCTCGAGCGGGCGGCTTTGCCAGGCAAGC
>DATAQT010000367.1:0-15487 GCA_036264535.1 Paraburkholderia sp. | reverse complement strand
GCGCGGCGAAGCTGGGCACGACCAGCACAGCGGGTGCATCGACAGCCAGCGCGACAGGCGCGGCGCCCGCCACGAGCCAGCCGGCATCCAACGCAGCCACCCCATACAACGTATTGGCCGCGCCCGCTGCATCCGCTACAGCGTCCGGCCCCAGCGCCCGCGCCGCGGCCGTGCGCCTGTCGGAAGACATCCGCGCGGATCTGCTGAAGGCCGCCGGCGTGCCGGTGCCATCGACTGTCGCATCCAGCGCGGCCACCGCGCCGCGCACGATGGCCGAATCGAACCCGTGGCTCATCGATCACGCGCGCCGCATCGCGGCCGAGCAGCAGCACCAGAGCGGCGAATACAGCGCGCGTCCCGCCGCAATGACGCCCGCGGTCGCCACCGCCAAAGGACTCGGCAGCGCGGTCGACGCGCGGGCGGCCGTCGTGCCGCCGGTGATCGACACGCCCGACTGGGCGCGCGAAGCCGCCGAAGTCGCCGCGCGCCGCAACGCGCCGAAGATCGCGCCCGCGCCGTCCGTCGTCGACGAAAGCCGCACGCCGGCCGCCGTCGCCGAAGCGATCAAGACGCGCATGGAGCAGGTCGTCAAGGACACCGTGATGACCGAGCTGACGTCCATGCGCGCCATGATGGAAGAGCACTTCGCGGGTCTGTTGTGGGGCGATCGCCAGCGCCGCAATCCGGCACGCGCCGCGCTGACCAAGCATCTGTTCGCCGCGGGGTTTTCCGCACAGCTCGTGCAGATGATGGTCGAAAACCTGCCCGACGACGTCGAGACGATGGAAGGCGGCATGGACTGGGTGCGTTCGGTGCTCGAATCGAACCTGCCGGTGATGGAAGACGAAGACGCGCTGATGGAGCGCGGCGGCGTGTTCGCGCTGATGGGGCCGACCGGCGTCGGCAAGACGACGACCACCGCGAAGCTCGCCGCGCGCTGCGTGATGCGCTTCGGCGCGAGCAAGGTGGCGCTGCTGACGACCGACAGCTACCGCATCGGCGGTCATGAACAGCTGCGCATCTTCGGCAAGATTCTCGGCGTTTCGGTGCATGCGGTGAAGGACAGCGCCGATCTGCAACTCGCGCTCTCCGAGCTGCGCAACAAGCACATCGTGCTGATCGACACGATCGGCATGAGCCAGCGCGACCGCCTCGTGTCCGACCAGATCGCGATGCTGTGCCGCGCCGGCCAGCCGGTGCAGCGTCTCTTGCTGCTCAACGCGACGAGCCACGGCGACACGTTGAACGAAGTGGTGCAGGCGTATCAGCGCGCGCCGGACCAGCAGCCGCTCGCCGGCTGCATCCTGACCAAGATCGACGAGGCGACCAACCTGGGCGGCGTGCTCGATACGGTGATTCGCTACAAGCTGCCGGTGCATTACGTTTCGACCGGGCAGAAGGTGCCGGAGAACCTGTACGTCGCGACGAAGAAATTCCTGATCAAGAGCACGTTCTGCATACCGCGCGACAACTCGCCGTTCGTACCGCACGACGACGACATCCCCGCATTGCTGTCCTCGCTGTCCGCACGTTCGACGGCTGAGCTGCACGAGGTTCGCTTTGGATAAGTTCGTTTCGGATCAGGCCGAAGGGCTGCGGCGGCTGCTCGCGCGCAGCGGAGCGCGCGTGTTCGCGTTGGCGGGTGCGTCGGCGGGCGTGGGCAATACCACCGTGGCGGTCAACCTCGCCGCGGCGCTCGCGCAGCAGGGCAAGGACGTGCTCGTGATCGACGAATGCGTCGGTGAAAAATCGGTGAGCGCGATGCTCGGCGGCTTGCGCGGCGCGGGCAACTTCGCGGCGGTGATGCGCGGCGAGACCCCGGTCGACTTCGCCGCGGCGCGTCACGCGCTCGGCTTTTCGGTGCTGTCGGCCTCGCGCAACAACCGCGAGGGCCATACGGAGGCCGAGCTCGGCGTGCTGCTCGGCGGCTCGGCCGACATCGTGCTGATCGACGCGCAGCTCGACGACGAAGGACATCTGTCGCCGCTCGCGAAGCAGGCGCACGACGTGGTGATCGTCGCGCGCGTATCGGGCGAGGCGATCACCGACGCGTATGCATGCATCAAGCGTTTGCATTATGCGCACGCGATCGCGCAGCTGCGCGTGCTCGCGAATCACGTGCAAAGCGCGAGCGAGGCACAGGCCGCGTTCGCGAAGCTCGCCGGTGTGGCTGGCCGTTATCTGACCGTTGCGCTGGAAGACGCCGGCTGCATCGCAGCCGACGTGCGCAACGCTCGGGCGCTCGAGTTGTCGCGCTGCGTGGTCGACGCATTTCCGTCGACACCCGCCGCGCGGGACTTCCGCCATCTCGCCGCCGAATTGCAGTACTGGCCGATGCGGCCAGCGATGTCGTCGCAAACGCCCTGGCGGGCGCCTGCGACAGTTACAGCGGCGCACCACGCCGACCAACCGTCCGCGCAGCACGCTTAAGAGGCGCGCACGATGGACAAGGGGAGCACGATGTACAACGCTCAGGGAAAGATTTCTCAGGCCGAAGTTTTGACGAAGTACGCACCACTGGTGCGTCGACTCGGCTTGCAGCTTGTCGCGAAAATGCCGGCGAGCGTCGATCTCGACGACCTGATCCAGGCCGGCATGATCGGCTTGCTGGATGCCGCCGGCCGCTACAAGGAAGACCAGGGCGCGCAGTTCGAGACCTATGCCAGCCAGCGGATTCGCGGCGCGATGCTCGACGAGCTACGCAGCAACGACTGGCTGCCGCGCAGCCTGCGGCGCACGTCGCGAGAAGTGGAATCGGCGGTGCACAAGGTGGAGCAGAACCTTGGCCGCTCGGCGAGCGAGGCGGAAATCGCCGAGCACCTGCAGATGCCGCTCGACGAATACCAGTCAATGCTGCAGGACCTGCACGGCAGCCAGTTGATCTACTACGAAGACTTCGACCGCTCGGCCGACGACGAGCCTTTTCTGGACCGCTACTGCGTCGATCATTCCGATCCGCTTTCGGCGCTGCTCGACGACAGCCTGCGCTCGGCGCTCGTCGATGCGATCGACCGGTTGCCGGAGCGCGAGAAGCTGCTGATGTCGCTGTACTACGAGCGCGGCATGAATCTGCGCGAAATCGGCGCGGTAATGGAAGTCAGCGAATCGCGCGTGTGCCAGCTGCACAGCCAGGCGGTGTCACGCCTGCGCGCGCGACTGCGCGAAATGGCCTGGGCGAACGCCGAAGCGAACTGATGCCACGGCGGGGCGGCCCGTCGTTTTGCAGGCGAGGCCCTCAGAAGCGGCAGCGCGCCGATGCCGATGCGCACCCGTGCCGCCCGCCATTGCTCATGCCTCCGCCATTTCATGCTCGGCGGCGAGCGCGAGGAAAGCCGAGCGCGACATGCCACGCGCCTGCGCATACGCGTCGATCTCCTGCACCAGCACTTCGGGCAGCGAGATGTTGATGCGGACCGCCTTCTTCATCGCCGGAATATTGCGCGTTGTCACGAACCCCCATGTAAAACCCTCGAACTCCGGATTGCGCCGATGCTCGCCCAGCGTGAGCGGCTCGGGAAGCGGCAGCCCTTCGTCGAGCAAGGTTGCGAGATGGGATTCGATTGCCTCTTTCGCGTTCACATACGCTTCTTCGAGCGTGTCGCCCGCGGAGTAGCAGCCCGGAATATCGGGCACCACGACGCCGAACGCGTGCGTGTTGTCTCCGGGTTCGATGGCGATCGGGTAGATCAGATGCTTCATTTGAGCCCCGCCTGTTTCAGAATGCTGTTCAGGGTGCCGGCCGGCAAATCTTTTTTTGGATGCGGGACGGTCACGAGCCCTCGTTTTCCCGCGTGCCTGAAATGATGGTGACTGCCCGCTATGCGGACGAGTTGCCAGCCATTCGCTTGAATCAATTTGACGACCTCGGCACTGTTCATACATCACATCCTCCATTATACACACGACTACACAATCTACCTGACAAACGAGATCTCGCCTGTCGATGCGCGGCAACGTCGAAGGCGCCGCGCCGGCGAAAACTCGAGCGAAGTCATCATTTCAGCGTGCCGAGGTGGGCTAGCGCTAGCTAGCCGAACGGCTAACGCAACGAGGAAGGCAGAGGGAAGTGGGTGAAAAAGGGGCGGCGGAAAAGCAGAAGGCCCGTCGATGACGGGCCTTCTCATTCATTTCGGGTAGTGCCCGATTGCGGGCCGGGCAGGTGACCAGGTCAAAGCCCGGAAAAGGCCGGAATTCGCCCATCCGGCCCATACAGGTTCGCCTTGCGCGGCACGTTGACCTGCAGCGCCTTCAGCGCGCGTTGGTTGTAGTCCATTCGCACGCGGATCAGCTCACCGTTGTTGGTGTTGGCGCGGCGCGCGCGCTCAGCCGCTTTCTGCAACAGCTTCCATTGCGTCGCGACGCGCGGGTCGGTGCTTGCCGCGAGCTCCATGCCGGACCAGCCGGCCGGAAAGCCGAGCTCGGCCAGATGCGTGTCGCGCTCGGCTTCGAGCCTCGCGAGCACGCCGATCAGCTCGGTCTTCTTCTCGACGATCGCCGGCAACTTCTCTAGCGGCGAGAGCGCGGTCAGCGCTTTGGTTTCGAGAGTGAGGATCGAGGCGAATGCCTCGACGGTCGAATATTCTTCGATCAGGGTGGCAACCAGGGCGTCTTTCATGTCAACAACTCGCTACGCACACCGGCTCGCGAACGACGCGCGAGCCGCGTTGGTCGGATGCCGCCCGGCAGGTCACCGCGCGGCGAAATGCCGATCAGTTGCCGGTCGACGAGGTTTTGTTCTGCAACAGGTCGCGCGCCGTCTGCAGCACGCCATCGGCGATCTTGCCGGAGTCGATCTGCAACGTGCCGTCCTTGATCGCCTGCTTGATCGACTCGACGTGCGCGGTGTCGATGTCGGCCGAACCCGAGGCCGCGAGGCTGCGCAGATGCTGCGACAGACCCGACAGGCTCACGCTCGTGTCGCCCGACGCGCCGCTCGCAGACGATGCGGCCGTGCCTTGCGTGGCGCTGGCTGCCGGCGTGGGCTCGCCGCTTTGTTGCGAACGGGACAAAGCGTCTTTCAACGACGCCAGATTCGAAGAGGTGGTGGGATCGACTTTCACGATTGGCTTCCCTAACGATTTGATCCTGATAACGGCAACTGCTGATCAAAACTTTAGCGCAATCGCTCGACATCCCGGCCGCCCATGCGTGGCCATCCGCCCCTTTCGATACTGCCTGGCCTGCCCTCGTCACCCGCGCGCTCACATCTGGATCTCCACCGTCCCGCCGTCCTTGACGATGCCGGAGATGATCTGGCCGTTCGCGGTCTTCACGCGCACCTGCTGGCCCGGCGACGCGTTGTTCATCGCGCTGCCCTCGGACGAAATCGAGAAGCCGTCGCCGGCCGCGACGACCCGCACGGTCTGGCCGATCGCCACTGCCGACGCACTCTTCAGCATGTCGCGGCGCAGCGGCATGCCGCCTGCGATCCGCACGAGCGAGACCGAGCCGACCGCCTGCGAGGGGTCCGTGACGATCGCCTGCGGCAGGCCGGTCAGGTCGCCGTCACGCGCGACGAGGTCGGCGGCGGTGAACACTTCGCCCGGCGCCATCGCGCGGGCGGCCAGGTAGTAGGTCGCATGCAGCGAGATGCGCGCCTGCAGATAGAGGGTCCACGGGCGCTCGCCCGCGCAGCGCACGCCGACGGTCAGCCGGCCCCACAGGCGGCCGCCCGTCGGCATGAACGGTTCGAGCGACGTGCACGCGGCGAGGCCGCGCGGAAACGCGGGCGCGACCGTGATGTCGACCTTGCCGGGCAGGCCGACGGCCTGCTGTTGCAGGAACGCGAGCGCGGCCGCGTGAATCGCTTCCGGGTCTTGCTGGCCCGGCAGCGGCGCGGGTTGCGCGGGTGTCGGGGCGGTGGCGGTCTGCGGCGATCTCTGGGCGATGGCGGTGACCGCTTGACGCGATGTCAGGGACAGCGCTGGCGTCCTCGCAATCGCGGGATTGCCAGGCGGCGGGGCGGTAGACGCGATCGCCTTGCCATTCGCGCCGAACTCGGGCGGCTCGCCGCGCGACGCGAGGCTGTCGAAACCGTCGCCTTGCGGTGCAGGGGCCGCGACCGTGCGCGGATTTGCGAGGCCGGTGGCCGTGCCTGGTTCCACATTGACGCGCGCAACGCCCGACGCCCCCGTGCTGGCCGCCGGCGGAATCGTCACGACGCCGTTGGCGTCCGGTTTGAAGCTGGTGCGGATCATCGCCGGCGCGGCGGCAGCGGGCTCGCCCGCGCCCGAAACGACGATCGCGCCGCTCGCGCTCGCGGCACGTGCGAACGCATCGGTGTCCCGGGAAGCGGGTGCGTGGCCGAGCGACTGCGCGGTCGCCGCCGCCAGCGACGCGGCCGAAGCGTTGCGCTGCGCCGGCGTCTGGATCCGTTGCGCGAGATCGTTCAGCGCGGCGGGATTTTTCTCGGCCGGCCCTGGAATCACGATCGGGCCACCCGCATCCTGCGCCTGGGTCGTAGCCGGCAGCAGCACGATGCCGCCCGCCACCCACACCGCGACGTTCACGATCACTCGCGTCAGGCAATGTCCGAGACAACGCGCGAAAGAGCGCGGCACCGGCCGCGCGAGTGCGCCCTCCGAAACCTCGACCTGATCGTCGACCCAACCGCCGCCCACGCGACGCAACGTCGTACGGCTCGCGCGCTGCGGCAAGGCGGAAGTGGGCTGGTCCATCGCGAGTCTCCATCGAATGCATCGGTACGCCTTGCATTCTAGTGAGCCCCCCTTTCGCGCAAACGTCGAATAGAAGCCCCCTTTACCGGTTATTCGTCCGATTGCCGCTTGCGCCCGGCCCATAAGATGCATCACATGCAAAAAGGCCTTTGCGCCCGCCGCACGTCTCGCACGATGCGCACACGGGTCGGCCTTGGAAACGTTCTCGGGAGATTTCCATGCTGGACAAACTCGATGCCGAATTCGCGTTCGGCCGGCAGGCGATGGATGTACGCGCATACCGGCAGGAACTGCTGTCGTCGAACATCGCGAATGCCGACACGCCCGGCTACAAGGCGCGCGATATCGACTTCGCGTCGTCGCTCGCCGGCGCGCTGAAGAAGACGGGCGGCAGCACCGCCGGCCAGGGCGCATCGAACAGTTCGACGCTCGCGATGACGCAGCCGGCCGGCGTGACGAGCGGCATGTCGATGAACACGACCGAGGCCGGCCACATGAGCGGCAAGGCCACGTTGACGGCGACGGGCGGCAGCCCCGACGACTACGGCAAACTGCAATACCGGATTCCGCTGCAGCCGTCGCTCGACGGCAACACCGTCGATGTCGACACCGAGCGCGTGCAGTTCGCCGACAACACGGTGCACTTCGAGTCGGGCATGACGGCCGTGTCCAACCAGATCAAGACGATGCTGTCGGCGATCACGTCGGGCTCGTCGTAAGCCGCGCACGTCGCATGGCACACGAGCAGAGCGCATAGCAGCCGGATCCAGGCGGCGCGCACGAACAGAAACGCTACGGGACTTAACGTGAAGCCGGTGCTAACCGGCAGGAGAGGTCAGGAAACATGCCATCCCTGATGAATATTTTTGGTGTCGCGGGCTCCGCGATGTCGGCGCAGTCGGAGCGGCTCAACGTGACGGCGTCGAACCTCGCCAACGCGGACAGCACGACGGGCCCCGACGGCCAGCCGTACAAGGCCAAGCAGGTCGTGTTCGCGGTGAACCCGCTCGGCGGCGCCCGCTCGGGCTCCGGCCAGCAGGTCGGCGGCGTGCAGGTGACCGGCGTGGTCGACGACCCCTCGCCGATGAAGACCGCGTACGAGCCGGGCAATCCGGCCGCCGACGCGGACGGCTACGTGACGCTGCCCAACGTCGACCCGGTGCAGGAGATGGTCAACATGATCTCGGCGTCGCGTTCGTACCAGGCCAACGTCGAAACGCTGAACACCGCCAAAACCCTGATGCTGAAAACGCTCACGATCGGAACCTGAGGAGAGAGCCTTGACCACCAACACGACGATCGGCAGCAACGGCACGACCGTATCGCAATCGCTGCTCGACACGATGAACGGCACGAGCAGCAGCTCGAGCGCGACCGGCTCGACGAGCAGCACCTCGGGCACCTCGGCCGCGGACCTGCAGAACACCTTCCTGCAACTGCTCGTCGCGCAGCTGAAGAACCAGGACCCGACCAATCCGATGGACAGCTCGCAGATGACCTCGCAGCTCGCGCAGATCAGCACGGTGCAGGGCATCAGCCAGCTCAACACGTCGCTGTCCTCGCTGTCGACGCAGCTTTCGGCTGGCCAGCAATCGCAGGCCGCGCTGCTGATCGGCTCGACCGTGCTCGCCCCGGGCAACTCGATCTCGGTGGCGAGCGGCAAGGCGGGCGCATTCGGCGTCACGCTCGCGAACTCCGTCAGCGACCTGCAGGTCGTCGTGAAGAACTCGGCCGGCACGATCGTCAACACGATCGATCTCGGCAAGCAGTCGGCCGGCACGATTCCGGTCGGCTGGACGCCGACCGACACGGCGGGCAACACGCTCCCGGACGGCACCTACACGATCACCGCGACCGGCACGATCAATGGACAACAGGCCACGGCCACCACGCTGACCGGCGCAACGGTGGAAAGCGTCGTGACGCAGAGCACCGGTACGGCGGGCCTCGTGCTGTCGAACGGATCGACGGTCGGGCTGACGAGCGTCGCCGCGATCCTCTGATTCAGATCAATTCAGTTACGACTTTCCAGATACGGAGCACGTCATGGGTTATCAACAAGGTTTGAGCGGCCTGTCCGCGTCGTCGAGCGATCTCGACGTGATCGGCAACAACATCGCCAACGCCAACACGGTCGGCTTCAAGAGCGGCACCGCCGAATTCGCCGACATGTACGCCAACTCGATCGCGACGGCGGTGAACCAGCAGATCGGTATCGGCACGCAGATGTCGGAAGTGCAGCAGCAGTTCGCGCAAGGCACGATCACCACGACGAATCAGGCACTGAACGTCGCGATCAACGGCAACGGCTTCTTCCAGATGTCGAACAACGGCACGCTGACCTATTCGCGCAACGGCGTGTTCCAGCTCGACAAGAACGGCTACATCACGAATGCGCAGGGCCTCGACCTGATGGGCTATGCGGCCAACAGCTCGGGCATCATCAACAGCGCGCAGACCGTGCCGCTGCAAATCCCGACCGCGAATATCGCGCCGCAGGCGACCACCTCGATCACCGCGGGCCTGAACCTGAACGCGCAGGACGACATCATGCTGAGCGCGCCGACGGTGGCAAACACCGGCGGCACGGCGCTGACGACGACCGGCGCGACGATCACCGACGCGACCGCGAACAGCAACAACGACACCTACCAGATCGCCTTCGACGGCGCCGGTGGTTACACGGTTACCGACACCACGGCCGGCACCGCTCCGGTTTCCGGCACCTACACGGCCGGCACGGCGATCACGCTCGGCAACGGCCAGAGCGTGACGTTCACCGGCACACCGTCGGCTACCACCACCTACCAGGTCACGCCCACGCCGACCGCGTTCAACCAGAACGACTCGACGACCTACAACTACTCGACCAGCACGACGGCCTACGATTCGCTCGGCGGCTCGCAGACGGTCAACATGTATTTTGCCAAGACCGGTGCCGGCACGTGGAACGTCTACGCGGGCACCTCGACCGGCACGGCGTCGCTGGTCGGCCAGGCGACCTTCAATTCTTCGGGCAAGCTGGTCAGCACGACCCAGCCTGTGGTTCCGGCCACCTCGCCCGCGACGTACGTTGCCACCGCTACGCTCGGCGGCTTCGCCTTCTCGATCCCGACCGCCGATGGTTCGTCGACGCCGCAGAACCTCACGCTGAACATCGGCACCACGACGCAATACGGCGGCAAGGACGGCGTGAACAACCTGCAGACCGACGGTTTCGCGGCCGGCCAGCTCACCGGCTTCACGGTCGCGAGCGACGGCACGCTGACCGGCAACTACTCGAACGGCCAGACCGCGGCGCTTGGCCAGGTCGTGCTCGCGAACTTCTCGAACGAGAACGGCCTCGTCGACCTCGGCAACAACGAGTACGGCCAGACGTCCGCCTCGGGCGTCGCGCAGATCTCGACGCCGGGCTCGACCAATCACGGCGTGCTGCAAGGCGGCGCGGTCGAGAACTCGAACGTCGATCTGACGAGCGAGCTGGTCAACCTGATCACCGCGCAGCGCAACTATCAGGCGAACGCGCAGACGATCAAGACCCAGCAGACCGTCGACCAGACCCTGATCAACCTGTAAGCCAACGGGACCTCTTCATGGATCGGCTGATCTACACCGCGATGTCGGGCAGCACCCAGGCGCTCGAACAGCAGGCGATCGTCGCGAACAACCTCGCGAACGCGTCGACCACGGGCTTTCGCGCGCAGCTCGAAACCTTCCGCGCCGTGCCGATGTCGTTCGGCGACGGCAGTTCGATCAACGACGACACGACCCGCACCTTCGTGCTGTCGTCGACGGCGGGCGCCGACTACACGCCGGGGCCGATCCAGCAGACGGGCAATCCGCTCGACGTCGCGATTCAGGGGCCGGGCTGGTTGTCGGTGCAGACCGCCGATGGCAACGAGGCCTACACGCGCGCGGGCAATCTGCACGTCGACGAAAACGGCCAGCTCGTGAACGCGACCAATCAGGTCGTGCTCGGCAACGGCGGCCCGGTGTCGGTGCCGCCGGGCGCGCAGATCACGATCGGCAAGGACGGCACGGTGTCGGCACTGACGCCGGGCGACCCGCCCACGGCCGTCGTCACCGTCGATCAGCTGAAGCTCGTGAATCCCGATCCGCAGACGATCACGCGCGGTGACGACGGCCTCTTTCGCACCGCCGACGGCAACCCCGCCGACGCCGATCCGACCGTGACGCTCGCACCGGCGTCGCTCGAGGGCAGCAACGTGAATCCGGTCAGCGCGATGGTCTCGATGATCACCAACGCGCGCCAGTTCCAGATGCAAACGCAGCTGCTGGAAAACGCCGACAAGAACGATCAGTCCGCCAACCAGTTGCTGAGCTTCAGCTAACGGACTTTGGAGAACCATAAGTGAACCGCTCTCTCTACATCGCCGCCACCGGCATGAATGCGCAACAGTCGCAGATGGACGTGATCTCGAACAACCTCGCGAACGTCAGCACCAACGGCTTCAAGGGCTCGCGCGCGGTGTTCGAGGATCTGCTGTACCAGACCATCCGCCAGCCGGGCGCGAACTCGACCCAGCAGACCGAGCTGCCGTCCGGCATCCAGCTCGGCACCGGCGTGCAGCAGGTCGCGACCGAGCGTCTGTACACGCAGGGCAACCTGCAGCAGACCGGCAACTCGAAGGACGTCGCGATCAACGGCGCGGGCTTCTTCCAGGTGCAGATGCCCGACGGCACCACCGCCTACACGCGCGACGGCTCGTTCCAGACCAATGCGCAGGGGCAGCTCGTCACGTCGAGCGGCTATCAGGTGATTCCGGCGATCACGATCCCGGCCAATGCCACCTCGCTGACGATCGGCAGTGACGGCGTGGTGTCGATCACCGTGTCCGGCTCGAGCAACACGCAGCAGCTCGGCACGATGCAGATCGCCACCTTCATCAACCCGGCCGGCCTCGACGCGAAGGGCGAAAACCTGTTCGCGGAGACCGCCTCGTCGGGTGCGCCGAACGTGGCGCAACCGGGCCTGAACGGCTCGGGCACGCTCAACCAGGGTTACGTGGAAGCGTCGAACGTGAACGTCGTGCAGGAACTGGTCAACATGATCCAGACCCAGCGCGCGTACGAAATCAACAGCAAGGCCGTGACGACCTCCGACCAGATGCTGCAGACCTTGAGCCAGATGCAGGTTTGAGGACTGGAAATTTAAGGCGGTCAACGATGATGTCGCACTCCACTCGCACTCCGGTGCATTCGCGTACGGCCGAGGCGCTCGTGCAGCTCGCGCTGCTGGCCGCGCTCGGCGGCTGCGGCCTCTTGCCGAAGCAACCGATCACGCAGCAGCCGATGACCGCGCTGCCGCCGGTGCCCCCGCAGGCGCAGGCGCCGGGCTCGATCTACAACCCGGGCTACGCGGGTCGGCCGCTGTTCGAAGACCAGCGGCCGCGCAACGTGGGCGACATCATCACGATCGTGATCGCCGAGAACATCAACGCGACCAAGTCCTCGGGCGCGAATGCGAACCGCAACGGCGCCACCAACTTCAGCGTGCCGACCGCGGGCTTTCTCGGCGGGCTGTTCGGCAAAACCAACCTGAGCGCGACCGGCGTCAACGGCTTTGCCGGCACCGGCGGCGCGAATGCGTCGAATACGTTCAACGGCACGATCACCGTGACGGTGACCGGCGTGCAGGCGAACGGCAACCTCATCGTGAGCGGTGAGAAGCAGATGCTAATCAATCAGGGCAATGAATTCGTGCGCTTTTCCGGGGTGGTGAATCCGAACACGATTTCGAGTCTCAACGCCGTGTACTCAACCCAGGTTGCCGACGCGAAAATCGAATACTCCGCGAAGGGCTACATAGACGAAGCACAGAACATGGGCTGGCTGCAGCGGTTCTTCCTCAACGTGGCGCCGTGGTGATCATGGGTACTGTCTTCAACACGCTGTCGCGCGCGGGCCGCGCACTCCTGTTCGTCGCGCTCGCCGGCGCGGCGCTGCCGGCCGCGACGCCCGCGCATGCCGAGCGCCTGAAGGATCTCGCGCAGATTCAGGGCGTCCGCGACAACCCGCTGATCGGCTACGGCCTCGTGGTCGGTCTCGACGGCACCGGCGACCAGACCACGCAGACGCCGTTCACGACGCAGACGCTCGCGAACATGCTCGCGAACCTCGGCATCTCGATCAACAACCAGGCGGCGGGCTCGAGCAACTCGCAGTCGTCGCTGTCGAACATCCAGTTGAAGAACGTCGCGGCGGTGATGGTGACCGCGGTGCTGCCGCCGTTCGCGCGGCCCGGCGAAGCGATCGACGTCACGGTGTCGTCGCTCGGCAATGCCAAGAGCCTGCGCGGCGGCACACTGCTGCTCACGCCGCTGAAGGGCGCCGACGGTCAGGTGTATGCGCTCGGCCAGGGCAACGTCGCGGTGGGCGGCGCGGGCGCGAGCGCGAACGGCAGCAAGGTCCAGGTCAACCAGCTGGCCGCGGGGCGCATCACCAGTGGCGCGATCGTCGAGCGCGCGGTGCCGACCGCGGTGTCGCAGGCGGGCACGATGCAGCTCGACCTGAACGACATGGATTACGACACCACGCAGCGCGTCGTCGCCGCGATCGACAACGCGTTCGGCAGCGGCACCGCGACCGCGCTCGACGGCCGCACGATCCAGCTGCGCGCACCAGCCGATGCGCAGCAGCAGGTCGCGTTCATGGCCCAATTGCAGAACCTCGAGGTGCGGCCCGCGCAGGCGGCCGCGAAGGTGATCCTGAACGCCCGCACCGGCTCGATCGTGATGAACCAGATGGTCACGCTGCAAAACTGCGCGGTCGCGCACGGCAATCTGTCGGTCGTGATCAATACGCAGCCGGTGGTGAGCCAGCCGGGCGCGTTCTCGAACGGCCGCACCGTGGTCGCGCAGCAGTCGCAGATCCAGATGAAGCAGGACAACGGCGCGCTGAAACTCGTGAACGCCGGTGCGAACCTCGCCGAAGTGGTGAAGGCGCTCAACGCGCTCGGCGCGACGCCCGCGGATCTGATGTCGATCCTGCAGGCCATGAAGGCAGCCGGTGCATTGCGCGCCGACCTGGAAATCATTTAGGGTCTGTAAACAGACCCTCAGGAGCACGCCAGATGAATTCGGATACGACCAATAGCGTCAATCCCACCAACGATCTGACCAGCCGGTTCGCGCTCGACGTGCAGGGCTTCGGCGCACTGAGCGCGCAGGCCAAGGCTTCGCCGCAGGCCGGCATGAAGATGGCCGCGCAGCAGTTCGACGCCGTGTTCACGCAGATGATGCTCAAGAGCATGCGCGATGCGACGCCGCAAGACGGTCCGTTCGATTCGCACGACACGGCCACCTTCACGTCGATGATGGATCAGCAGATGGCGCAGCAGCTATCGAAGAAGGGCATCGGCGTCGCCGACGCGATGCTCAAGCAGCTGATGCGCAACCAGGGCATGCAGGTGGGCGGCGCGAACGGCGCGGCGGGTGGTCTCGCCGGCATGGCCAACGCGCTCGGCGGCGGCAGCGGCGGCGACGAAGGCCAGAGCGCGGCGCTCAACGCGCTGGCGCGCGCCTACGGCAACGCCCAGGCGAACGGCCAGCTCGCGCTCGGCCGGCCCTACTCGGCCAATAGCGCGCTGACGCCGCCGGTGCGTGGTGACGGCAGCTCGCCGAAGGTCGACGCGTTCGTCGACAAGCTCGCCGCGCCGGCCCAGGCCGCGAGCGCGGCGACCGGGATTCCGGCGCGCTTCATCATCGGTCAGGCCGCGCTCGAATCGGGCTGGGGCAAGAGCGAGATCAAGAAGACCGACGGCTCGACGAGCCACAACGTGTTCGGCATCAAGGCCGGCAACGACTGGACCGGCAAGACCGTGTCGACGGTCACGACCGAGTACGTCAACGGCAAACCGCATCGCACGGTCGAAAAGTTCCGCGCGTACGACTCGTACGAGGAAGCGATGACCGATTACGCGAGCATGCTGAAGAGCAATCCGCGTTACGCGCAGGTGATCAATTCGTCGCGCGACGTGAACGGTTTTGCCAACGGCATGCAGCGCGCCGGTTATGCGACCGACCCGCATTACGCGAAAAAGCTGATGTCGATCATGCAGAAAATGGGCTGATTAAAAATAAAGCACGCGACGGGGCCCGCTGGATAAGACGGGAAATGGGGCGGATACGGATTGAACGTTTGCGCGAAACTTCCGGCGAATATTTAGTAGCGGCCCCTAAATTTTGGCCGGATGCTGCCGCTAAAGAGATAGACCCGATACCGGAAACACGCTGTAACTTCCGGTCGAACGCGCGTGTTGCGGCCTTGCATGAAGACCTCCCAGAGTCGATGGCCAGGCCCCGGCACGTGCCCGCAAGAACATGCTTACCGGCAAGCCCATGGATATGAACCAGTCGAACGGCCTGACTCACATGAACGGTCAGCCGCACGTCACGCAAGACGAAGGCGTTCCCGATTTCGGCCGCCGCAATCCGCTGGAAATCGGCGTGCAGCTGCGCAATCTAGCCAATCGCGGTGATTTCCTCACCGTCGAATATGCGGGCGGACAGCTCGTCACGCGTCTGCTCGACGTCGACGTACGAGAGCGTACTTTCACCTTCGATTGGGGCGCGCTCTCCGATCAGAACGAGGGGCTGCTCAGCACGCCCCGCTGCCAGTTCCACGCGTCGCCGGACGGCGTGCGCGTGGAGTTCTCGGCCCGCACGCCGCGCGAGACGCGTTTCGAGGGACTGCCGGCGTTCGAGGCCGACTTCCCCGAAGTGCTGTTCTACGTGCAGCGCCGCGAGTACTTCCGCGTCGCCGCGCCGATTCTCGATCCGTACATGTGT
>DATAQT010000351.1:0-5741 GCA_036264535.1 Paraburkholderia sp. | reverse complement strand
GTCAGACAACTTGCGTAAAATCGCCGTGCGCCTGACCGCGATCCGCCGTGCAGCGTCCACCCCGAACCGCTTTCTGCCCGATCCGTGAATTCCACCGCCCCCGCCAGTTCCGCCGCTCCCGCCCTGCCGTTTCGCCACGCGTTGTACGCGATGCTCGGCATCGGCCTCGTCAATATGCTGGTCGCGCTCGACCAGACCGTCGTCAGTACCGCGCTGCCGTCGATCGTCGCCGAGTTGCACGGCTTCGAATACTTCGCGTGGATCGCGAGCGCGTACCTGCTTGCGTCGGTCGTCACGGTGCCGGTGTTCGGGCGGCTCGGCGACTACTTCGGCCGCAAGCGCTTCGTGATCGCCGCGGTGATCACGTTCACGGTCGCGTCGGTGTTGTGCGGCCTCGCCAACAGCATGCTGTTTCTCGCGATCGCGCGCGGGCTGCAAGGTATCGGCGGCGGCATGATGGTCGGCACCGCGTTCGCGTCGATCCCCGATCTGTTCCCCGACCCGCGCACCCGCGTGCGCTGGCAGGTCGTGCTGGCCGCGGCCTACGGCATCGGCACTGCCGCCGGCCCGTCGCTCGGCGGCTGGATGAGCGAGCACCTCGGCTGGCGCTCGACGTTTCTCGTCAATCTGCCGGTCGGTGTGGCGGCGCTCTATTTCATCTGGATGCATCTGCCGAATTTCCGGCGGCCGCACGTCGGTGAGGTGAAGATCGACTGGCTCGGGGCGGGCCTCATCGCTTGCGTGCTCGGCGGCTTGCAGGCGTTTATCGAAGCGGTGCCGAAGAATGGCCTCACGCCAGGCAATCTCGTGCTCGGCGCGTGCGTGATCGCCGGCGCGGTCGCGCTCTTCATTTGCGAAAAGCGCGCGACGCATCCGATCATTCCGCTCGACCTGTTCAAGGACGCGCAGCTCGTCACGCTGTTCACGCTCGGCATGCTGTCCGGCTTCGTGATGTTCTCGCTGATCTTCTTCGCGCCGTTGCTGCTGCAAGGCGGCTTCGGTCTGTCGCCGCAACAGGCCGGCCTGCTCGCCACGCCGATCGCCGCGTGTATCGCGCTCGGCAGTCTGCTGAACACGCGTATCGTGATTCACATGAAGAAGCCGACGCGCATTCTGTCGATCGGTTTCGGGCTGCTGATGTTCGCGTCGATCGCGCTTGCGTTCGCGAATCCGGACACGCCGCGTGTGCGCATCGTGCTGCCGATGGGGGCGGTCGGCATCGGCCTCGGCTTCATCCTGAACAACCTGAACGTGTTCGGCCAGGAAATCGCCGGACGCGAACGCTTCGGCATCACGACCGCGCTATTGCAATCGACGCGGATGGTCGGCGGCATGCTCGGCACCAGCATCGTCGCGACCGTCGTGCAGCACCACTATCGCAACGTCGTCACGCGCACGATGGGCGTGCTCGGCGAGCCGGCCGCATCGCAATGGCGGCCGCGTTTCGTCGATCTGCGCATCCTGATCGACGACGCGTCGCGCACGCAGTTGATCGCGGATATGAAGACGTCGGGGCTCAATACGCTCGCGCTGATCGATAGCGCGCGCGATGCGCTCGTGCAGTCGATTCATATCGGTGTGTGGCTGACGGCGGTCGCGTCGCTGGCGGCCGCGCTGCTGGTGCAGCGGATCTCGCACGTGGTGTTTCGCAAGAGTTGAGTACTCAGGGGTGGCCGCGCAAATTCGGACAGTCGGGTAAGTGGAACGCTTGGGGCAGTTCGACCTTGAAATGCCCGACGATCCGAGGAGCGACCAGCACCACTCGCACTATCGCCAACCCAACGAATTACCGTAGTTACAAAAACATGTTGCGCCGGTTAGTTTTCGTAACTCCATTAACCTAATGAAAACGACCTATGACCGGGCAAAGAGCGAAGCCAACCAACGCAAACACGGCGTTTCTCTGGCGCTCGCTGACGCTATCGATTGGTCGTCCATATGGTGCGCACCCGACGACCGTAAGGATTAGGGCGAGTTGCGCGAAATTGGCTATGCCGTAATCGACGACCGCCTCTATTGCGTGGTGTTCACGCAGCGCGGCGAAGCTTTTCGGGTTATCAGTTTGCGCAAAGCCAACAACCGGGAGATAGACCGCTATGAAGAAGCAACCCAAATTGATCCGTAACACGCCTGAGGAAGAAGCCGCGATTGTTCGCGGCATTGCAGCCGACCCTGACACGTTCGAGCCGACCGACGAACAGTTTGCACAGATGAAGCGGCGCGGTGGCCGGCCGAAGCTTGCGAATCCGAAAGTCGCGGTAACGGTGCGGTACGACGCCGATATCGTCGACCGGTTCAAGGCTGAAGGCGAAGGCTGGCAAACCCGGATGAACAACGCCTTGCGTGAATGGCTCAAAACACATCACGCATAGGTATAAACGATCCAAGCCCCGCAGGAGGGTGTCCTTCGCCCGAATTAACCAGATTGCGCAAGATCACGAAGAATATCCCGCACGACGCATTGCAAATACAAAAAAAGCCAAGCGGACCGCACTGTCGTGCAGCCCGCCAGGCTTTCCATTTAAGTCAGAACGCCGTTAACGCACGAGGCACGGCCGCTTGTTATCGAACTTCCAGTTCGGAATCAGATACTGCATCGCCACGCCGTCATCGCGCGCGCCGAGGCCGTGCTGTTGATACAGCGCGTGTGCCTTCTCGAGCGCGTCCATATCGAGTTCGACACCAAGGCCCGCCTTCTGCGGCACCTTGACCTTGCCACCGACGATCTGCAATGGATCCTGCGTCAGGAACTGACCGTCCTGCCAGATCCAGTGCGTGTCGATCGCGGTGATCTTGCCCGGCGCCGCGGCCGCGACGTGCGTGAACATCGCGAGCGAAATATCGAAGTGGTTGTTCGAATGCGAACCCCACGTGAGGCCCCAGTCGTTGCACATCTGCGCGACGCGCACCGAGCCCTGCATGGTCCAGAAATGCGGATCGGCGAGCGGAATGTCGACCGACTGCAACTGGATGGCGTGACCCATCTGACGCCAGTCGGTCGCGATCATGTTGGTCGCGGTCGGCAGGCCGGTAGCGCGGCGGAACTCGGCCATCACTTCGCGGCCTGAGTAGCCGTTCTCGGCGCCGCACGGATCTTCCGCGTACGCCAGTACGTCGTGCTTGTCACGGCACAGGCGCACCGCTTCCGCGAGCGACCACGCGCCGTTCGGGTCGAGCGTCACGCGCGCTTCAGGAAAGCGCTCGGCGAGCGCCGTGACCGCTTCGATCTCGGCGTCGCCTTGCAGCACGCCGCCCTTCAGCTTGAAGTCGTTGAAGCCGTAGCGCGCCTTCGCGGCCTCGGCGAGACGCACGACCGTTTCCGGGGTCAGCGCTTGCTCGGTGCGCACACGCTCCCAGTCGTCACGCGCGCCGGCGTTGTTCGCGTACGGCAGATCGGTCTTGTTGCGATCGCCGATATAGAACAGGTAGCCGAGCATTTCCACTTCGTCGCGCTGCTGGCCTTCGCCGAGCAGTGCCGCGACCGGCACGCCGAGATGCTGGCCGAGCAGGTCGAGCAGCGCGGCCTCGAGCGCGGTCACCGCGTGAATCGTCGTGCGCAGGTCGAAGGTCTGCAGGCCGCGGCCGCCCGCGTCGCGATCGGCGAACTGCGTGCGCACCTTGTTCAGGATCGCCTGCAGATTGCCGATCGACTGACCGACCACGAACGGCCGCGCGTCGTCGATCGTCTTGCGGATGTTCTCGCCGCCCGGCACTTCGCCGACGCCGGTATGGCCCGCGCTGTCGCGCAGGATCACGACGTTACGCGTGAAGAACGGACCATGCGCGCCGCTCAGATTCATCAGCATGCTGTCGCGGCCAGCGACGGGCACGACGCGCAGTTCGGTGACGACCGGCGTGGCGTTCGATTCGGTAGGTTTCGTGGACATGGGGAAAAGCACCTGTGTGTGAAGTAAGCCGGCCGGCGGAAGCCGCCGCGCGCTGCGTGCGCGTTCGACCGGACCGGATGAAAACTCGAATCCAGAAAAATTGACGGCCGCATGCGAGCCGTCAGTGTAGTCAATGCGCGTTGCCCTGCAACGGCTCGGGCAACGGGTCGCGATTGCCGGGCTTGTTGCGCGTCAGGAAGCCGGCCGCCGCCGCGAGCAGCGACGCGACGCCGAGACCGTACAGGCCGCCCGTGATCGAACCCGTGTGCTGCTGCAGATAACCGAAGGTGGCCGGCGCGAAGAAGCCGCCGAGGTTGCCGAGCGAGTTGATCAGCGCGAGCACGCCGGCCGCAACGCGCGCATCGAGGTAGCCCTGCGGAATCGGCCAGAACAGCGACGAGGCAGCCTTGAAGCCGATCGCCGAGAAGCAGATCGCGACGAACGAGAACACCGGGTTGCCCGAGGTCGACGCGAACAGGCCAACCGCCGCGATGACGAGCGCGACCGCGAGCCAGCCCTGCTGATGACGCCATTTCGCCGACACGACCGCGAAGCCATACATCGCGACCATCGAGATCAGCCACGGAATCGCGTTGAACATGCCGACCTCGAAGTCGGACAGGCCGCCCATCTTGCGGATGATGGTCGGCAGCCAGAACGTGGCCGCGTAGATCGTCAGCTGGATCGCGAAGTACAGGAAGCAGAACAGCGCGATCTGCGGGTCCTTCAGCAGCTTCCTGGTCGGCAGATGCGCGCCGCCGTGCGCTTCGCGCTCGGCCTGCTCGGCCGCGATCGATTGTTCGAGCACGCGCTGTTCTTCGGCGGTGAGCCAGTGCGCGTCGCGGATGTGCGACTTGAGCATCAGCCAGCTCACGACGCACAGCACGATCGAGAACGCGCCTTCGATCAGGAACATCCACTGCCAGCCTTGCAGGCCGAGGCCGCGAATCGACAGCAGCGAGCCGGTGATCGGACCGGACAGCACCGAGGCGAGCGCCGAGCCGGACAGAAAGATCGCCACCGCCTTGCCGCGTTCTTTTTGCGGCAGCCACTGCGTGAAGTAAAAGACGACGCCGGGAAAGAAACCCGCCTCGGCGACGCCGAGCAGGAAACGCAGCACGTAGAACGAGGTGTCGTTCCAGACGAACGCCATCGCGCCCGCCACCAGGCCCCACGTGCCCATGATGCGAGTGAGCCACGCGCGCGCGCCGAACTTCTGCATCAGCACGTTCGACGGCACTTCGAACAGCGCATAGCCGATGAAGAACAGACCGCTGCCAAGACCGTACGCGGCCGCGCCGATGCCGAGATCGGTCTTCATGTGCGCGTTGACGAAGCCGATGTTCACGCGGTCGATGTAGTTCGCGATGAACATGATCAGGAAAAGCGGCAGCACGTTGCGCTTCACCTTCGCGACCGCCGATTCCAGCGGGTCGAGCGCGGTGGTCAGAACTGATGTCAAGATGAGTCTCCCCTGTCGGCCACGTGGCCTGGTGGAACGCAACGCGGCGTCCGCTGGGGTGAAAGAAACCCTGCCGCAGGCCTGACACGTTGTCTGACGACAGTCTACCTTGTCATTCTTGTCAAATCCAATTGGGTGTTTACCCTGTATATATGGATTGAGTCCCTTGAAACGACGGCGAATTCAGGGCCTATCACCGCTCTTGTTCAAGCTGGGACTCTCTTCGAACTAAGACGTCTGATGTCGATAATTTTCCACGCTGCCGATTGTGGCTCATGCACTTGCGCGCGTTTGCACCCCCGACGCCGGCCCAACGCGCGCCGACACGCAAAAATAGCCCGCGCCGATGCGGCCGAACGCGGCAGAATCGAGTACAGTCCTGTGCGATACTT
>DATAQT010000244.1:0-2170 GCA_036264535.1 Paraburkholderia sp. | reverse complement strand
GCAGCGATTGAACCAGCGACGGATCTTCTCGCGCATGAGCCATTTGCCGAGATACATGCCGGCCCACGAATACAGCGCAATCGCGACCCATTCGAGGACCAGAAAGCTCGCGCCGAGCGCGGCGAATTGCGGCAGGATCGGCTGCGCGACGTCGACGAATTGCGGTAGAAACGCGGTGAATACCAGAATCGCCTTCGGATTGCCCGCCGCCACGAAGAACTCGTGCCGCGCAATCCGCGTGAGCGCGGCGTCTTGCGGTTGCGACGTATCGATGGCGGGGGCGTCGCTGCGCCACAACTGGATCGCGAGCCAGATCAGATAAGCGGCGCCCGCGAGTTTGATCGCGAGAAAGATCCATTCGGACGCATGCAGCACGACGGCGAGACCGGTCGCGGCGAGCGCGAGCATCATCGCGAAGGCGAGCAGCCTGCCGGTGCCGCCGACGAAGGCCTTCGTGAAGCCATGACGCGCGGCCACGTTGATCGACAGCAGGTTATTGGGGCCGGGTGCAAGATTGATGGCAAAGCAGGCGGGCAAAAAGAACAGCCAGGCGGTCAGGGACATGACGGGTCGCATTCCGAACAGGGGTCACGATGCATCGCGCGGCGGATTGCACGCGATGCGTTACCCGGATTGTAGCGAAACCGCGCCGCGCATCGGCTGACCGCGCGTTCAGTTCACCGCCTTGATAAAGCCAGGGTCGCCGATCAATGCATCGACGCTGAGCTTGACCGTGTCGTCGATCGCGATCGTATTGCTGGTGAATTTCGGCGACTTCTGCTTCACGGAGCGCGTAGTCGCGTACATCACTTTCTGGGTCGCCGCGTCGATGACCACGTAGCGCATCTTCAGCGTCCACGTTGCCGGCGAGCGCGTGTCGTCGACTGTGAATGTTTCGATGCTGCCGCTGAGCACGCGTTTGTTGTCGTCGATACGAAAGCCGGCCACTCGCAGGTTCTTCGCGACGTCATCGCGCACGAGGAGGCTGATGTCGTCCTTCAGGACGAGCCCGGTCATCCCGGTATTTTCGATGCGGTTCGGTGAGATATGGCCATCGCGCGCGGGCAGATACGCGAAGTCGGCTGCAGGCGCGACGCTGAGCGACCCGGTGCCGTGGGTTTTCGCGTGCGTCGTGCTGGCGCTGCTGTTGAGGCCGAACCATGACCACGAGCACGCGGACAGCAGCATGGGCAGCAGTACGGCGCCGCAGCCCTTGAGCACGATGAGTCGCAACGGGGAACGCGCGGCAGCCATGCGGGAGAAAGCGGCGGTCGAAGTCAGAGGAGTTGCCTTTTAAGTGGAGTCATCCCGGCGGAGAACAGCATGGTAGCAGCCAACCGGGCCTTCAACCGCTGGACGGGGGCCGGGTATACCTTGCCGCATCGGGCCGTGAGCCGCCGATTGGGGGCGCGCCTGGCGCGCTCATCATAGCGGGCCGCAGGGGCGATCGATATTCGGGCGACGCCCGAAGCGCATTCCGGCCAAGCTCGCTCGCACAACGATAGTCGTTGCAGATGAGAACAATGTGAAACCGGGTTGCGTGCACCGTGCGTTTGCGCTGTTGCTGGCGCTGTTGTCGGAATTCAGCCGCGCAAGGCCGGGACCCGAGCCCGTTAGAAGAAGCCTGCCTTTCCCTGCGTGATATCGATCAGCGTACGCCTGGCATCGTCGAGCGCGTTGGCGGGCAAGCGCACCGTCATCTTCACCAGCATGCCGTAGGCGCAGTCCACAAGCGCATAGCCTTGGGCGTCCATCCATCGGCGAAGTTTGGCTTCGTCGGCATAGCTGACTTCCACGCCTAGCGAAACCTGTGCAATCCGCTCGACGCGCGGTGCGTCGAGCAGCGCGGACGCGATCGCATCGGTGTACGCACGCACCAGACCGCCCGCGCCGAGCTTCACACCGCCGTAGTAGCGCACGACGGCGCCGAGCACTCCATCCAGATCGTGATGCCGCAGCACTTCGAGAATCGGCCGTCCTGCGGTGCCGGAGGGCTCACCGTCGTCGGACATGCCCGACTGACCGCCCGCGAGCAGCGCCCAGCAGACGTGCGTCGCCGTCGGATGCTCGGCGCGCAGGCGTTCGAGTTCGCGCATGGCTTCATCGCGGTTTGCGACGGGCAGCGCGAGCGCGATGAAGCGGCTCTTGCGAATGTCGATTTCGGCGCTGA
>DATAQT010000212.1:0-9028 GCA_036264535.1 Paraburkholderia sp. | reverse complement strand
GGCGCTACGCCACTCCGGCGCTGCGATGGATCGAACGTTACCCGGGGCCTTCAGCGAGTGTGGCCTTTATTCTGTGCCTCCAACTCGCCACGCAGTTCGACGAGCTGCGCAAGCTGGCGGGCAGTGTGATCAAACATCTATGAGTCGCACGTTGCGGTTCATGGCCGCGCCCGCTACCGATTTATTCCGCAACGCGTTTGAAACTCGCGTAGTAATCCTCGGTGTAGTAGCAGTCGTTGGTCTTCTTGCGCGGTCCACCACATACGATGCGGCGCTGCCCACGATCCGTCGCCGTCGCGCCAGGCGTGCGCACTGTGTAGGTATGGTAGTAGCCGCGCGGATGCTCCGGCAGTAACCCCGCGCTGTTGCGGAACAGGACACCGTCCTCGCCAAAAGGAAAAGGGCCGCCTGCTTTGATCAGACGCAGGGTTTCGGCTGCTTCTCCGGGTAACTGCGCCTTGGTGACGGTGACCAGAGCACCATGCTCCTGTGCGCCCGATGCGGCGGGTGCGCCGCTCGCGGCCACGCCCGACTGCGCCGCCGCCGCACTCGCGGATGAGCCCGGTTCCGGAGCAGCGTTTTGCGATCCGTTCTTGTTGCATGCGCCGAGGATCGCGCTCAAGGCGAGGATGCAGGGGAAAGCCCACGCTCGTTTCACGAGTGGTTGTCTCCGGGTTGACCAGCATTCGACGACCACGAACGATTTAAGAGTATCGCTAAAGACAGAGTGAATCAATGTTCGGCAGCAGGCAACATGCAGGCGATGCGAGCGCCAGCTTTTGATTCACTTCTCAGTTCGCCGGAATCGTCACGACCGGCGCCTTGCTGCTCGTATCCGATTCAGCGAGCGCCATCAGATTCTGCACGACCGTAAACGCGTATTTCGAATCGAAGTCGTTGCGCTCGACCCAATACACCGACGGTCCATAAGCGATCGACACATAGGCGTCGGCCGGCGCGGTCTTGCCAGAATGCACGATGATGGTCGGCCGTGTTTCACCGCCGATCAACCCGACGGTCGGCTTCGTCGAACCGTCGCTGATGCGCTCGGGCGGCACCTGCACCTGCGCCCCGAGATCACTGAGGATGCCGAGCACCGAGCGCGTGACCATCGGAATGCGGTCGCCCTTCTGATACGTCGACGACGGCCCATACACGAGCTGGTAGCTGCGTGTCTTCGCCGACAGATGCAGCAGCCTGCGCACGCGCGCGACATCGGCGGACGTGCTCGGCGAGTCGCCGCTCGTGGTCGCGCCGAGCGACAGGAACACGGCCAGGGCCGGGCTCTGGCCGGCTTTGAGGTCGGCCTTCGCATCGAGCTGACGCGTCTCGACGGTCAGCTCGCCGGCCAGTTGCAGACGACGCAACGCCTGCAGCAATTCGAAGAAGCCCGGCGCGCCCGCGCTGCTGTCGCCGCCGAGCGCATTACCGTTCTGCAGACCGCCGATCGATTGCGCGGTGATGCGCAACAGCAGGTCGATCGGCACGCCGCCCTCGGCGAGCGGCAGCACGAGCGCCGGCGCGAGCGGCCGGATATACGCGGAGGCGAACGCTTCGCCGGTGGTCGGCGTGAACGTGAAGGTCGGCCGGTTCGAGTACGACACGCTGCCGGTCGCCTCCGCATAGTTCGGCATGCTGCCCGAGCCGGCGTTGAGGGTCGCGCCGCCGGTGGTGTCGAACGTGTACGCGGCGATGATGCTGCTGACGGTCAGGAACGCGGGCGCATCGCCGTAGCGCAGACCGATCACGGCGGCGAGGATCGCACGCTTCTTCGCGTCGCCGAGCGCGCGCGCATAGTCGACCTGATCGGCCTTCAGACGCGAGGGACCGATATGCACGCAGGCGGATGTGAGACAGGCCGCGCACAACGCGGCGGCGACGCAAGCGGTTTTGGGCATGGGCAGGCGCAAGCGGGGCAATCCGCTGAACAATGAGTCTGCGGTGCGCGGTAGCAGAACCTGTTCCTACGTAAGCGGTGGGCTGCGGTAAGCGCCGCTTCGAGGGCGCTGGCACGCTTTACCGTCGCATTGCAACATTTGCAGAAATGCGCCCGGGTTTGATCCAGGGCTTATGAACCTGCGGCGTTGACTCCGTCGTGCGCGTCGTCCCCGGTGCCTCGTACAAGCGTGCTGCGATACGCGCGCGACTGCATCTCGGCGAGCCGGCTCAGCGTGCGCGACAGATCGTGCGCGGCTTCGAGACCGATCAATGCAGTTTCGAGCGGCTGATCGGAGGCGATGAAGAGGGCGCGCTTGCGATCGTAGAAGATGTCGATCAGCCATACGAGGCGTTGCAGCGTATGCGACTGCCTCAGCGCTTCGGTGTGCAGACGATCGACGATCAAGCCTTGCCATTGCCCGGCGAGATCGAGGTAGTCGAGGTGCGAGCGGCTCGCGACGCACAACTGCCCGAAGTCCGCCCACAGCAGCGCGCGGCCGGCCGCGCGCGCTTCGAGCGGCCGGCCCGCCGCGCTCAGTTTGAGCGGCGCGAGCGTCGCGCCGGGTTCATGGCTCGTGAAGATATCGCGCAACGCGGCCTCGCTCGACGCATCGAGCGGTGCGAAGAAACGCGGCACCTCGGCCGCTTCGCCGCCGAAGCGGTAGTCGCGCGCGCCGTCGAAATGGATCACCGTGAAGCAACGTTTGATCTGCGCGATGGTCGGCGCAAAGCGCTCATGAAACTCGGGGTCGGGCAACAGATCGTCCGGTGCGTAGTTCGACGTCAGCACGATGCGCGTGCCGAGGTCGATCGCGGTGTCGAGAAAGCGGCCCATCAGAAACGCGTCGGCGATATCGTGCGCATGGAATTCGTCGAAGCACAAGAGCTCGATACCGTCGAGCCATTGCCGCGACACCTCGCCGAGCCGGTCGTCGCTACGCGGCGCGTGCACGAGCCGGCGGTTCATCTCGCTCAGGAATTCGTGGAAGTGCAGGCGCCGTTTGCGGCACGACGCGAGCTCGAACGATGTATCGACGACGAGGCTCTTGCCGCGTCCCGGCAGGCCGTGACAGTAGACGCCTTGCGGCGCGAACGCGGCGGTGGACCATGCGTGCCGCGCGCGCTGCTGCGCGCCGAGCGACGCGACGAGCGCGCTGATGGCCTCGCGCTGGCGCGCATCGGGCGTGATGCCGCGCGCACTCAATGCACGCGCGATGCGGGTTTCGTTAAGCATGGGCGAGAGTGTCGATGCCTGACGGCGGGAACGATGTGACAGGCGTGGATCGCACAGCATGGGCCGCCGCGACAACGGCCAGGACGTGTATGAGCATGAAATAACGGCCGACGTGATGACGTGATGGCCTGCGACGAATCAGGCCCAATGAGCGCGTGCACGGAGCGCGCATTTTACCAGCCACGTCCTGTTTCGAAGGGCTAAAACGCCTACCCGGTCCTGATCGTCGGCTGCGGCGCGTCGAGCGGCTCATGACCGAAGCGCTCGTATTGCGATATCACCTGCGCGCCGAACAGCAGCAGCGTCGCGAGCCATTCGAAGCTCAGCAGGATCACGATCGCCATCGTCAGCGAGCCATAGACGATGCTGACCTGCGACAGCGTGGCGAAATACCAGACCAGCACGTGTCGCGTGATCTCCCATAACACGCCGGCCACCACGCCGCCGATCAGCGCGTGTTTGATCGATGGACGCCCGACCGGCATCACCAGATACACCGAGGTCAGCACGAAGATTTCCCCGGCGAGCCCGAACAGATACAGCACCACACGCGTGACGCCGTGCAACGACACATGCAGGCCGAACAGGCGGATCCCTTCGGCGCCGATCGTATCGAGCGCGCTCGACACGACCGTCACGATCAGCAAGCCGACGCCGAGAAACAGGATGTAGCAGTAGGGCAGCAGCGCCGAAATCAGAAAGTGGCGCCGCTTCACGACGACGCGATGCACGAAGATCAGCGACATCGCGTTTTCGAGCACGGTGAACGCAAGCGAGCTGAAGAAGATCATCGTCAGCACCAGCACCCAGCCAATCACGGCCCGATGCTCGAGGAAATTGGACAGCTCACGCACGAGCGCCGCCGATTGACCAGGCACGAGCCAGCGCAGCAGATGGGCGAGCGCATCGAGCACCAGTTGCTGCGGCACCACGCGCGACAGCACGATGACGATCAGGATCAGGAGCGGCACGATCGACAGCAACGCGTAGTAGGCGACCGCGCCCGCGAGCAGCAGCCCCTGGTTCGCGCGAAACGCCTTCAGCGTTTGCAGCAGAAAGCGGCCCGGATGTCTGGCGATGTACAGCGCATGCTGGTCGAGCAGGATCGACATGAGGCCTCGCGGTGCGCGGCGGGCACTGCCGGATGGCAGCCGCTCTCGACACGCCTGTATGCTTTATATACCGTAAGCAGAAACGGGGCCATCCGTGAGGCGGCATGGTGTTTGCTCGTGCCGCGTTCGGAGGATCGCGCTTTATTCCTGAGGACAGCCGATGGATCAGCCGCCACGTCAGACCAGCATCGCGCAGCAAGCCAGTGATCTGGTGGTCGCGCGAGCGGAGGGACTGTATTGCCCGCCCGGCGATTTTTACATCGATCCGTGGCGGCCGGTCGAACGCGCGGTGATCACGCATGCGCATTCCGATCATGCGCGCTTTGGTCATCAGCGCTATCTGGCAACACGCGCGGGCGCGAGCGTGCTGCTCTCGCGCCTGCCCGGCATCGCGTTGCAGACGCTCGACTACGGCGAGCCGCTGACGATCGGCGCGGCGCGCGTGTCGCTGCATCCGGCCGGGCACGTGCTCGGCTCGGCGCAGGTACGCATCGAACACGCGGGCCACGTATGGGTCGCATCGGGCGACTACAAGCTCGAAGCCGATCCGACCTGCGCCGCGTTCGAACCGGTGCGCTGCGATACGTTCATCACCGAATCCACGTTCGGTTTGCCGATCTATCGCTGGGATGCGCCGCAAAGCGTGTTCGATTCGATCGATTCGTGGTGGCGTCACAATGCTTCCGAAGGGCGCGCGTCGGTGCTGTTCTGCTACTCGTTCGGCAAGGCGCAGCGCGTGCTGGCGAGCGTCGATGCGGCGATCGGGCCGATCTTTTGTCACGGCGCGGTCGAGCCGCTCAATCGCGCGTATCGCGACGCGGGGGTGCGTCTGCCGCCGGTTGGTCTCGTCAGCGAGATCGACGCGAAACAGAAGGCCGTATTCAAACAGGCGCTGATCGTCGCGCCGCCGTCCGCGCAGAACAGCGCGTGGCTCAAGCGCTTCGGCGATTACAGCGATGCGTTCGCGTCGGGCTGGATGCGTCTGCGTGGCGCGCGTCGCCGGCGCGGCGTCGATCGCGGCTTCGTGCTGTCGGATCACGCGGACTGGCCGGGTTTGCAAACGGCGATTCGCGAGAGCGGCGCCGCGCGCGTGATCGTCACGCATGGTTCGATCGAACCGATGGTGCGCTGGCTCAACGAGCAGGGTCTGCAGGCCAGCGCGTTCGAAACGCAGTACGGCGACGATACGGTCGAAGCCGACGCAGCCGGCACGGACGAAGCACCGGTGACGAACGAATCATGACGGACACCGTATGAAACGCTTCGCGGCCCTCTATACCGCGCTCGATGCCACCACATCGACGCACGACAAGCTCGCAGCGCTAACCAGTTATTTCTCGGCGGCCGAGCCGGAAGACGCCGCATGGGCGTCGTATTTCCTCGCGGGCGGCAAGCCGCGTCAACTGGTGCCGACGCGTTTGCTGACCGACCTTGCGCGCGAGCGCGCCGGCTTGCCCGAGTGGCTATTCGAAGAGTCGTATCACGCGGTGGGCGATCTGGCCGAGACCATCGCCCATATCCTGCCGCCCGCGCAACGCAGTTCGGAGCTGGGCCTCACGCAATGGATCGAGCAACGCATGCTGCCGTTGCGCGGCCTGCCGCCCGACGAGTTGCGCACGCGTCTGCTCAGCTACTGGGACGAGCTCGACTGGGGTGGACGCTTTCTGCTGACCAAGCTGATCGGCGGCGGCTTTCGTGTCGGCGTCGCGCGGCAACTGGTGGTGCGCGCGCTGGCCGAAGTGGCTGGCGTCGATCACAAGCGGATCGCGCAACGGATGGTCGGTTGGACCGATTCGCAACAGAAGCCCGACGCGGCGCGCTATCTACGTCTGATCGCGCCGCAGACCGACGACGCTGCGCAAGCGCACGAGCTTCATCACGATAGCGACCTTGGCCTGCCGTATCCATTCTTTCTTGCTCATCCATTGCAGACCGATCCCGCGACGCTCGGCGACCCTGCGCTATGGCTGATCGAATGGAAGTGGGACGGCATTCGCGCGCAGCTCGTCAAACGCGGCGGCCGGGTCTGGTTGTGGTCACGCGGCGAGGATCTGATCACCGATCGTTTCCCCGAGGTCGCGTCACTGGGCGAGGCGTTGCCCGACGGCTACGTGATCGATGGCGAGATTCTCGCGTGGGAGCCCGGCGCGGTTGCACCGTTGCCGTTCGCGCGGCTGCAACCGCGCATCGCGCGTAAGACGCTGACACGCAAGATTCTCGCGGACTCGCCCGCCGCGCTCCTCGCCTACGACCTGCTCGAAGCGAACGGCCGGGACCTGCGCATGAGCCCGCTCGCCGAACGGCGCGCGCGGCTCGATGCCCTGGCCGCCTCCCTCGACGGCACCCTCGCACAGGGTCTGTTGCGCGTCTCACCGCTCGTCGCTGGAGCGGACTGGACCGCGCTCGCGGCATTGCGCGACGAGAGCCGCGCGCGCGGCGTCGAAGGATTGATGCTCAAGGAGCGCGAGTCGATGTATGGCGTCGGCCGCACCAAGGCATCGGGCACGTGGTGGAAATGGAAGATCGAGCCTTATGCGGTAGACGCCGTACTGGTTTACGCGCAGCGCGGTCATGGCCGTCGCGCGAGTCTTTATACGGACTACACGTTCGCGGTGTGGGACGAGGCCGACGGCGTGCGCACGCTGGTGCCGTTCGCCAAGGCCTATTCAGGACTCACCGATGAAGAGATGCGTCAGGTCGATGCGATCGTGCGCAAGACCACCGTCGATAAATTCGGCCCGGTGCGCAGCGTGACGCCGACGCTCGTGTTCGAGATCGGCTTCGAAGGGATCCAGGCCAGCTCGCGCCACAAGTCCGGCGTGGCGGTGCGTTTTCCGCGCATGCTGCGCTGGCGCACGGACAAACATATCGACGACGCCGATACGCTCGCAATGCTCAAGGGCTTCATCGCTAATCGTGCGGGATAACCCGCTGAGCGCAAACCCCTAACACGTCGAGCATTTTTTTATCAGCGGCGTCGCTTATTCTTTGGTTATGACCGCCATATCGATCTCGACATAACGAGCGCTAGCGGCATGCATTGCGTGGCCCCCTCAATCCGTTGAAATACCGATAGCGTGCGACGCCCCTAAACGAGGCGGACTGCACAAAGACAGAGCGCCGATCGATGTTGCGCAATGCGCGCATCGCAAGCGCCGTCATTCAAACGCCGTGATGAATGGGCGCACCGAATCCCGAATTCCAGAGCATTGCATGGCTGGAATGCCTGACGAGGCGTGCTGGCTACGTCATCGTGCGGGCGCAGCGGAAATAACAAAAACCCGGCCGCGGTATGGCAGACGCAATGGGATCGAATCTTGCGAGCGTGGCGCGGGATGCCCTTCAGGGCGAATGGAAAAGGGCGAGAAAAAATGACTATGTTCAACGACAACGTGGACAGCAGCGACGACGTGCTCGTATGGCGACCCATTCGCTACGCGATGGCCGCGCATCGTCGCGTGCTCGTGGTCGACGATTACCGCGAAGCCGCCGACGCGCTGCAAATGCTATTGATGGCTGACGGTTTCGAATGCCGTGCGCTCGACGATCCGTTCGCCGTGTGCGAGACCGCGCGTGAATGGCAGCCGTTCGCGGTGGTGCTCGACATCAAGATGCCGGGACTCGATGGGCTCGAACTCGCGCGGCGTCTGCGCGCGCATCCGCAGACTTCGCACATGTTGCTGGTCGCTTGTACCGCGTTTGCGTCGCGTGAGGATCGCGCGCTCGCGAAGGCCGCCGGCTTCGACGCGCATTGCGCGAAACCGTTGACGCCCGAGCGTCTGTTGCGCGTGCTCGAATCGGCGGCCGCGTTGCATGCGGCGGGTCCGTCCGAATCATGTTGCTAGCGAAAACCGACTGACACGTCGTGGTATTTCGGCACGGGCAACGCAAGAAAATCGTGCGCTGCGCTGCGCAAGTCTGCTTGTCAGTTGTCTGCCATTTGTGCGCAATCTCTGCGCCATCTGTTTCGGTTCTGTTCATCACAGTTTCTTTAGCCATGTGAACCCTTGCGTTGCCGCGCAAGCAAGGGTTTCTCGAGGCACTCCCATGCAGGCCCACTCGTTGCTGAATGACTGATGACGCGCCCCGGCCACGCGCTGGCGATCGCGTCCGAGGTTCGCGCAGTGGGTTTTCATAACGTCATCAGGGAGAGTGCCATGAAGATCGATATATCCATCAAACTCGGTTCCGCGCTCGTTTCCGGCTGCCTTGCGCTGGGCTTCGCGCAGGCGGGCTTTGCGCAGACCGGTTCCAATCCGTCCACGCAAAACAGCAAGGCCGGCGCGGGCCTCGAACAATCCCGCACGCCGGATACGAGCAGCGCCAACAACGCGAACGGAAATGTCGGCGAGTCGGGTGGGGCCACCAACGGCGTCGCCGGCAGCGGCAACGGCCGCGTCACGCACAAGCATTCGAAGAGCACGAAGTCCATGCAGCCGGCGAGCGGGGCGGGGCAATAACGATGCGTCGTGCGGGTCGTCCGGCCCGTTGCCGCGCCGATCGATCACGACGCGGCAACGTGTCGCTCAATCCGGCGCGTACCTGAACTCCGGCAACGCCTCGAGCGATTTCTTCGTCGCCTCGGGCAGCACGACGCGACGATTGTCGATCTGCAGATCGTTGAACGGCACGGCGACCAGATGTTTGCCCATGCCGAGAAAACCGCCGACCGAGAGGATCGCATACGTGGTGCGCTCGGTGCCCGGCGACACGATGAGATCGTCGAGCGTGCCGATGGTCTCCT
>DATAQT010000207.1:0-9754 GCA_036264535.1 Paraburkholderia sp. | reverse complement strand
CCCGGCTCGTGAATCGGCACGCCGCCATTGTTGAGTACGTCGATCTTGCGTTCGTCGACGTCGAGACAGAACACGTCGTGACCGATGTCGGCCAGACACGCGCCGGTCACGAGGCCGACATAGCCGCTACCGATGATCGTCAGGTTCATGTATTGCACCTCGGTAAGAGAGTTGATTCAGGAATGCGCTCGCCCGCTGCATGGCAGCGGCGAGTTCCGGCATTCGACGTTCAATAGGCGTTGCTGCCCGCGAAACCCTTCCACAGCGTCAGCACGACGATCTTGATGTCGAGCCAGAAGGTCCAGTGCTGCATGTAGTACAGATCGAGCTTCACGCGGCCCATCATCTTTTCGATGCGATCGGTCTCGCCGCGATAGCCGTTGATCTGCGCCCAGCCGGTGATGCCCGGTTTGATCCGGTAGCGGTGCATGTAGCCCTTCACCAGATCCTTGTAGATGTCGTCGTGCTCGAGCGCATGCGGACGGGGACCTACCACCGACATCTCGCCGCGCAGCACGTTGATGAACTGCGGCAACTCGTCGAGGCTCGTGCGGCGCAGGAACGCGCCGACCGCGGTGATGCGCGGATCGCGCCGGGTCGCCTGGGTGATCTTGCCGACCGTTTCCTTGTGCAGCTTCATCGAGCGGAACTTGAAGATCTCGAACTCGCGGCCGTCGATGCCCTTGCGGCGCTGGCGGAACAACACCGGTCCCGGCGAACTGAGCTTCACCATCAGCGCGATCACGAGCATCAGCGGCGCG
The DNA here is from genome assembly GCA_036264535.1 of Paraburkholderia sp. Lineage (GTDB taxonomy): Bacteria > Pseudomonadota > Gammaproteobacteria > Burkholderiales > Burkholderiaceae > Paraburkholderia. Next base: position 8,993 of record DATAQT010000207.1, on the reverse strand, counting down.
AGCGCGCTCAGCGCGCCGAGCGCGAACAGCCTGTCGAACACGCGCTTGGGCAGCACGCGCAGATCGGTGATCGGCGAGGCGGCCAGATTGATCGCGGGCACGCCGAGCAGCTCGACCATCGGCTGATTGAACAGCGTCAGGCTGCCGACGTCCGGGATGAAGCGGATGTTCACGAAGTCGTTGCGCAGGTCCATCACGAAGCGATGGATCGCCTTCTCCTTCGAGATCGGCAGCGCAAGCCACAACTCGCGGATCGCGCGCTGCCGCACCAGCTGGATCATGCGCTGATAGTCGCGCTCGACCGGCACGCCCGCGATCACGTGCGCGGCATCCGGGTCTTCGTAGTGATTGATCGTGCCGTCCTCGTCGAATACGACGACGGGCGTGAAGCCCGCTTCCGGACGGCCGTGCATCTGCTCGATCAGAAAGCGCCCATACGGCGCGCCACCGACGATCGCGACCGCGCGCTGGTTGAAGCCCTCGCGGCGCAGCCCGCGCAGGATCGAATAGACGATCACCTTCGTCACGACCAGCAGCACGATCGAGGCGAGCGCCCAATACACGAGCCACAGCCGCGAGAGGCTTTCGGCGCGGTGCACGCTGAAGCTGATCAGCACGCCGGCCACTTCGACCAGCAGCCAGCCGCCCGCGACGCGCGACAGCAGATCGTAGAGCGGCTTGCCGCGCCACGACTGATAGATACCGAGCGCCGGGAAGAACACCACCACGAGCAGGCAGCCGAACGCGAGCGAGACGCTCTGCATATCGTCGAGCCATTCCACTCTGCCGCCGTGCACGGCCGCCGCCAGCACCGCGGCGAGCGCGACCATGGCGATGTCGATGATTCTCGCTAGTACGCTCAGCATGCGTCGCCTCTCTGTTCGTCAGTCAAGTGCGATCCGTCGGTTGGTTGAAAAGGGGTGTTGCATGCGGGTTTCGTTGATCGGGCTTTTTATTTCCCGCCGGCCCCGCGCCTGAATGAACGCGAATCACCAGACCGGAAATGCTGATTCGGAATGAGTGAATACCCCGGTACATATATCAATAAAGCGGTATTAAAATTCGCACGACAAGACCACAAAATATCTCAAATTGTATCGGTCAGAATTTCGGGATTTTTTCTGCATTTTGTACGGTAATTTTTGCCATAATGCGGAGCGACAGCGGCGGCTTTGGCGTCGATTCGAGCACATTCGTAAGGGTGCTTTCGTGCCTCGCAAGCTTCACCGGCGAAGCTTTCTGGTCATCTACGCGGCGATTCTTGCGCATCAATAAGCGCAAAAAAAATGTTTGCCTATTTTTTCAGGTAATTTTTATTTTTGAATAAATCGGTCAGTCATTTTTTACTTCTTTTCGAATAAATTCCCTGCGCTTTTATCCACATTGTATTTAACGCGCTTTTATTGCTTCGCGACTTCGTGATAAAACTCGACGCATTCATCCAGCCTCGAGGAGTTCACCATGACAGCTCCGGCCCCGGTCAAGCCCACCGGCACCCGGCCCACCCCCGCCCAATCCCCCATGTCCTCAACCGCAACCAGCGTCAAGCTCAAGGTTCATCCCGTGATTCTCGCGGGTGGCTCGGGCACGCGTCTGTGGCCGATGTCGCGCGAGCAGCATCCAAAACAGCTGATCGGCCTGCTCGGCGAAGAGTCGCTATTGCAATCGACGACCCGCCGTCTCGATCGGCTGGAAGCCGGTTATCCGCTCGCCGGCCAACTCGTAGTCGTGGCCAACGAAGAACAGCGCTTCACGACGGCCGAGCAGTTGCGCACGAGCGGCAAGCCGAGCCGTCTGATCCTGGAACCCGTGGGCCGTGACACCGCGCCCGCGTTGACGGTGGCCGCGTTGTCCGTCGCCGCGCAGGACGAAGACGGCATCATGGTCGTGATGCCGGCCGATCACGCGGTCACCGACAGCGCCGGCTTTCACGCGGCGGTCGCCGCCGGCGTACAGCATGCGGCGGCCGGCCACATCGTCACGATGGGTATCGTGCCGACGCGTCCCGAGAGCGGCTACGGCTATATCCGTATCGGCGCGCCGCTCGGTCAGGATGGCGCACCGGATGCCAGGCAGACCGAAGCATCGGATCGCCCCGTCGCGCACCGGCTCGATCGTTTCGTCGAAAAGCCGCATCTGGAACTCGCGCGGCGCTACGTCGAATCGCGCGAGTACTGGTGGAACAGCGGCATCTTCATCGTGCGCGCATCGACGTGGCTCAAGGCGATTCGCCATTTCCAGCCTGCCATTTACGAAGCCTGCGAAGCGGCTTTCGCGGGCAGCAAGTCGGATGGCGACTTCTTCCGGCTGCAACGCGATGCGTTCAGCGCCTCGCCGTCGAATTCGATCGACTACGCGGTCATGGAGCAGCTCGGCGGCGATCAGAGCATTGCCTCCGGCGTGGTCGTGCCACTCGCGGCCGGCTGGTCCGACGTCGGCTCGTGGGACGCGATCTGGGACATCTCCGAGAAGGACGCGGATCGCAACGTGGGCCGCGGCCGTGTGATGTTCGAAGGCGCGAACTCGACCTTCGCGCATTCCGAAGGACGCCTGATCGCCTGCGTCGGCACGCAGGATCTCGTCGTCGTCGAGACCGCGGATGCGATTCTCGTCGCCGACAAATCACGCGTGCAGGACGTCAAGAAGATCGTCAACCGGATTCGCGAGGACGGCGGGCTCGAAGCGGCCAATCATCGCAAGGTGCATCGCCCGTGGGGCAACTATGATTCGGTCGACACCGGCGAGCGCTTTCAGGTCAAGCGCATCGTCGTCAACCCGGGTGCGCGCTTGTCGTTGCAGATGCATCATCATCGCGCGGAGCATTGGATCGTCGTGCGCGGAACCGCGCTCGTCACGCGTGGCGACGAACGCTTTATCGTGTCCGAAAACGAATCGGCCTATATCCCGCTCGGCGTCACGCATCGCCTCGAAAACCCGGGCAAGATGCCGCTCGAAATGATCGAGGTGCAGTCGGGCTCATACCTGGGCGAAGACGATATCGTGCGCTTCGACGATACGTACGGACGGCAGTGACCCACGACCGACCGCAATGACGAAGCAGGAACCTGCGGCGGCCTCGCGCGGCCGCGGGGACTGCCCAGCTCATCCCACGTACGAGATGAGTTCCTTGCAGGTCGGCGAAAAACGCTCAGCGGCGCTGCTGTCGGTCGTGACCGTGGGGGTGCTCGCCACGCCCGCGGTCGCGGAGTCGGACGGATAGCGGCGCAGCGGTCCGCGCAACGCATTCAGTGGCGGCTTCAGCGGCCCGTGCAACGGCGCGCTGTGATTTCCCGTGTGATTGGCGCTGCCATTGACCGACGTGGGTTCCGACACCTGACGCAAGCCGGGCAACGGACGACCCGCCGAGCGCTGCGCAGGGCTGGCCGAAACCGGTTCCGGCGCAGTCTGCACGGTGGCATGGGTCAGCGTCGCGGCCGCGGCATCGGTTGCGCATTCGCGATCGATCCACTGACGCGCCCAGTCGAGCGCGAACTGCTGCGCGTGTCGGGCATCCGCGAAGCGCGGACCGACGAGGCCGGAGCGCTCGACGCGCTTGCCGTCCCTGACGATCTCCGCCCAGCCGCGATACATCGCGCCCGGCACCTCTTCGGCCACCACGTAGATCAGATAACCGCGCGAATCGGCGACCTGCATGCCGCGCGGCGCGAGACTCATCGATAGCGACGGACGCGGCTGGTCGGCCACGGCTGGCGCATTCATCGCGTCAGGCGTGGGTTGGGCGACATTCGTCGCGCTGATCGTATCCACCTGCCCCGCGGCCGGTTCGACGGGCGTCACCGCCCTCGCCGCGAATGCGGCCGCGCCAGCCGGGGCCGCCGCTTGTTGAAACCCTGCCAACTGGCGCGTGATGTCGCCGATCGGATCGGCCGTGCGCCATTGGCTCAACGCGCTCGCGACGCCTGGCGCCTGCCACGACTCGGGACTCTTCCACGACACGCCGCGCAGACCGTTGTCGTCGCGCGGACTCGGGGTTTGCGCAACCGGTACCGCGGGCCTGGCCGTAACGGGCGGCGCCGGTTCGGGAATGTACGCGAACGTGCGGCCGCTTTGCGACAACAGGCGGACCATCTCGTGCAGCGTGCCGTTCAACTGCCACTCCTCGAAGCGGCGGCGGCAGGTGGGACCGGACGGATAGCGGCCCGGCAGCTTCGACCACGGCTCGCCGGTGGTCAGAATCCACAGCACGGCATTCGTCACGATGCGCGGTTCGGCGCGCGGCCGGCCGCGCCGGTTCAGACGGACGGCCGGCTCGTCGGAGACGAGCGGCGCGAGCAGCGCCCATTCGTCGTTGTTTAGTTCATCGAAAAACATTGGATTTTCTCCACGCGGCCTGGCCTGGCCGCGGCGTTGGGCCTGCCACGGATTCTCAGCGTTCACGATCCGTGTGCGGCCCTCGGTTGCACAAATTTGTTATGTCCGTTCGGCTGGCGGGGACATTGCGCCCGCACGTGGTGCGGATCGTCCCTATTGCGGAGCACGAAACGCGGTCTCACTCGTGCACGGGAAAATTTGTGCACGAAGCATACCATCCGAACCTTTGCATGAGTACAGTTGAGACAAGTGTTACGGATAGAAACAATCTTGTCCGTTTCGCTGCGTCGATTCACGTATTGCCGTAACAGAAGCGGCTGCTTATCCAGCATCGATTCAGTATATTGCAAGGCACAATTTCGTGTGGTCGAGCGCAATCGCCTTTAGAAATTCGATTGCTCCGCCAGTCTGCATTTCAATGCGTTTTGATAGATGGAGATGCAACGATAACGCGCTTCGACGGATCGACGGCGACGCGCATGCGCGGTGCCATGAAGGCAACGGAAGGCGCGCATGCGCGCGCTGTGCATGCGCGCGGTTCGAGGTGTTACGAAGACGACGAAGTCGCTTCGAGTAACGTTACGCGCGCACCGGTTTCGATGCGTGCTCGCCGACTACCGTGGTCCATTCGCGCACGCGCCAATGCGCGACGAGACCGGAAAGCACGTACGGATCCGCCTTGGCAAAGGCTTCCGCGACGGCCGGCGACGTGCCGGTAAAGAGCAGCACCGCACCGTCCGTCGGCTCGGCGAGCGCGCCGGCCAGCACGAGTTCTCCGCGCCCGGCGGCGGCCCACGCGAGCTTCAGATGCGCATCGCGGTACTCGCCGCGCCGCTCCAGGTAGTCCGGTACCAACTCGTACATCAACAGGTAATGCATGGTACGTCTCCTCGCGAGGATGAAGATTGAGAGGGAGCGGCATACGTCGCATCGCGGTTTCGCATCACGCCGATCGCCGAATTTCGTGCCTATTTTTTATTCAGTTGCATTCGCAGCATAGTAGAAATATTCAATGCTCTTTAGTCGTACTCCCAAATAGCGAGCACGGTAATTTCGATTTCGATATGCGTGAAACAGTCGAATCAATTAATCTGCATTGCATAACAGGATTCGCGCACCCGTTCATTCGATTGTTTCAAACGCCGCACGCTCGAATCCTCCGCCTGCTCAGGGAAAACGAGTGCAGAGCGCTGTCAACCAGAATGCGTTTTGGTCCGTTCTCGCAGACGGCGTTTGCCATAATCGATGCGCCGGGGGGTGGCTCCAGGATGCCGTCGTCGCCCGCGCGCATGAACGACCAGAAACGTTTTCATCACCACCGATGGAGTGTCCCATGAAAATTCAATCCGCTATCGCTACGCTGGTGCTGGGCGCGGTACTCGTCTCGCCGGCGTTCGCGGCGAACAGCCAGCAGACCAAAATGGCCGACTGCAACAAGCAGGCCGGCGACAAGAAAGGCGACGAGCGCAAGGCGTTCATGCAAACCTGCCTGTCCGCGAAGCCGGCCGCGGCCGCACCGATGAGCCAGCAGGACAAGATGAAGGTGTGCAACAAAGAGGCGGCCGACAAGAAAGGCGACGACCGCAAGGCGTTCATGAAGACCTGTCTGTCGTCGGCGCCGGCCAACTGAGCGCGGTAGCCATCCCCCACGCCGGCGCCATCCGGTCAGCACGGCGCCGGCGCATCGTTTCACGCACGATGCGCATCGACCGGATCCCCCTCCTTCGCAGTCCACCCGCCGGAACGCGCCGTTTTCTTCTATGATGGCTGCGGAGACGGCCCACCCTCAAATTCAGAACCAATCAACTACGCGGGCCGCCATCTTGTCGTTGGTGCTACTGAGCATCGATTGGAGGCAAGGATGGTATCGAAGCATAAAAACCGCTGGTTAAGGCGGTGGTTGCTGGTCATCATCTTCTGGGCCGTGCCCGTGGCGATCGTCGCGGTCAACGAGATCCGCGAGGAAATGTCGTACAACGCGGTCGATCTCGATCGCGCGCTGACCACCTGGAATTTCACCGACGCGCAGCGCGCCGCCGGCGCGCCCGCGCATTGCCGCGGCAAGCCCGACGAGGCCAAAGCCGCTGGCTGCCCGGCCGACGTGCTGGCCGCCAACGCGCCGCGCCAGCAGGATGCGATCAACGAATACAGTGTGCGCCGCTCGACGCTGTTCGCTTATCTGTGGCACGCGTTCGTCGGCTATTGGGTCGTGCCTGCGGCGATCCTGTTTGCGATCGGCGTGATCATCGGCATGGTGCGCCGCGCGCTGCGGCGCCCGCCCGCGGTCAAGAGTCCCGCGAATCATGGCTGAGCCGCAGGCACGCCGCTTGCTCTCCGTTGCAAATCACTGCTTCGAAACCACACTTTCATTTCCATGTCGATCGCCCGCTGGACGACCCGAAAATCGGTAAAAACCGGCACATTGCGCAGCCGCGGTGAAGCGCTCCCACCCTCTGCGCGCCTTGCGCGCCGTTCGCCCGAGCCGCCTGCAAACGTCGCTCGACGCACGCTTCGAAGCCGCGCAGACGCCCGGTCAAATTTACCGGACAGACTCTTTCGATCACCCCCAAACCCTTGCCCCGTAAGGCTTTTCGCGTTCGCAGGCGACGCGCCTTTCGCACCTGCCTGTGTTATAACTCAAAGGCAACCGGGCGACACCACGACGGTTGCGCCCCGGATCCATGACGGAGAAAAACGATGCAAAGACGACACTTCATGTTGAAGACGACCGCTGCGCTTGCTTTCGGAGGCCTTGCACTCGCCGGCTGCACGACGACGGGCAACACGCCGGACAATGCCCATGTCGACGCCTCGAAACGACAGTCGATCGACGCGAGCGTCGACGGCACGATGTCCAGGCTGTTCACGACTGTGCCGGGCTCGCGCGAGCTGGTATCGAAGGCGCGCGGCGTGCTGGTGTTCCCGTCGGTGCTGCAGGCGGGCTTCATCGTCGGCGGCCAGTATGGCGAAGGCTCATTGCGGGTGGGCGGCGCGACGGTCGGCTATTACAGCACCGTGTCGGGCTCGTTCGGCCTGCAGGCGGGCGCGCAGTCGAAGGCGCTCATCTTCCTGTTCATGACGCAGGATTCGCTCGACAAATTCCGCAACGCGGACGGCTGGTCGGCCGGCGTCGATGCCTCGGTCGCGCTCGTGAAGGTCGGCGCGAACGGCGCGGTCGACACGAACACGGCCACGGCGCCGGTGCAGGTGTTCGTGCTGACCAACGCGGGCCTGATGGGCGACGTGTCGCTGCAAGGCACGAAGGTCTCGCGGCTGAAGATCTGAACGTGCTCGTCAGCACGCGTGGCTGAGCGCACTGGCGCGCGCGCGTGCTGCATCGGAATCGCATCGCGGCCAAGGCCGCGCGAAGGACCCTGCCCGGGTTTTCGCGCGGCCTTCTTGTTGGGCTGCCGCCGCTCATGCACGAAAAGCCCGAAAAAAAACGGCGCTGCGCATCGCGCACCGCCGTCCTGCTTCGACACCCGGCAATGATGCCGCGTCAACTGCCCGACGAATCGACCACCTTGAACCGCGAGCGCTTCTGCGCGCGAATCACCGATTGATACGCCTCCACATACTGCCGCGCCATCCGGTGCGACGTGAAGCGCTCCTCGAAGCGCTGCCGCACGCCTGCGCGTGACACCTTGTGCAGCCGGTTCACGGCCGCCACCGCGCCGATCTCGTCCTCGACGATAAACCCGGTCAGGCCCTCTTCGAGCACTTCCGGCACCGAGCCGCGGTTGAAAGCAATCACCGGTGTGCCGCACGCCATCGCCTCGATCATCACGAGGCCGAACGGCTCGGGCCAGTCGATCGGAAACAGCAGCGCATGCGCGCCTGACAGAAACTCGGCTTTCTGATGATCGGCAATCTCGCCGATGTACTCGACGAACGGCAGGTCGAGCAAGGGCCGGATATCGCGCTCGAAGTATTCACGGTCGGCCGAATCGACCTTGGCTGCGATGCGGATCGTCATGCCGCAGCGGCCCGCGATGCGGATCGCCGTATCGACGCGTTTTTCCGGCGAAATCCGGCCGAGAAACGCGAGGTACCGCTGCTCGACCGGTTGCGGCGTGTATAGCTGCTCCGGCAAGCCGTGATAGACGGTGGTGAGCCAGCGCGCCTGCGGCAGCGGATGACGCTGCGCGTTCGAAATCGAGATCACCGGCGCGGTGTTGAACGTGTCGAACACCGGCTGCTGCTCGGGCAGATCGAGGCGGCCGTGCATCGTCGTGACGAACGGCGTGTCCTGGCGCTTGAATACCGAGAACGAGTAGTAATCGAGGTGAAAATGCAGCACGTCGAACTCTTCTGCCTGGCGGCGTACGAGTTCCATCAGCAGCATATGCGGCGCGATGCGGTCGCGAATGCCCGGATCGAGGCGCAGCGCGCGCGGCCAGACCGCTTCGAGCTTCGCGCTCGTGACGGAGTCGCCGCTCGCGAACAGCGTCACGTCGTGGCCCTGCTCGACCAGCGCTTCAGTGATGTACGACACGACGCGCTCCGTGCCGCCATAAAGCTTCGGCGGCACCGATTCGGTCAGCGGGGCGATCTGCGCAATCTTCATATTGTGTCTCCGTGAGCCGACGGCTGGCGCGCCAAACGCGGTGCCGTCAGCGACGCCGAGTATGACAGCGCCATGACGTCGGATCAATGCACAC
>DATAQT010000180.1:0-29932 GCA_036264535.1 Paraburkholderia sp. | reverse complement strand
GCCGGCTCTCCGGTATCGGCCGGCTGGCTGCCGCGCAGTTGCGAATAGCGGTCGCTGCGGCCCTGCCAGATTTCGGCAATGGCGGTGGCGATCCCGGCATCGCTAGCGCCGCCCCGTAGCAGCGCGCGCAGATCGTGACCGGTCGATGCGAACAGGCACAGGTACAGCTTGCCCTCGGTCGACAAACGCGCACGCGTGCAATTGCCGCAGAACGCGCGCGTGACACTCGAAATCACGCCGATCTCGCCCCCGCCGTCGACATAGCCCCAGCGCTGCGCGGTTTCGGCGGCGCTGTGAGCTTCGAGCGGAACCAGTGGAAACTGTTCGGCGATGCGTGAGACGACGTCGGCGGAGGGCAGCACTTCGGTCATGTTCCAGCCGTTCGACGTGCCGACATCCATGTATTCGATGAACCGCAGCACCGCGCCTGTGCCTTTGAAATGACGCGCCATCGGCACAATTTCGCTGTCGTTGGTACCGCGTTTGACGACCATGTTCACTTTCAGCGGCGCGAGCCCGACCGCGTGCGCGGCTGCGATGCCGTCGAGCACGTCGGCGACGGCGAAGTCGGCGTCGTTCATGCGGCGGAAGAGCGCGTCGTCGAGCGCGTCGAGGCTGACGGTCACGCGCGTGAGGCCCGCGTCCTTCAGGCTGCGCGCCTTGCGCGCGAGCAGCGAGCCGTTCGTGGTCAGCGTGAGATCGAGCGGACGGCCCGCGGGCGTGGTCAAGCGGGCGAGCCGGTCGATCAGGAATTCGAGGTTCTTGCGCAGCAGCGGCTCGCCGCCGGTTAGGCGAATTTTCTCGACGCCGTGCGCGACGAACAGCTGCGCGAGCCGTTCGATTTCCTCGAAGCTCAACAGCGCGCTGTGCGGCAGGAACGCATAGTCTTTGTCGAACACCGCGCGCGGCATGCAGTAGACGCAGCGGAAGTTGCAGCGGTCCGTCACCGAGATGCGCAGATCGCGCAGCGGACGCGCGAGCGTATCGTGCAGCACGCCGCTAGGCGTCTGCTCCGGGCCGGCGATGACGGGCGCCGCACTGAGATCGGCAACGGGAATGATGCGTCGGGACATGAAATGCTTCGTCAGGTGCTTGAACGGACAGCGAATTATTCATTCTATCGGAAATGCCCGTGGCGGCAGGCGGGCGGCCGGCGTTGTCGGGGTATACGGGGAGCGGCATGATGCGGCTCGCGACTACAGGCCGCCCAAAGAAAAAGCCCGCCGAAAAGGGCGGGCTTTCTCACTGTCAACGACGCGGCTTACTGCGGATGCTTGATCGTTTCGACCTGTTGCATCGGCGCGTTGTCGGACGGCGGCAACGCCTTGCGCTCACGGACCACGCGCGGCGGCTTGACCGTCTGCGCCGCCGCTTCCTGCGCGGAGCGCAGCTTGTCGGCGTCGGTGTTCACCCAGGTCAGGCCAGCCTGCTCGAGGATCGGCTTCAGTGCATCGGCCGATGCGGCGGGCGCAGCGCTGCGGGCGGGAGCCTGCTGCGCAGCCGCGGCGACGGGCGCCGGTTCGACCACCGCAGGTTCCGTTGCGACGACCGGTTGCGCCTCGACGATCTCGGCCTGCAGAGGCGGTTCGGCTGCCGGCGCCTCGACGATCGTGGCCGGAGCCGCGATGTCGAGCGCAGCCGGAGTGGCTTGCGGTTCGGTCGGCTGCACTTCCACCGCCGGCTCGACTGCCGGAGCTTCGGCATGAGCGACCGGTTCGGCCGCGGAAACCGGCGCGACCGGTTCGCTCGCGGCCGGCGCTTCAATAGCCGGTTCCACCGCTGCCACCGGAGCCTCTTCGACCGGTACGACCTTTTCGGTCTTCGCGGCATGTTCCGCAGCCAGGACCGGCGTTTGCGCTGCTGCGTGCAGTTCGGTCACGACGGCAGTTTCCGTCGCGACAGCGGCGACCACGACTTCGACCGGCGTCACGTCCTTCGCTTCGCTGGCTTCAGATGCGTGCTCGAGCGGCCGCTCGGTGTGCACCGGTGCTTCGTCGCTGGCGGCAACGTTGTCGCCTTCTGCTTCCGCGACGTCCGCAGCGAGATTGCCGTTCACGTCCTCTTCGCGCTCGCGACGGCCACCACGACGGCCGCGACGGCGACGGCGACGCTCTTCACCGTCACGTGCGACGGCTTCCTGATCGACCGGCACGCCGTTTTCACCCGCTGCGGCGCGGTCGCGCGCCAGTTCGTCGTCGGCCTGCGCGTCAGTTTGCGTCAGCGCCGAGGCGGCTTCCGCCTGCGGCTTGCGACGCTCGCCACGCTCGATGCGCTCAGCGCGCTCGCCACGCTCGCGGCGTTCACCGCGTTCCTGGCGCTCGGGGCGTGCCGTGCCTTCGACGGTTTCCGCACCCTCGGCGCCACGGCTGTCGCGTTCGCGAGCCTCGCGCGGCTCACGTGCTTCGCGCGGCTCACGGCCTTCACGGGCCTCTCGCGGTTCGCGCTGCTCACGCGGAGCACGCGGCTCGCGGCCCTCGCGTGCCTCACGGCCTTCGCGTTCCTCGCGACGCTGTGACGGCTGCTGACCTTGCGCCTGACGGCCGCCGGTCACACCCTCGCCGCGCGTTGCCGCGTCGCGGCCGCCTGCGCCGCGACGGTTGCGGTTGCGATCGCCGCCACGCTCGCCCGTGCGCTCACCGCGCTCGGTACGTTCGCCGCGTTGCGGACGGGCCTGCTTGTCAGTCGTGGTCGGCGCGGCGGGCGCCGGAGCAGCCGGCTGCACGCCGAACAGGTTTTTAAGCCAGCCGATGAAGCCGCCACTTGCCGGCGTCACTGCGACCGGAGCCGGCGTGGCCGCCGGGCGGACCGGCGCGCTCGGCGCCGGCTTTTCGGGCGTGATGCCCTTGACCGCCGCTTCCTGCTTCGGCTTCACTTCCTCGGCGCGCTTGCTGTAGCCGGTTTCCGATTCGAGTTCGCGGGCCGCTTCTTCGGCCATCTTCCACGATGCGCGCGGATCGTCGAGGCGTGCATCGTCGTGACGCAGACGCTCGAGCTTGTAATGCGGCGTGTCGAGGTGCTTGTTCGGAATCAGCACGACGTTGACCTTGAAACGCGACTCGATCTTGTTGATTTCGGCGCGCTTCTCGTTCAGCAGGAAGGCAGTCACTTCGACCGGCACCTGGCAGTGGATCGCCGCGGTGTTTTCCTTCATCGCTTCTTCCTGAATGATCCGCAGCACTTGCAGCGCGGACGATTCGGTATCGCGGATGTGGCCCGTGCCATTGCAGCGCGGGCAGGTCACGTGGCTGCCCTCGGAAAGAGCCGGACGCAGACGCTGGCGCGACAGTTCCATCAGGCCGAAGCGCGAGATCTTGCCCATCTGCACGCGGGCGCGGTCGTGCTTCAGCGCGTCTTTCAGGCGCTGCTCGACTTCGCGCTGGCTCTTGGCCGATTCCATGTCGATGAAGTCGATCACGATCAGGCCGCCCAGGTCGCGCAGACGCAACTGGCGGGCGACTTCGTCGGCGGCTTCGAGGTTCGTGCGTGCGGCCGTTTCCTCGATGTCGGCGCCCTTGGTCGCGCGCGCCGAGTTCACGTCGATCGCGACCAGCGCTTCGGTGTGGTCGATCACGATCGCGCCGCCCGACGGCAGCGGCACCGTGCGCGAGTACGCGGTTTCGATCTGGTGCTCGATCTGGAAACGCGAGAAGAGCGGCACGTCGTCGTGATACCGCTTCACCTTGCTGACATTATCCGGCATCACGATATCCATGAAGGCGCGCGCCTGGTCATGGATTTCGGTGGTGTCGATCAGGATTTCGCCGATATCGGGCTGGAAGTAGTCGCGAATCGCGCGAATCACGAGGCTCGATTCGAGATAGATCAACATCGGCTGGCCGCTGGTGCCGCTTTGCGAAGCGGCTTCGATCGCGCGCCACAATTGCATCAGGTAATTCAGGTCCCACTGCAGTTCTTCGGCGCTGCGGCCGATGCCGGCCGTGCGCGCGATGATGCTCATGCCTTCCGGCAGTTGCAGCTGCGCCATGGTCTCGCGCAGTTCCTGACGGTCGTCTCCTTCGATCCGGCGGGACACGCCGCCGCCGCGCGGATTATTTGGCATCAGCACCAGATAGCGACCGGCGAGCGAGATGAACGTGGTCAGGGCCGCGCCCTTGTTGCCGCGCTCTTCCTTTTCGACCTGGACGATCAGTTCCTGACCTTCCTTCAGCGCGTCCTGGATGCGTGCGGAACGCATGTCGACGCCGTCGCGGAAGTACTGGCGGGCGACTTCCTTGAACGGCAGGAAGCCGTGACGGTCTTCGCCGTAATTGACGAAGCAGGCCTCGAGCGACGGCTCGATGCGCGTGATGATGCCCTTGTAAATATTGCCTTTGCGCTGTTCGCGGCCGGCGGTTTCGATGTCGATATCGATGAGTTTTTGCCCATCGACGATGGCGACGCGCAGTTCTTCCTGCTGCGTCGCGTTGAACAACATTCGTTTCATTGAACGACTCCAGAGCGGCCTCGCCGCCCCAGCTGCGCGGTTGTCAGTCGCGAGAGCGAGGGGGCGGCGTGCCGCGTCTTATTGTGTTTTCACAAGCACGCTGGAGCGGGAAAATGGCGGGAGAATTGCCTGAGAGGGCCCGCCCCATTAAAAAACGGGCACGGTGCCGCAGGGCACGTGCGAATACGGCTTCAAATCATGGCCTGACACGCCGCGTTTTGCCAGCAGACCTTCATAAGTCTTCGTCCTGGGAAGCCGGCGCGCCAAATGGGCGCGCGAGCGAAGGGCCGAAGTCCGTGGTCATGCCGCAACGGGAAGTTCGCGCAGGCGGCGCGTCTTTTCCTGCAGGGGTGTCTCGCCTTCTTTTGACGTCGCCATGTCTTGTACTTTCTACAAGACGCCTCGGGCGCACGCCGTATTTTCGCGACTTGCAGCTTCGTCCAGCAGGGCGTCATACCACCCGGAAACGCGAAGCTGAAAGCTAAATTCTTTTTTACCAAATTTCCGTTACCGTCGAAGCCGACCTTGACCGAACGCGCCTGTGGGCGCCGTCCCTGCCGGGTGCTGACTTCGTGCGTGCAACTTGTTGCATCTCATTTCAGGGTGAGCAACCAGACCCCGGCGCAAGTAAAATAACGGTTTATCGCTTGCGCTCGCGCAATCCACTCGCATTCCGGACGCTGTGCGGACACCGCGCCGTCGCAGACTGCTGGGCAAATTATATTCAGAATGAAAGAGTTAGGCAAAACATCCCAGAGATCGGTTGCAGGCGCGGTCGGAAGCTCGGTTTCAAGCGATCAGGTTTCGCTGATCGAAATCGACGACAGCTCGGCTGGTCAGCGCATCGACAATTTCCTGCTGCGCGTCTGCAAAGGCGTGCCGAAAAGCCATATTTATCGCATCCTGCGCAGCGGCGAAGTGCGCGTGAACAAGGGGCGGATCGACGCGCAGTACCGGCTCGAGCTTGGCGATCTGGTGCGCGTGCCGCCGATCCGCATCGCGCAGCCGAATGAGGCCGCAGCCCACATACCTGTGCCCGCGGGCGGCTTTCACATCCTGTTCGAAGACGAGCACCTGCTCGTGATCGACAAGCCGGCCGGCGTTGCGGTCCACGGGGGCAGCGGTGTCGCGTTCGGCGTGATCGAGCAGATGCGCCAGGCGCGGCCGCAGGCGAAATTCCTCGAACTTGTGCATCGGCTGGATCGCGAGACCTCGGGCATTCTAATGCTTGCGAAGAAGCGCGCGGCGCTCGTCAATCTGCACGAGCAGATTCGCGAGAACCGCATGGACAAGCGCTACTACGCGTGTGTGCACGGCGAATGGGCGAACGACTGGGGCCGCCGCCGCGCGGTGAAGGAACCGCTGCACAAGTATCTGACCGCCGACGGCGAGCGCCGTGTGCGCGTGCAGGCCGACGGCCTCGCTTCCCACACGATCTTCAATCTGGTCGACTGCTGGCCGGGCTACGCGCTGCTGGAGGCCGAACTGAAAACGGGCCGCACGCACCAGATTCGCGTGCATCTGCAACATCTGGCGCTGCCGATCGTCGGTGACGCTAAATACGGCGATTTCGCGCTGAACAAGGCGCTAGCACGCGCCAACGCGAAGCCGGGCATCAAGCGCATGTTTCTGCACGCTTACCGGCTCAAGCTCACGCATCCGGCCACCGGCGCACCTCTGCAACTGGAGGCGCCGCTGCCGGCTGATTGCCGCGGCTTCATCGAACAACTCAACGAATTACGCACTGGGTCCAACCCGGAGACGACCTTGCATGGCTAGAGAGCAATTTGATCTGATCGTGTTTGACTGGGATGGCACGCTGATGGATTCGACCGTGCACATCACGCGCAGCATCCAGGCGGCGTGCCGTGACCTCGGCCTGCCGGTTCCCGCCGACGAAGCCGCGAGCTATGTGATCGGCCTCGGCCTGCGCGACGCACTGCAGCTTGCCGCGCCCACGCTCGATCCGGTCGACTATCCGCGGCTATCGGAGCGCTACCGCTTTCATTTTCTGGTAAAAGACCAGACCACGGAGCTGTTTCCGGGGGTGCGCGAGATGCTTCAGGAATTGCGCGACGTTGGCTATCTTCTCGCGGTCGCGACCGGCAAGAGCCGTGTCGGGCTGAATCGCGCACTCGACCAGGCACGCCTGACGAGCCTGTTCGACGGCACGCGCTGCGCTGACGAAACCTTCTCGAAGCCGCATCCGGCGATGCTGCACGAGCTGACTCGGGAATTGGGGCAGGATAATGCGCGTACGGTGATGATCGGCGACACGACGCACGATCTGCAGATGGCGCTCAACGCTGGCGTGGCGGGCATCGGCGTGACGTATGGCGCGCACCCGGCGAATTCGCTGAATGCGATGTCGCCGAAATTCGTCGCGTCGAGCGTCAACGATCTGTGCGGCTGGCTGCGGGAGAACGCATGAGCACCGACGGCGCGGATGCCGCTGCGACCGCGGCTGCGCAGGCCGTGCGCGTTTGCGCGGCCGATGAACTGGTCGACGGCGGTGATGGCATCCGGCGCGACGGGCGGCTCGGCGGGCAGGATGTCGTGGTGTTTTTCGTCCGCTATGATGGCCGCGCATTCGGCTATCTGAACCGCTGCGCCCATGTCCCGATGGAGCTCGACTGGCAGGAAGGGCAGTTCTTCGAATCGTCCGGCTTATACTTGATGTGCGCGACACATGGCGCGATTTACGCGCCGGATACCGGCAAATGCGTCGGTGGTCCGTGTCGCGGGGGCAGGTTGCGTCCCGTGCGGGTCGAGGAACGTGATACGCCTGAGGGTCGTGCGGTATTCTGGCTGCCTGACGGCGAATTGCTGCCGGTCACGCGCTAATTTCCTTTCAAACTTTCCACTGTCCGCATGTCCGACAATTTGACCCCCGAAAAGGACCCGACCGCGGGCGGCCGCTCCCGTGCGCCTGCCGACGAGCCGGGCTGGGAGAGGGCTGCGCTCGAGCGCATCGCCCTCGCCGCGATCACCGAGCAACGCACCGCGCGGCGCTGGCGGATTTTCTTCCGCTTTCTGTTTCTCGCCGTGCTTGGACTGGCCGTGTGGGGTGCGCTGAACTTTTCAGGCGAGCGGGTTGCCGCCACCGGCCGTCATACGGCGATGATTTCGCTTGACGGCGAGATCGCGACGGATACGAGTGCAAACGCTGAAGATATCAACACTGCGCTCGATTCCGCGTTCGAAGATTCCGACACGGCAGGCGTGATCGTTTACTGCAACAGCCCGGGCGGCAGTCCGGTGCAGGCGAGCATCATCAATAGCGAGATTCGGCGGCTGCGTGCCAAATATCCATCCATACCGTTGTACGTCGTAGTCGGCGATATGTGTGCGTCGGGCGGCTACTACGCGGCCGCGGCGGCGGAGAAGATCTATGTCGACAAGGCCAGCATCGTCGGTTCGATCGGCGTGCTGATGGACAGCTTCGGTTTCACGGGCCTGATGGACAAGCTGGGGATTCAGCGCAGGCTGCACACATCGGGTGAGAACAAGGGCTTTTTCGATCCGTTCTCGCCGGAAACGTCGAAGATGGACGAACACGCGCAGGATATGCTGGATCAGATCCACGCGCAGTTCATCGACGCAGTGCGTCAGGGACGCGGCAAACGTCTGCATGAGACGCCTGACATGTTCTCGGGGCTGTTCTGGACCGGGCAGAAGAGCGTGGAACTCGGCCTCGCGGACGGCTTTGGCGATGCGGATTACGTCGCGCGTGAGATCTTCAAGGCACCAGATATCATCGATTACACGGTAAAAGAGAGCATTACGGACCGTGTTGCGCGCAAATTCGGCGCAGCCGTCGGCGCCGGCGCGGTTCGGGCGATGGCGCTTGGCGCGAAGGTGAATCTGCGTTGAACTCGCAGTTATAAAAAAGCCCGCGCGACCGGTTTGGCCGGTCGCGCGGGCTTTGTCTTTGAAAGCGGGTTTCCGGCCCTGTCCGCCTTTCGTGGCCTGGCCGGGCTTGCGCTCAGACCGCCAGGATCAGAAAAATCGCCGGCCGCTTATGCAGGTCGATCTCGGGCTTCTTTTTCCAGTCGGCGACAGTCCGACTCGCGATCATTTCGGTCGGCAGCGTCAGATCGACCGCCACACAGACGAGCGTCGACGGCGCGCAGGTCGCGAGCAACGTATCGAGCAGCGCGCGATTCCGGTATGGCGTTTCGATGAAGATCTGCGTCTGCTTGCTCTTGCGCGACTGTTGCTCGAGATCGCGCAGACGTTTCGCGCGCTCGGCGGGATCGACGGGCAGGTAGCCGTGAAACGCGAAGCTCTGGCCGTTCAGCCCCGACGCCATCAGCGCGAGCAGAATCGAACTCGGCCCGACCATCGGTACGACCTTCACGCCGCGCTCGTGCGCGCGTCGCACGAGCAACGCGCCCGGGTCGGCGACCGCCGGGCAGCCGGCTTCGGAGACGAGGCCTGCATCGGTGCCGGCGAGCAGCGGCGCGAGCAGTTTCTCGATCTCACCGGCCGGCGTATTGACGTTCAGTTCGCGAATCTCGATTTCTTGAATCGGCCGCTCGGTGCCGACTTTCTTCAGGAACGCGCGCGTGGTTTTCGCATTTTCGCCAATGTAATAGTGCAGCGACGCCGCGCGGGCGCGCACGGGCGCCGGCAGCACGAGATCGAGCGCAGCTGCGTCGCCTTCGCCGAGCGTGTTCGGAATCAGATAGAGAGTGCCGGTCATCGTGCCCCCAGAAGCGGATAGTCGGCCGCGAGCAGCATGCCCGACAGCGCGATCAGCGGCAGGCCGACGAGCGCGGTCGGGTCGTCGGAATGGATGGCTTCCAGCAGCGCGATCCCTAGCCCTTCGGATTTGGCGCTGCCGGCTACGTCGTACGGCGTTTCGGCGTGCAGGTAGGCGTCGAGCGCCGCGTCCGGCAGGTCGCGAAAGCGCACGCGGGTGATCACGTCGACGGTTTGCACGCTGTCCGTCGCGCTGTTGAACAGACACAGCGCGCTATGGAACAGCACGTCGCGGCCGCGCATCGCCTGCAATTGCGCGAGCGCCTTGTCGTGAGTGTCGGGTTTGCCGATCTGCAGGCCGTCGTAGGTGGCAACCTGGTCGGAGCCGATCACGAGCACGCGTTCGTCGGCGGCGAGCCCTTGGGCCACCGCGCGGGCTTTGGCTTCGGCGAGGCGCAGCGCGGTGGCTTCGGGCGCTTCGCCGGCGAGCGGGGTTTCGTCGACTGCGGGCACAACGACGTCGAACGGCACGCGCAGGCGTTCGAGCAACTCGCGGCGATACCGCGAACTCGATGCCAGAATCAGGCGTGGCGGGCGTTTGGAGGAATCAGGCATGGTTTGCGGGCAACAGGGAGAGGCAGGTGGTACGGGGTCGGACGCGTACGGGCTTAAGTGTTTGACTCGAAAAGACAAAACGGATATGATCTCGGGCTTTTCACGGTATGCTTGCGTTTGAAGGGGCTCGGCGCGTTCACCGGCTTTCGGAAGGTTGAAGAAAACGTGGCAGGGTCGAACGCAACGTCCGCGGGCCCCACAAGCTGCCTCGCACACCGGATAGTCTTCGCGACGGATCTCATCGTCCTTCGCGAATCACCCCGGCAACATCCTTGCCGACGCAGGAGCGCACATGACTCAACATCTTGGCAAACCTGCAGGTCTGTCCGACCCGCATGAACTCGATCTGTTCGAATTTGCGCGGAGTGGGCGTCAGGCCGCGGGTGTCGTGCGCGTCTCGCAACTGCCGCGCATGTTAAACGAAGTCCCGGCGGAAGCGCCAGATCGCGACACCGGGTTCACATGGCAGGCCGAAGGGACGACGCAGCCGGAATTGCAGGACGACGGCACCGAAGGTCCTCAGCCTTATTTGCGGCTGGCGATTCACGGTGCCGCGTGGCTCGAATGCCAACGGTGCTTGACGCCGTGTTCGCAGGCGTTCAACGTCGATGCAACTTACCGGATCGTCAATACGGAGGCGGAAGCCGAAGAGTTTCCGCTCGACGAGGATGAAGTCGAGGTGATCGTGGGCTCACGCCAGTTCGATCTCATCGACTTGATCGAAGAAGAGTTGCTGCTTTCCTTGCCGCTCGTGCCAAAACACGAGGTCTGCCCTGAAGTGCACGAGAGTCTGCTCTCGGGCGCGGACGGCAGCGAAGGCGAGGGCGACGAAGCCGCGCAGGACGACGCCGGCGATGCCGGCGAGCCGGACCAGTCCAGCGAGCGCCGCAATCCATTCGCGGCGCTCGAAAGTCTGAAACGCGACGAGCCGGGCGGCAAAAAGCATTGAACAGTTGCAGGTGGCGCGATGCGGGTAATTTGGCCATATGGCCAGTGGTTAAGACCGTATCGGGCTGTGTTAGAATTCGGAAAATTTTTTGGAGTTTTAGTCATGGCAGTTCAACAAAACAAGAAGTCGCCGTCGAAGCGCGGCATGCACCGTTCGCACGATTTCCTGACGGCAGCGCCGCTGGCCGTTGAGCCGAGCACGGGCGAAGTGCATCTGCGTCACCACATCAGCCCGAACGGCTACTATCGCGGCAAGAAAGTCGTCAAGACGAAGAACGACTAATCGTTGACTGCGATGCGCCCTGCGGCGTTTCGCGTAGCGATCGGCTCGCTTGACATTTTCCTGGTTCGGCAAAAGGGCGGCATTCAACTGCCGCTTTTTTGTGTCGATCGCAGTTGGCGCTTTGGCCCTGGCCGCGATCCCAAGCAGAGCGTCTGAAATTCGTCGCACTCCATGACAGTAAAGCTCACGATAGATTGCATGGGAGGCGACCACGGCCCGTCCGTGACCGTTCCCGCTGCCGTCAACTTCGTTCGTTCGCATCCAGATGCGCAGTTGCTGCTCGTCGGCATTGAAAGTGCGATTCGTGCGCAGCTGAAGAAGCTCAAGGCTCAGGATCTGCCGGCGCTGACCGTCGTGCCCGCCACCGAGGTCGTCGCAATGGACGATCCGGTCGAGGTGGCGCTGCGCAAGAAAAAAGATTCGTCGATGCGCGTGGCGCTGAACCGCGTCAAGGAAGGCGAGGCGCAAGCCTGCATTTCCGCTGGCAATACCGGCGCGCTCATGGCGGTCTCGCGTTATGTGCTGAAAACGCTGTCGGGCATCGAACGCCCGGCCATCGCGTTTGCCCTGCCCAATCCCACCGGCTATACGATGATGCTCGACCTGGGCGCCAACGTCGACTGCGAACCGCAGCATCTGCTGCAGTTCGCCGAGATGGGGCACGCGCTCGTGTCCGCGCTCGAGGGCAAGGAGCGGCCCACCATCGGCCTGCTCAACATCGGCGAAGAAGTCATCAAGGGCAACGACATCATCAAGCGCGCCGGCGAACTGCTGCGTGCGAGTACACTGAACTTTCACGGTAATGTCGAAGGCGATGACATCTACAAGGGCACCGTCGACGTGATCGTCTGCGATGGCTTTGTCGGCAACGTCGCGCTGAAGACGTCGGAAGGGTTGGCGCAAATGCTGTCCAACATCATCAAGGAAGAGTTCGGCCGTTCGTGGCTGACCAAGGTGATGGCGGTGCTTGCGCTGCCGGTATTGATGCGCTTCAAGAAACGTGTCGATCATCGGCAATACAACGGCGCCGCGCTGCTTGGCTTGCGCGGCCTCGTGATCAAAAGCCACGGTTCCGCCGATGCCTACGCGTTTGAGTGGGCCATCAAACGCGGGTATGATGCCGTCAAAAACGGCGTGCTGGAGCGCCTTGCGCGAGCGATGGAAGAGAATGCGGGTTCTCTCGAACAGGCGGCGCGCGACGCAAGCGGTGCGGGTCACGCAAGCCCGATCGCAGGCCAGCCGGCCGAGCCCTACGCTGCGCAATCCTCGAAGGCATAATGGCTCAATCCACAATCTATTCCCGCGTGCTGGGCACCGGCAGCTGTCTGCCGCCCAACCGCGTCACCAATCAGGATCTGGCCGAGCGTCTCGCCGGGCAAGGTGTCGAGACGAGCGACGAATGGATCGTCGCGCGCACGGGCATTGATGCTCGTCACTTTGCCGAACCGGACGTCACGACCAGCGACCTCGCGTTGGTCGCCTCGCAGCGCGCGATCGAAGCGGCGGACATCGATCCGCAGTCCATCGACCTGATCGTCGTCGCCACGTCCACGCCGGACTTCGTGTTCCCGAGCACCGCCTGCCTGCTGCAGAACAAGCTCGGCATCAAGAATCACGGTGCCGCGTTCGACGTGCAAGCGGTCTGCTCCGGCTTCGCGTACGCGGTTGCGACGGTGGACAGCCTGATTCGCAGCGGCCAGCATCGCACGGCGCTCGTGATCGGCGCGGAAACCTTCTCGCGCATTCTCGACTTCAACGACCGCACCACCTGCGTGCTGTTCGGCGACGGCGCGGGCGCGGTTATCCTGCAGGCGTCGGACGAACCGGGTGTGCTGGCAAGCGCGCTCCACGCCGACGGCAGCCACTCGAGCATTCTGTGCACGCCGGGCAACGTGAACGGCGGCGTGGTTGCTGGCAGCGCGTTCCTGCACATGGACGGCCAGGCGGTGTTCAAGCTCGCCGTCAACGTGCTCGAGAAGGTCGCCATCGAAGCATTGGAAAAAGCCGATCTGACGCCCGAGCAGATCGACTGGCTGATTCCGCATCAGGCCAATATCCGCATCATGCAAAGCACCTGCCGCAAGCTGGGCTTGCCGCAGGAGCGCATGGTCGTCACGGTGGGCGAGCACGGCAATACGTCGGCGGCGTCCATTCCGCTCGCATTCGATGTCGCGGTGCGCGACGGCCGCATCAAGCGCGGCCAGAACGTGCTGATCGAAGGCGTCGGCGGCGGCTTCACGTGGGGCGCGTCGGTCATCCGCTACTGAGCGCGACGACGCATCGCAGGGCCGCCGCTGGCGGCGCCCGTGCGGCCGGAGCAGTGCGCGCGCCACGCAGCGCGACGCGGCTGGCCGCCACATTCGACTAAACAGATTTTGGGGACGATATGAAATTCGCGTTCGTTTTTCCTGGGCAGGGTTCGCAGGCGGTCGGCATGCTGAACGCATTCGCCGATCATGCAATCGTGCGTGAGACGGTTCAGGAAGCCTCAGACGCACTCAACCAGGACCTCGGCAAGCTGATCGCCGAAGGCCCCGCCGAAGATCTCAATCTCACCACGAACACCCAGCCGGTCATGCTGACCGCGGCCTACGCGATCTACCGCGCCTGGCAGCAGGCGGGCGGCCCGGCGCCGGCGATCGTCGCCGGTCATAGCCTCGGTGAGTACACGGCGCTCGTCGCGGCGGACGCGCTCGCGTTCCGCGACGCGGTGCCGCTCGTGCGCTTCCGTGCGCAGGCGATGCAAACCGCGGTGCCGGTGGGCGAAGGCGGTATGGCCGCGATTCTCGGCCTCGACGACGACACGGTGCGCGCGGTCTGCGCGGAAGCGTCGGTGGCGGGCGTCGTCGAAGCGGTCAATTTCAATGCGCCGGCGCAAGTCGTGATCGCGGGCCACAAGGCCGCGGTCGAGAAGGCCTGCGAAGTCGCGAAGGCGAAGGGCGCCAAGCGTGCGCTGCCGCTGCCGGTGTCGGCACCGTTCCACTCGTCGCTGCTCAAGCCCGCGTCGGACCAGTTGCGCGAGTACCTCGCGAGCATCGACGTGCGGGTGCCGTCGATTCCCGTCATCAACAACGTCGACGTCGCCGTGGTCAACGAGCCGGCCAAAATCAAGGACGCGCTGGTGCGCCAGGCGGCGGGTGCGGTGCGCTGGGTCGAAAGCGTTCAGGCAATGGCCGCGCAGGGCGTCACGCACGTGATCGAATGCGGCCCGGGCAAGGTCCTTGCGGGTTTGACCAAGCGCACCGACGGCAATCTCGTCGGCGCGTCGGTGTTCGATCCGGCGTCGCTCGGAGAGACACTGAAGCTCGTGACGGCAGGCTGAGCGCGTGATCGCGGGCGGGCGTTTGCAGTGCCGCGCCGGCGCGGCATCCCTCGGCAGAAGAATCAACAAGAATCAATGAGCCCGATTTGAAGGGCATCCGGACTGACAGATGGAAAAGACTCTCGACAAGCAGATCGCAATCGTGACGGGCGCATCGCGCGGCATCGGCCGTGCGATCGCGATGGAGCTCGCGCGTCAGGGCGCGACGGTCATTGGCACTGCGACGAGCGAAAGCGGCGCGGTCGCGATCACCGAAGCGTTCAAGGTGGCCGGCATGAACGGGCGCGGCGCGGTGCTCGACGTCAATGACGCAGCCGCGGCCGAAGCGCTGATCGACGGTACGGTCAAGGAATTCGGCGTGCTCAACGTGCTCGTGAACAACGCCGGCATCACGCAGGATCAACTGGCGATGCGCATGAAGGACGACGACTGGGACGCGGTGATCGACACCAACCTGAAGTCGGTGTTTCGCCTTTCGCGTGCCGTGCTGCGTCCGATGATGAAGGCGAAGGGCGGCCGCATCATTAACATCACGTCGGTGGTCGGCTCGGCCGGCAACCCGGGGCAGATCAACTACGCGGCCGCGAAGGCCGGCGTCGCGGGCATGACGCGCGCGCTCGCGCGCGAGATCGGCAGCCGCGGCATCACGGTCAATTGCGTGGCGCCTGGGTTCATCGATACCGACATGACGAAGGCGTTGCCCGAAGAGCAGCAGACCGCGCTGAAAACCCAGATCCCGCTTGGCCGTCTCGGCAGCCCGGAAGACATTGCGCATGCGGTCGCGTTCCTCGCGTCGCCGCAAGCGGGCTACATCACCGGCACGACGCTGCACGTGAACGGCGGCATGTATATGCAGTAACCATTTTCGGTTACTATCCGCGCCTTGATGCGTTTGCGGAAAGCATGAGGCGCATGCGTTGACAGGAACCCGAAGCGCCGCTTTTTTGCCGGGTCAAACCTGATAAAATGCGCGCACCTGTATTTTTGAACTTCTTTTCCCTTGGAGGGGTAATGGACAATATCGAACAGCGCGTCAAGAAGATCGTCGCGGAACAACTGGGCGTTGCGGAAGCGGAAATCAAGAACGAAGCGTCGTTCGTGAACGATCTCGGCGCCGACTCGCTCGACACCGTTGAACTCGTGATGGCCCTCGAAGATGAATTCGGCATGGAAATTCCGGATGAAGAAGCCGAGAAGATCACTACCGTTCAGCAAGCGATCGACTACGCTCGCGCGAACGTCAAGGCCTAAGGTCATTCGCGCCTGCGTTTCTGAACGGGCCGCGCATGACGCCCTGCCGTGCCGCTTGCCGGCGCCAGCAGGGTGGGCGCTATTGGATGTGTCCATTGGCACGCCATGCGCCGCGCCGCTTACTTTGCGGGAGCCAGCGATGTTGACAGCGCAACTTTCCGCGCGATTGCCGACTTAAACAGCCACAGGGCACACAGGGCGATTCCTGTGGCCGCTGTGGCTTTTGCTTTTGTCATCTATGAAAAAGGGGTTACCGTGAGCCGCCGTCGTGTTGTTGTTACAGGCCTGGGGCTGATTTCGCCTGTTGGCAATAATGTTGCCGACGGCTGGGCCAATCTGGTCGCCGGCAAGTCTGGTATTGCCAATATCACGAAGTTCGATGCGTCGAACTTTTCGACTCGTTTCGCCGGCGAGGTGAAGGGCTTCAATATCGAGGACTACATCCCCGGTAAGGAAGCGCGCCACATGGATACGTTCATCCATTACGGCGTGGCTGCGGGCATCCAGGCGATGCAGGACAGCGGCCTCGAAGTCACCGACGAGAATTCGGAGCGCATTGGCGTGGTGGTTGGTTCGGGCATCGGTGGTCTGCCGATGATCGAAATCACCCAAACCGAATTGCTCAATCGCGGCCCGCGTCGCATTTCGCCGTTCTTCGTGCCGGCGTCGATCATCAACATGATCTCCGGCCATCTGTCGATCAAGTTCGGCATCAAGGGTCCGAATCTGTCGATCGTCACCGCGTGTACGACCGGTCTGCACTGTATCGGCGAGGCTTCGCGCCTGATCGAATACGGCGACGCCGACGTGATGATCGCGGGTGGCGCGGAATCGACCGTGTCGCCGCTCGGTATCGGCGGCTTTGCGGCGGCGCGCGCGCTGTCGCAACGCAATGACGATCCGGCGGCCGCGAGCCGTCCGTGGGACAAGGACCGCGACGGCTTCGTGCTCGGCGAGGGCGCGGGCGTGATGGTGCTCGAAGAGTACGAGCACGCGAAAGCTCGCGGCGCGAAGATCTACGCGGAAATCGGCGGCTACGGCATGAGCGGCGACGCATATCACATGACCGCGCCGCTCGAAGACGGCGACGGCGCACGCCGCTGTATGCTCGCCGCGCTGAAGAACGCGGGCATGAATGGCGATCAGGTGAACTACCTGAACGCGCACGGCACGTCCACGCCGCTCGGCGATCTGGCGGAAACGACCGGCATCAAACGGGCGTTCGGCGACCACGCGAAGGACATCGTCGTCAACTCGACCAAGTCGATGACGGGCCACCTGCTGGGCGGCGCCGGCGGTCTGGAGTCGGTGTTCACGGTACTCGCCGTGCATCACCAGGTCTCGCCACCGACCATCAATATTTTCAACCAGGACCCGGCCTGCGATCTCGATTACTGCGCAAACACCGCGCGGGACATGAAGATCGACGTCGCGCTAAAGAACTCGTTCGGGTTCGGCGGCACGAATGGCACGCTGGTGTTCAAGCGCGCATGATCGCCTGATCGCGGGTGACGCGTCAGCTCACGACGCCGGCTTCGCCGGCGCTTTCCCCCGCACCGGCAAGGTTGGACAGGGCGACACAGCGAATTGCGCTGCGTCGCTCGGTCGCAATGCGTGCCGCGCTGGGGGTGTTCGTGCTGATTGCGACCTTAGCCGTCCAAACCTGCCTCGCGCCCCGGCTGGGCGCGTGGCAGGCCGCTCCGCTTACGCTTGCCGTGGCAGCGCTGCTCGCGCTGTGCGCGGCGAGGCATGACGCGGCGCAGCCGGTCGCGCTGCATCTCGGGATGGGCGAGATTTCCGCCTGGAACTGCGCGGGCGCGTTGCTCGCGCGAGGCCGCGTGGTCGGTTGCGCGCAGTGGAGCGACCGTTTGCTGGTGCTCGCGGTGGAGCCCGAGGATGGTCGAAGGAGTGGACTCGCGTCCGGGTCGCACGGTCGCGCGCGCACCTTGCTGCTTGCGGCCGACGCGCTGCCGCCCGCTGTTTTCCGCGAACTTTCCGTGCTGGGCCGACGTGCGGCCGGAGCCTGACTGTAACGACTGTAACCGCTGTTACCGTAGTAACGTGCCCTCACGAGGGGGACGCTACAATGGTCCCCCGCCATGCGCCCTTATAGTTAACGGATTTATCAGGTGAGCGAAAAAGAAATTGATCAGGTGCTGGTCGAGCGCGTCCAGAAGGGCGACAAGGCCGCGTTCGAGCTTCTGGTCTCCAAATACCACCGTAAGATTCTCCGGCTGATCTCGCGTCTCGTGCGGGACCCCGCCGAAGTCGAAGACGTCGCGCAGGATGCTTTTATCAAGGCGTATCGCGCGCTGCCGCAGTTTCGCGGCGAGTCGGCGTTTTATACGTGGTTGTACCGGATTGCGGTCAATACCGCGAAGAACTACCTTGCCACCCAGGGCCGGCGCGCGCCGACCTCGACCGAAGCAGATGCTGAAGAAGCTGAAACTTTCTCGGATGCCGACCAACTAAGGGATATCAACACGCCTGAGTCGATGTTGATGAGCAAGCAGATCGCCGAGACGGTCAATGCTGCGATGGCGGTTTTACCGGAAGAATTGCGCACCGCCATTACTCTTCGAGAAATTGAAGGTTTGAGCTACGAGGAAATTGCTGAGATGATGGGTTGCCCAATTGGCACAGTCAGATCACGAATTTTCCGCGCTCGCGAAGCCATTGCGGCAAAATTGCGACCGTTGCTTGACACACCCGAAGGCAAGCGCTGGTAGACGTGTCCAGCGGGCTTGGCGGGGCAGCGGTGCAATATCTGGATTAGTGGTGTCACTACGGGGTATTTGGAAAGATGGGGAGCATCATGGGGTCGGTCTCGATGCAATCGCAAGGGGGCTCGCACGGCGAGCGTCTGTCGGCTTTCGTCGATGGTGAGCTGTTCGGCGAAGAGCATCTGAATCTGGAAAAGTTTCTTGCGGACCTTGATGGCGACGATCGCGCCGCGTGGTCGAGCTACCACCTGATCGGCGACGCGCTGCGTTCCGACGATCTGGCAGTCAGTCCCGCAAGGAGCAGCGCATTTCTGAGCGGCTTCGCCGCGCGTCTCGAAAGCGAGCCGCATGTGCTGGCGCCAGCGGCCGCGTCGGTCACGCGCCGCCTGCTGGGGCTGCGTCGCCGCGTCGTGCCGGCTTTTGCCGTCGCCGCCGCGGCCGCTACGCTGACCTGGATCGTCGTGCCGCAGTTGCAGGGCGTGCCGGGCGGCCCGGCGGGTGCCCAGGTCGCTTCGCTTCAATCGCACGGCGACGCCGTGCAGCGTGTCGCCATGGCCTCGGTGCCCACGCAAGACTCCAACATCATTCGCGACGCGAGCCTCGATCAATACCTCGAAGCTCATCAGCAATTTGCGCAACAACCGGTGATGGCAGGCTCGATGCCGGTGATTCGCGCTGCCTCAGTCTCCACGCAGGGCCAATAGTTTGATGCAGACTCCGCGGTTCAATAAAACGACTATCTGGGGGCGGTTGCCAGCATTTCTGTTCTGCGCAGCCGTGTTGTTGTCCGCTACGCCGCGGGTCTTCGCAGAAGACGATCCAGCCGCCGCCCGTCGCACGGCGGCGGAACTGCTCGATCGCATCCATCAGGCCGCCCAGCAGCTGAACTACGAGGGCGCGTTCGTCTATCAGCGCGGTAATTTCGTGCAAACGTCGCGCATCGCACATTACTCCACGCATACAGACGGCGAGTTCGAGCAGCTCGAAAGCCTCGACGGTAAGCCGCGCAAAATGCTGCGGCATAACGACGACATGTACACGTTCGTGCCGGAGCGGCGTCTCGTCGTCGTCGAAAAGCGTCAGAACAAAGACGCATTCCCCGCGCTGCTGGCCGTGAACGGCGAGCAGGTGCTGTCCGTCTACGAACCGAAGATGCTTGGCGACGATCGCGTCGCGGGCGTCGACAGCGTCGTGATGGAACTCGATCCGAAAGACGGGTATCGCTTTGCGTACAAGCTGTGGGCCGACAAAAAGACCGGTCTGCTGCTGCGCGCGCAAACACTCGACCCGAGCGGCCAGGTGCTCGAACAGCTGTCGTTTTCCCAGGTACGCATCGGCGTGCCGGTCGACAAGGCAGGCATTGTCAACGGCATTCGCAATCTCGCGGGCTGGACCGTCGTGCACCCGCCGGTCGAGCCGGTCGACATGGCCGCCCAAGGTTGGCAGATCACGGCGTCGGTGCCGGGCTTTCACATGATCCGCCAACTGCGCCGCCCGATGGCGTCGCGCGAGGCAGGGCAGCCGCCGATCCCGGTCGATCAGGCCGTGTTTTCCGACGGCCTCGCGGCGATTTCGGTGTTCGTCGAGCCGGTCGAGAACAATACGCGCAAGGAGGGCACGGGCGATAGCGGCGCGACGCACGTACTGGTCAAGCGTCAGGGTGACTTCTGGATTACCCTGCTCGGTGAGGTGCCCCAAACCACATTGCAGCAGTTCGCGTCTGCCATAGAATACAAAGCTCCGAAGTAATCCTTCCGAATCCTGAAATCCCTCGGCTTGCTACGATATGACGACTTTTTCGGTGCGCAAATTCCTCGCAGCCGTAGTGGTGGCGGCGTGTTTGCCGCTTGTGCCGCATATGGCGTCGGCGGCTCCCGCCGCCAATCTGCCCGACTTCACTGACCTCGTCGACAAGGTCGGCCCGGCGGTCGTCAACATTCGCACGACAACCCGCGTGTCGAACGGCAGTTCCCACGGTGGCCTGCCGCCGGGTATGGACGACGGAGACATGTCGGAGTTCTTCCGTCGCTTCTTCGGTATTCCGTTGCCGCAGTCGCCGCAATCGCCGCACGGTGGTGATAACGGTGGTGGTGGCGGCGGTGGCAGTGGCGGCGGCAGCGGTGGCAGCCCGGATTCACCGGACAATACCGACCCCGAACAGAACAGCGGGGTCGGCTCAGGCTTTATCCTGTCGGCGGACGGCTACGTGATGACCAATGCGCACGTCATCGATGATGCGGACACGATCTACGTGACGCTGACAGACAAGCGCGAGTTCAAGGCGAAGCTGATTGGCGTTGACGACCGCACCGACGTCGCGGTCGTCAAGATCAACGCGTCGAATCTGCCGACCATCACGATCGGCGATTCGAACAAGGTGCGCGTCGGTGAATGGGTCGTCGCGATCGGTTCGCCGTTCGGTCTCGAAAATACCGTGACGGCCGGGATCGTCAGCGCGAAGGGGCGCGACACCGGCGACTACCTGCCATTCATCCAGACCGACGTGGCCGTCAATCCAGGCAACTCGGGCGGTCCGCTGATCAACATGCAGGGCGAAGTAATCGGCATCAATTCGCAGATCTATAGCCGCACTGGCGGTTTCATGGGCATTTCGTTCGCGATTCCGATCGACGAAGCGATGCGCGTGGCCGACCAGCTGAAGAGCTCGGGCAAAGTCGTGCGCGGCCGCATCGCGGTGGCGATCGGTGAAGTGACGAAGGACGTCGCTGACTCGCTCGGTTTGCCGAAGGCGCAGGGCGCGCTCGTCAGCAGCGTCGAGCCGGGCGGCCCCGCCGACAAGGCCGGCGTGGAGCCGGGCGACATCATCCTGAAGTTCAACGGCCATCCGGTCGATACCGCGACGGATCTGCCGCGCATGGTCGGCGACACGAAGCCGGGCACGAAGACGACGGTCACGGTCTGGCGCAAGGGTCAAACGCACGAGTTGCCTGTCACGATCACCGAAATGCAGGCGGACAAGGTCGCAAAGGCGGATCAGAAGAAGCCGCAGGCGCCGAAGCAGCGCGCGACGAACGCGCTCGGCATCGCCGTCAGTGACATTCCCGCTGATCAACAGAAAGCGCTGAAGATTCAGAGTGGCGTGCAGATCGACGCGGCCGACGGTCCGGCCGCGCGTGTCGGACTCCAAAAGGGCGACATCATCCTGCGGGTCGGCGATACGGATGTGACGAGCGCGAAGCAGTTCGACGACCTGACCTCGCATCTCGATCCGCAGAAGATGGTCGCGTTGCTGGTTCGTCGTGGCGACAACACGCAGTTTGTGCCGATCCGCCCGCGCAGCCCGCAGAAATGACGAAGACGGCACCGCTCACGCTTTATGGGCGCGCGTGGTGCCATCTGTGCGAGGACATGTGCGCCGCGCTCGAGCCTTTGCTGGTCGAGTTCGGCGCGCAGTTGACGGTGATCGACGTCGACAGCGATCCGTTGCTTGAAGCACGGTACAACGAGTTGGTGCCGGTTCTGGTTTGCGATGGCGTCCAGCTCTGCCACTACCATCTCGACGAAGTGCGCGTGCGGGCTGCATTGGTCGCGCATGCGTCGGGTGTCATCGCGGCATCCTGACCCGTATCTGCACGGCATCCTGATCCGCGCGATCCATGAGCGTCTTCCTGGGCCTTAGCGCGATACCCAAGGCAAATTTGTCGAATCTTCTGCGCCGTCTTCCGGCCCGAGCTTTGCAAGATGCGGCGGCCGATGGGCTTTTCGGCTAAAATAGATAAGTTTTTCACCTACTTACAAGGCGTGCTCCGCTATTGTCCGGGCGCGCCTTTTCGCTTGATCGGCACTGAATGGATCATATTCGTAACTTCTCGATCATTGCGCACATCGACCATGGCAAGTCGACGCTCGCCGATCGCATCATCCAGATTTGCGGCGGTCTGTCCGACCGCGAGATGGAAGCCCAGGTACTCGACTCGATGGATCTCGAGCGCGAGCGCGGCATCACCATCAAGGCGCAAACGGCTGCGTTGACATATCGCGCGCGCGACGGGCAGGTCTACAACCTGAACATGATCGACACCCCGGGGCACGTCGACTTCTCGTACGAAGTGAGCCGCTCGCTGTCCGCGTGCGAAGGCGCGCTGCTCGTCGTTGACGCGAGCCAGGGCGTCGAGGCGCAGACCGTCGCCAATTGCTACACGGCGATCGAACTCGGCGTCGAAGTGGTTCCGGTGCTGAACAAGATCGATCTGCCGGCGGCGAACCCCGAAAACGCGATCGCCGAAATCGAAGACGTGATCGGCATCGACGCGACCGACGCCACGCATTGCAGCGCGAAGACGGGCCTCGGCGTAGAAGACGTGCTCGAAGCGCTGATCGCGAAAGTGCCGCCGCCGAAGGGCGACACCGAAGCACCGCTACAGGCGCTGATCATCGATTCGTGGTTCGACAACTACGTCGGCGTCGTGATGCTCGTGCGCCTCGTTAACGGCACGCTGCGTCCGAAGGACAAGATCCGGCTGATGGCAACCGGCGCGCAGTTTCCGGTCGAACATATCGGCGTGTTCACGCCGAAGTCGAAGGATCTCGAGTCGCTGTCGGCGGGGCAGGTGGGCTTCATCATCGCCGGCATCAAGGAACTCGCGGCGGCGAAGGTCGGCGACACGGTCACGCTGGTGAACCAGCCGGCGGCCGAGGCGCTGCCGGGCTTCAAGGAAGTGAAGCCGCAGGTGTTCGCGGGTCTTTACCCGGTCGAAGCGAACCAGTACGACGCACTGCGCGACTCGCTCGAAAAGCTGAAGCTGAACGACGCGTCGCTGCAGTACGAACCAGAAGTGTCGCAGGCGCTGGGTTTCGGTTTCCGCTGTGGCTTCCTTGGCCTGTTGCACATGGAAATCGTGCAGGAACGTCTCGAGCGCGAGTTCGACATGGACCTGATCACGACGGCGCCGACCGTGGTCTACGAAGTCCTGCAGCGCGACGGCACGACCCTCATGGTCGAGAACCCGGCCAAGATGCCGGAGCCGTCGAAGATCGAGGAAGTGCGCGAGCCTATCGTCACTGTGAACCTGTACATGCCGCAAGAGTATGTCGGCGCGGTGATCACGCTGTGTACGCAGAAGCGCGGCAACCAGATCAACATGCAGTATCACGGCCGCCAGGTCCAGCTCACGTATGAAATCCCGATGGGCGAAGTCGTGCTCGATTTCTTCGACCGTCTGAAGTCGATTTCGCGCGGTTATGCGTCGATGGATTACGAGTTCAAGGAATACCGCCCGTCCGACGTCGTGAAGGTCGACATGCTGATCAACGGCGACAAGGTCGATGCGCTGTCGGTTATCGTGCATCGCTCGCAAAGCCAGTACCGCGGTCGCGAAGTGGCGGCGAAAATGCGCGAGCTGATTCCGCGTCAGATGTACGACGTAGCGATTCAGGCCACGATCGGTTCGAACATTATTGCGCGCGAAAACATTAAAGCGTTGCGTAAGAACGTGCTGGCAAAATGCTACGGCGGCGATATTACGCGTAAGAAGAAGCTGCTCGAAAAGCAGAAGGCAGGCAAGAAGCGAATGAAGCAGGTGGGCTCGGTTGAGATCCCGCAAGAGGCTTTCCTCGCTATCCTGCGTGTCGAAGACAAATAAGTTGAATAACGGAACCCTATGAATTTTGCGCTGATTCTTTTTGTGCTCGTCGTTTTGACGGGCGTCGCATGGGTCGCGGACAAACTGGTTTTTCTGCCGAAACGGCGCCGCGAGGCTGAAGCCGCGGTCGCCGAATTCGATCGTCAGCAGGCACGCGTCGGCGAGCGTTTCGCCGATGAAAACGCCACGCAAACGCGCGCGCGTCTGCGCGACGACAAGCTGCGTCAACCGTGGTGGCTCGAATATACGGCGAGCTTTTTTCCGGTGATTCTGGTCGTGTTCGTCGTGCGCTCGTTCGTGGTCGAGCCGTTCAAGATTCCTTCGGGCTCGATGGTGCCGACGCTGTTGGTGGGCGACTTCATCCTCGTCAATAAATTCGAATACGGGCTTCGTTTGCCGATCACCAACACGAAGATCACGCAGGGCAGTCCGGTCCAGCGCGGCGACGTAGTGGTGTTCCGTTATCCCAAGGACGAATCGGTCGACTACATCAAGCGCGTTATTGGTCTGCCGGGCGACGTGATCGAGTATCAGGACAAGAAGCTCACGATCAACGGCAAGCCGGTGCCTGAAACGCCGCTGCCCGATTATCTCGACGAAGAGCGCCTCGGTTATGCGAAGCAGTTCCAGGAAGATCTCGACGGCCGCAAGAACGCGATTCTGAATAATCCGGCGGTGCCGCCGTTCATCGTTGGTGCTGAAGACTATCCGTTTCGCGACAACTGTCAGTACAACGCGCGTGGCGTGATCTGCAAAGTGCCGCCGGGCAATTTCTTCATGATGGGCGACAACCGCGACAATAGCGCGGATAGCCGGTACTGGGGGTTTGCGCCGGAACGCAATATCGTTGGTCGCGCATTTTTCATCTGGATGAACTTCAGCGATCTGCGACGCATCGGCTCCTTCCACTGAGTCGCGTGCATCGATCGCCTCATGATCGCTTCTCACACGCCGCGCGAATAACCGGGATCCGGTTATCTCGGTCGCGGCGTGTTGTCATGCTACTTTAAGAACTCGCGGTAACGTCGCTTCACCACGCTTTTTCCGCGGGCGCCCCGCGTTTCCGCCGGGTCATGCGCCCGCGTTATACTCTGCCCATGCCCCTATCTCCGTTGGAAAGCCGTTTGCGCTACGAATTTCGCAATGCGGAATTGCTGCGCCAGGCTTTAACACACCGCAGTCATAGCTCCACGCATAACGAACGGCTCGAATTTCTCGGCGACTCCGTTCTGAATTGCGCGGTGGCTGCGCTTTTGTTCCAACGTTTCAGCAAACTCGACGAAGGCGACCTGTCGCGCGTGCGCGCCAATCTGGTGAAACAGCAGTCCCTCTACGAGATTGCGCAGGCGCTCAATATTTCGGAGGGCCTGCGGCTCGGCGAGGGCGAGTTGCGCAGCGGCGGCTTCCGCCGGCCGTCGATCCTCGCGGATACGCTCGAGGCGGTGCTCGGTGCGATCTTCCTCGACGGCGGCTTCGAGGCGGCCCAGACGGTCATCAAGCGCCTTTACGTGCCGATTCTCGATCATATCGACCCGCGCACGCTCGGCAAGGACGCGAAGACGCTGCTTCAGGAATATCTGCAGGGCCACAAGATCGCCTTGCCGACCTATACGGTCGTCGCCACGCATGGTGCGGCGCACAATCAGCAGTTTGAAGTCGAATGCACGGTGCCAAAGCTGGACGTCAAGGTGTCCGGCTCGGGCGCGAGCCGTCGCGCAGCGGAGCAGGCGGCCGCCAAGAAGGCGCTCGACGAGGTGATGGCCGCGGCGCCCGCGGTGGTCGCAAAGCCGAAGCGTTCGAAGGGCGCGCGCGCTGTGAAAAACGCCGAACCGGAAATCGTGCCGGGCGTGACCGGCGTGCAGGCCGCGCTGGATTTGCGCACGCCGGATCGCAAGAACGAGCGCGGCGCGGCGCGCGGCGAAGGGCGCGTGGCTGCCGCGGTCGAAGCCCATGCCGACAAGCTTGCCGCGGAAAAGGCCGCCGCTGAAAAACCGGCAGCCGAGCGCGCCGCGGCCGGTATCGCCGGCGCGCCGCTGGCCGTGATCCGAGCCGCGCATGTGGAGTACAGCGGGCAGGACAAGCCCGAGCGCGCCGAGAAGTCCGACAAGGTGGAGAGAGCTGACAAGGTTTCGGTCCACACAGGCGAAAAGCCTGTCGACAAGCTGGCCGAAAAATCCGCAGCGGACAAAACCCCCGATCTCAAAGCCGACGCACCGTCACATGCTCGCGGCGCGGAGCGCCAGCGTAGCGGCCGCGAAGCCGCGCCGGGCACTGCCGCATCGGGCGTTACCACCGCGCCCGTGCCGGTTGTCTCGGCGAGCCCTGCACCTGCCGAACACGAACCCGGCGTCGCCGACGCGGTGCACACGCCCGTCGCCGATGCGGGCCATTGATTGCCATCGGCGTGCGCTTCGCGTGCGCCGAACCGAACCTGCTGTAGTCCGAATATGAACGCTCCCACTCCCACTGGTTTTCGCTGCGGCATGGTCGCGATCGTCGGCCGTCCGAACGTCGGCAAGTCCACGCTCATGAACGCGCTGGTCGGCCAGAAAGTCAGCATCACGTCGCGCAAGGCTCAGACCACGCGCCATCGCATCACCGGCATCAACACGCTTGAAGACGCCCAGTACATCTTCGTCGACACGCCTGGTTTCCAGACCAAACACAGCGGCGCGCTGAACCGCTCGCTGAATCGCGCGGTCACGTCGACGCTGACCTCGGTCGACGCGATCCTGTTCGTCATCGAAGCGGGCCGCTTTGGCCCCGACGACCAGAGGGTGCTCGACCTGATCCCGGCGAAGGTGCCGACGCTGCTGATCGCGAACAAGCTCGATCGCGTGTCGGATAGAGACTCGCTGTTTCCGTTCATGCAGCAGATGAGCGCGCTGCGCGAGTTCAACGAGATCGTGCCGTTGTCGGCGAAGCATCCCGACGACATTACGCGCCTGATGGCGACCATCAAGCCGTTCCTGCCGGAAGGCCAGCCGATTTACGGTGAGGACGACCTGACCGATCGCAGCGAGCGCTTCCTTGCCGCCGAAATCCTGCGCGAGAAAGTCTTCCGCTGGACCGGCGACGAACTGCCGTACACCAGCACCGTGCTGATCGAAAAGTTCGAAACCGAAGGGCGGCTGCGCCGCATCTTCGCCACGATCCTCGTCGATCGTGATACCCACAAGGCGATGATCATCGGCCAGAAGGGCGCGAAGCTGAAGCAGATCAGCACCGAGGCGCGCCTCGACATGGCGAAGCTGTTCGACGGACCGGTGTATCTCGAGACCTTCGTCAAGGTGAAGAGCGGCTGGGCCGACAACGAAGCCGGGCTTCGTGCGTATGGGTACGAATGACGCGTGGATGACGCTGAATTCAGACGCGGCTCCGGACGATCCGGAGCACGAACCGTCACGGCCCGCGCGTAGGGCGAGGAAATCCTCGGCCCCCGCAAAAAGCGCGAAAAGCGCGCCCGCCGACGACGGCGAGCCGCGCAAAACGCCGGCGCGTCGCGCGCCGCGCACCCCCGCATCCGAATACCGGATCGCCGAGCAGCCCGCGTTCGTGCTGCATAGCTACCCGTATCGCGAGACCAGTCTGATCATCGACGTGCTGTCGCGCGATCACGGTCGTCTCGCGCTCGTCGCGAAGGGCGCCAAGCGTCCGCACTCCGCGCTGCGCGGCGTGCTGCAAACCTTTCAGCCACTCTCGCTCGCGTGGTCGGGCAAATCCGAAATGCGCACGCTGACCGGCGCCGAATGGGTCGGCGGCATGCTGCCGTTGACCGGCGACGCGCTGCTGTGCGGCTTCTATGTCAACGAACTGCTGGTGCGCTTTTGCGCGCGCGAAGACCCGCATCCGCAACTGTTCCATCACTACGTCGTCACGCTGACGCGGCTCGCGCACGATGAGCCGCCGGTGCAGGTGCTCCGCTCGTTCGAACGCGTGCTGCTGCGCGAGACCGGTTACGCGATGGCGCTCGATCGCACGGTCGCGCGCAAAGCGGTGCTCGCCGACGGCCGCTACGTGTTCGATCCCGAGCGCGGCGTGCGCGAGGCATCGGACGAATGGCCCGCGCCGTGGCCGGTGGTGTCGGGACAAACCTTGCTCGATATGGAAAAGGACGATTACCATCGAGCGCAGACCGTGGCGCAAAGCAAAACGCTGATGCGCTTCCTGCTCAACACCTATCTCGGCGGCGCGCCGCTTGCGACCCGTCAGATCCTGATCGACCTGCAGAACTTATGAGCTTCTTCCTGACTTCGCCGACCGTGATCGACCTCGGCGTGAACATCGATCACGTCGCCACGCTGCGCAACGCGCGCGGCACGTCTTATCCCGATCCGATCCACGCCGCGCTGATGGCCGAGGAAGCCGGTGCCGATGCGATCACGCTGCATCTGCGCGAAGACCGCCGCCATATCGTCGACGCCGACGTGCGCAAGCTGCGCCCGCTCCTGAAAACGCGCATGAATCTCGAATGCGCGGTCACGCCGGAAATGCTCGACATCGCGTGCGAAGTGCAACCGCACGACGTGTGTCTCGTGCCGGAAAAGCGCGAGGAACTGACGACCGAAGGCGGCCTCGACGTCGCGGGACAGTTCGAGGCGGTGCGCGCCGCATGCAAGCAACTGGCGGACGCGAACTCGCGCGTGTCGCTGTTCATCGACCCCGACGAAACGCAAATTCGCGCCGCGCACGAAGCGGGCGCGCCGGTGATCGAGCTGCACACCGGCCGTTACGCGGAAGCCCACGATCCCGCGGAGCAGCAGCGCGAATACGAACGCATCGTGCGTGCGGTCGAATTCGGCGCGACGCTCGGCCTCAAGGTGAATGCGGGCCACGGCCTGCACTACACCAACGTGCAGCAGATCGCGGCGATCGACGGCATCGTCGAACTCAATATCGGTCATGCGATCGTCGCGCACGCGATCTTCGCGGGCTGGGACAACGCGGTGCGCGAGATGAAGGCGATCATGGTTGCCGCGCGTCTCGGCGCGCGCGCGTAACGCAATCTGGCGACGGACGCACGCATGGCAATCTACGGCATCGGCACCGACATCGTTCAGGTGAGCCGCGTAGCGGCGGTGATGACTCGCACCAATGGCCGCTTCGCGGAGAAGGTGCTCGGTCCCGACGAACTGCGCGTCTACCACGCGCGCCGCGCCCGTTCGGAGGCGCGCGGTCTCGCGTTTCTCGCGACGCGTTTCTCGGCGAAAGAGGCGTTCTCGAAGGCGATCGGCCTCGGCATGCGCTGGCCGATGACCTGGCGCGCACTGCAGACGCTGAACCAACCGAGCGGCGAGCCGATGGTGGTCGCTTCTGGTGAACTGGCCGACTGGCTCGACGCGCGCGGCATCACGGCGCGCGTGACGATCAGCGACGAGCGCGACTACGCGGTGTCGTTCGTGATCGCCGAGACGCAGCGGCAGGGCGGGGCGCAGACCTCGTTTGCAGCGTCGGGGTCCCGGCCTGCGTCCGCGCATTCCGCCACCGAATAAAAACGTTGAACGCGGCCGCTGCCGGTCGCGTTTGTCTTTGCCTCAAGCTCCTTTCCAGCGGAATTCGATGAAAACCACACCCGGACCGGTGATGCTCGACGTGGTCGGCAAGACGCTGAATCGCGACGACAAACGACGTCTCGCTCACCCGATGACCGGCGGCGTAATCCTGTTCGCGCGCCACTACGAGAGCCGCGCGCAACTGGTCGCGCTGACCGATGCGATCCGCGCGATTCGCCCGGACCTGCTGATCGCCGTCGATCACGAAGGCGGCCGCGTGCAGCGCTTTCGCACCGACGGCTTCACGGTGCTGCCGTCAATGGGCAAGCTCGGCGCGCTGTGGGACCAGGATGTGCTGCTCGCGACCAAGGTGACGACCGCGGTCGGTTATGTCCTCGCCGCGGAGCTGCGCGCGTGCGGCATCGACATGAGTTTCACGCCGGTCCTCGACCTCGATTACGGACACTCGCAGGTAATCGGCGATCGCGCGTTCCATCGCGATCCGCGCGTGGTCGCGTTGCTCGCGAAGAGTCTGAATCACGGCCTC
>DATAQT010000179.1:0-8865 GCA_036264535.1 Paraburkholderia sp. | reverse complement strand
CAGGCCAGGATGGTTCGCGTGAATGTGGGCGATCAGCTGCTCGAGCTGGTCCTCCGCGCGATGCGCGGCGAAGTAGGCGATCTGCGGCTTGAACGACGACGCGTACGGCGCGGTCGCATCGACGATCGTGCGGCAGAACTCAAAGATCGCGTCGGCGCGGCCCGTGAGCGCGCCCGGGAATTTGCTGGGCTCGGGATCGAGGCCAACGCACAGCAGCGAGTTGGTGCGCTGCCAGGCGTCGTTGAGTGTCTGGATGAAATTGGACATGGTGTGTCTCGCGGCGAGCCGGTAATCGGGGGAGGCGCGTATTTTACCTGCCCCGCGATCGCCGTCCGTCGATAGCGGTCCCCGCGCGGCCCGAGCCCCATTGGCGACAGCCGCGCCCGGTGCCCGCCCAACAGGCGGCTACTGTGACTGCTTGCGCCGCGCGCCGCGCTCGCCCGGCATCGAGCGCAGCCCGGTGCGCTCGACCGTAAAGCGGAACGTGCGCGTCAGGCGCTCGCCGCGCTTGAGCAGCGTCATGCCGTTTTCGCTCGCGCCGCCGGCGAGGTTCATCGCGTTGATCGGATGGTCGACCGGCTCGAAGCAGAAGAAGTCTTCGCCTCGCGGCGTGTACAGCACGTAGTAGTCGGTATCGGCGGCAATGTTCAGCGACAGCCGGCGCTTCGGCCACACCACCGCCGCCTGCCCGCTCCAGCCCGTGAAGGCGTGATTGACGATCGTCTCCGGCAGCGGATACGCGACGCCGAACTGCCACGCGGGAGGTGCCGGCACGTGGCGCACCGGCAGCCAGTCGTCGCCCGACAGCCAAAGGCCGCCGGCCGCCGCCGACAGTTCGGTGTCCGCGTCGCGCACGAAGAACGGATGCACGCCGAGCCCGAACGGCAGCGTCTCGCGCCCGGCGTTTTCGATTTCGAGCGCGACGACGAGCGTTGCGCCGTCGAGCGTATAGGTTTGCGTCGCGCGGAACGCGTACGGCTTGCCGTCGCTGCGATCGAGCGCGAGCCGCACGTGCTCGCGGTCCGCTTCGAGCACCTGCCATTGCGCGAGCCAGCCGTCGCCGTGAATCGGCAGCGGTTCGTCGGTACGGTTGCGCGGCACTTCGACGCGCCGCCCGTCCACGCTGAATTGGCCGCCGCCGATGCGGTTCGAGTACGGCAAGAGCGGATAGCAGGCCAGTTGATTCGGTTGCGTGTCGGCGCCGACGTGCCGGCAGCGCCGGAAGATCGGCGTCAGCGCGCCGTGGTCGCGCCAGTCGAAGCGGGTCACGCCGCCGCCGAGCGTCGGCGCGACGTCGAGGCGCAGTTGCGCGTTGGCGAGCGTGATGCACGCGATATCGCCGGCGCTGCTTTCGCCGACCGCCACCGCCGACGTGCTCGGGCCCGCCAGCACGGGGTTGGCCGCCGCGGCAAGTCGCGAGCGTCGGGTTTGGGAGGTTGTGGATGAGGCTGAAACGAGATTCGCAACAGTCATATCTGGCTCCATCGAGAGGCGTGGGACATTGCCGTCAGGGTTGACGGGGGTTGCGGGCGATTTTTTGTGACGAAGTCGCCTCGAGTCCGAACTGCATGCTGCCGATTCGTTGCCGGCCGGTAGCGGGCGTGTCGCTCGCAGACCGAAACTGCCACATCGACCTTCTGCTTCACCTTCTGCTTCACCTTCAGGATCACAGCCCCGGCGCGCGGCCGGGGCTGCGTCATTCTGCGCTAGATGGGTGCGCCCTGGAACAGCGGCTCGGGCACACCGTGGCGTCCGAGCGTCACGACGAACACGCCGCCCGCGAGCGTATCGGCCGCGCGCGCGGTCGCGTCGAGCTCGGCGTACGCGCTCGTGATGTAGAGCGTGTCGAGCGGCGCGCCGTCCGCGGCCTGGCCGAGAGCGGTACCGCCGAACGCGACGCAGCTCGGCTGCGTGGTCGGCACGTCGACGCGCTCGGTCTCCACGCCATCCGGGCCGTAGCGCACCACGCGCGCGCCGCCCCACTGCGCGTTCCACAGGCCGCCGTCGCTGTCGACAGTCGAACCGTCGGGGATGCCGTTCGGATCGGTCAGGCGCGTGAACAGGCGATCGTTCGCGATACCGCCATCCGCCCGATAGTCGCAGGCGCGGATTTCACGCGTCGGCGAATCGCAGTAGTACATCGTCGCGCCGTCGGGACTGAATGCGATGCTGTTCGAAATCGCCGGCGCTGGCAACGATAAACGTTCGAGCGACAGGTCGTGATTGAGCCGATAAAAGCCGCCGACCGCCCGCAGTTGCCCGCTTTCGTCCTTGGTGCCGAACACGAAACGGCCTTGCCGATCGCAGCGGCCATCGTTCACGCGCGTGCCGAGCCCCGGCTCGACGTCGACGATCCGCTGCGTGCCGCCGGTCTCCAGATCGAAAAACGCCAGATGCGACGCGAGACCGACCAACAGGTAGCGCGGGTTCTCGCACAGGGCGAAGGTGGCGAGCCGCTCGGGCATGTCGAACGAATCGCTGCGGCCGTCGGCCGGATCGTAGCGCCACAGCCGCGCGCCTTCGATGTCGGTCCAATAGAAGCGGCCACTCTTCGCGCACCAGGTCGCGCCCTCGCCCAGCTCGCATTGCGCGTCGAGCAGCAGCGTCGCCCGTTGCACGTGCGGGTCGATGCTCACGCCCAGCCTCCGTCGACGATGATGTCCTGCGCGGTGATCATGCGGCTGTCGTCGGCCGCGAGGAAGAGCGCCATGCGCGCGAGGTCGGCCGGCATCAGCTCGGCGTCGATGCACTGACCTTCCTTGATCTGGCGGCGGCCGTTGTCGTCGAGCCACAGTCGCAGCTGCTTCTCGGTCATCACCCAGCCCGGCACCAGCGTGTTGACGCGGATACCGAAGTGGCCCAGGTCGCGCGCGAGGCCGCGCGTCAGCCCCTGCACCGCCGATTTCGACATCACGTACACCGGATAGCCGCCGTTCTTCAGCATCCAGCTGATCGAGCCGAGGTTGATGATCGAGCCGCTGCGCGCGGCCTTCATGTCCTCCATCACGGCTTGCGCCGCGAAGAACTGATGGCGGATGTTGACCGCGATGCCCGCATCGAACGACTCGCGCGTCACGTCGCCGATCTGGTGGCGTTTATCGTTCGCCGCGTTGTTGACGAGCGCCTGGATCGGACCCAGCGCCGCCTTCACGTCGGCGATCGCTTTTTGCAGCGCGTCGACGTCGGTTAGATCGCAGCTCAGGAAGAGCGGCTTGTGCTTCGAATCGCCCAACTGGTCGGCGAGCGCTTCGCCGGCACTCGCGTCGATATCGAAGAACGCAACGCGCGCGCCCTGCGCCGCGAAGTGCTCGACGAACGATGCGCCGATGCCGGTCGCGCCGCCCGTGATCAGCACCACACGGTCGACGAGGCTCGGATAGCGCGCGTACGCGGTGTCCGCGAGGCGGGCATTTGCATTGGCAGGAGACGACATCGTTCGATTCCTCTATGAGCTTGGGATGAGTTGAAAGTGAATCAATCGCGCGAGCCGCGGTTCTTCAACTGGTCGAGCAACACGGCCGCGAGCAGGATCGCGCCCCGCACGAGGTACTGGTAGAACGCGTCGATGTTCATCAGGTTCATCACGTTCTCGACCGTGCCCATGATCAGCACGCCGATCACGACGCCGGAGATCGTCGCGCGGCCGCCCAACAGCGACACGCCGCCGAGCACGCACGCGGAGATCACGTTCAGCTCGAAGCCTTCGGCCGCGTTCGGCTGACCCGAGGTGATACGCGAAGCGAGAATCACGCCGGCAAGCGCGGTGACCGCGCCCTGGATCAGGAAGATATAGACGCGCGTGCGCTCCACGTTGATACCGGCGAGCCGCGACGCTTCCGGATTGCCGCCGATCGCGAGCGTATTGCGGCCGTACACGGTCTGGTTCAGCATCACGCCGAACACGATGAAGCAGAACAGCGTGACCCAGATCGGCAGCGAGACACCGAAGAACGTCAGGCCGCCCAACGCGATGAACGTATCCGACGACACGCCGACCGCCTGCCCATGCGACACGATAAAGCCTAAGCCGCGGACGATTTCCATCGTCGCGAGCGTCGTGATCAGCGCGTTGATGCGCAGATACGCGATCACCGCGCCGTTGACGAAACCGATCACGGCGCCCGCCGCGACCGCCGCGACGATCGCGACGAACGTGTTGCCGGTGGCGTTGAGCACCATCGCGCACAGCACGCCGGCGAACGCGACGGTCGAGCCGACCGACAGATCGAAGTCGCGCGACGCGAGGCAGAACATCATCGTGCAGGCGACCATGCCGATCTGCGAGATCGACAGCGCGAGGCCGAGCATGTTCTCGATCGAGAAGAAATGATCGACGGTCAGCGACATCGTCACGAACATCAGGACGAAGATCACGATCAGGCTGTACTCGGTGATCTGCTGCCACCACCTGGCCTTGTCGGTGGTCTGCGGAATCAGCGCGTCGGCCGCGCTCTTGGCGGCCTGCTGCGCGAGGTTTTCTCTGGCTTGCATGTTCAATACTCCTCCCCGTTCCCC
This sequence comes from Paraburkholderia sp., assembly GCA_036264535.1. Classification (GTDB taxonomy): domain Bacteria; phylum Pseudomonadota; class Gammaproteobacteria; order Burkholderiales; family Burkholderiaceae; genus Paraburkholderia. The sequence continues at coordinate 4,350 of DATAQT010000179.1, read as the reverse complement.
ACGGGTTGCGGACTCACGTCCAGATAAGGTTCAGGCCGCGCGCGGCGCGCTTTGGCTGGCGGCGTTGGCGTTCTCCGGCGCGGTCGAGCTTTGTGGCAGCGCGAGGCCCAGCACCGACTGCTCGGTCGCGTCCTTGCGCGCGAGTTCGCCCGAAATGCGGCCCTGGCGCATCACGACGATCCGGTCGGACACGCCGAGCACTTCCGGTAATTCGGACGAAATCATCACGATCGCGCAGCCGCGCTCGGCGAGCTGATAGATCACGTTATAGATCTCGTGCTTCGCGCCGACGTCGATGCCGCGCGTCGGTTCGTCGAGAATCACCACCTTCAGATCGGGCTCGGCGAGCCAGCGCGACAGAATCGCCTTCTGCTGGTTGCCGCCCGACAGGAAGCGGATCTTCTGCCGGCGATGCGGCGTCTTGATCTTCAGCAGCTTGATGAAACGGTCGGCGGTCTGCGCCTCCTTCTTGCGATCGAGAAACACGCCCGCGCGCAGATAGTGACGGCGGCAGCTGATGTTGATGTTCTCCGCGACGCTCGCCATCGCGACGATGCCCTCTTCCTTGCGATCCTCGGGGCACAGCACGATGCCGTGTTTAATGGCCTCGCCCGCGCTGCGCACCTTGATCGGCTTGCCGTCGAGCACGAGTTCACCGCCCTTGCGGTGATCGGCGCCGTACACCAGATGCATGAGCTCGCTGCGTCCCGCGCCCACGAGTCCGAAGAAGCCGACGATCTCGCCGCGCCGCACTTCGAAGCTCGCCGGCTGCGCGAGCGGATGACCTTCGATCGCTTTCGCCGCGAAACGCACTTCGCCGAGCGGCCGCGCCGAATAGCTGTAGATGTCCGAAATTTCCCGCCCGACCATCTCGCTGACGATCGTGTCGCGCGACACGCCTTTGAGCGTCGGATGCGACGCGACCTTGCGGCCGTCGCGGAAGATCGTGCACGCGTCGCACAGCTCGTAGATCTCGTCCATGCGGTGCGAGATGTAGATCATCGCGCGGTTGTCGGCGCGCAGATCGCGCACCAGCTTGAACAGCACCTCGGTCTCGCGATGCGACAGCGAGCTGGTCGGCTCGTCGAGCGCGATCACACGCGCGTTGCGCATCAGCGCCTTGCAGATTTCGACCATCTGCCGCTGCGCGATCGACAGCTTGCGCAGCTTCGCGTTCGGATCGAGCGCCACGCCCATCGCTTCGAGCCGCTCGCGCACGAAGCGCTTCGCCTCGCGCTTGTTGACCCAGCCGAGGGAATTGGGCAGTTGGCCGAGCAGCAGATTTTCCGCGACCGTGAGGTCGGGCACGTACTGCAGTTCCTGGTGAATCACCGCGATGCCGGCGCCGATCGAGGCGGCCGCGCTCGGAAAGCGCACCTCGTTACCGTCGATCATCATGCGGCCCGAATCGGGCTGATACTCGCCGCCGAGAATTTTCAGCAGCGTCGATTTCCCTGCGCCGTTTTCGCCCATCAGGCCGTGTACCTGGCCGACGTTGACGTCAAAAGACACACCGTCGAGCGCACGCACGCCTGGAAAAACCTTGCCGATATTGTCAAAACGTAGCGTCGCTGACACTTCGCCTCCTTGTCTACCGCAGATCTTCTCTCGCCGTCGGCGCGCCGCCCTCTGCGATGTGCAGGGAAAGCGGCGCGCCGGCGGTGTACTTCATGTCGCCGCAAGAATTGCGCTTACTTCGACGCGAGGCCCATCTTCTCGCGCACTTCGCTGACGTTGTCGCGCGTCGCCAGCATGCCGCTCGTCAGCGTGAGCATCGGCGGCTCCTTGCCCTGCGTGATCCACGCGTACATCAACTCCGAAGTTTCTTCGCCGTGGCGCTTCGGGCTGATGATGACCGTGCCGTAGAAGCCGGTCGGCGTCGCCTTCTTGAACTCGTTGAGCGCCGAGTCCGAGCCGCCGATACCGATACCGATCATATTGTCCGCCTTGAAGCCGCGGCTTTCCGCTGCGCGCACCGCGCCGAGCACGCCTTCGTCGTTCAGCGCGTAAGCGACCCAGTGTTTGTACTGCGGGTTCTTCGTCAGCGCGATGTTGGCGGCGTTGAACGCGTTTTCCGTGTCGGTCTTCGCTTGCGGCGCGGCGACGATGTTCGCCTTCGGGAAGCCGGCGGCCACCAGCGCGTCGGTGGCGCCGGTGGTGCGGTCATGCGCGGTCGGCAGCTGTTCATAGGTCACATCGATCGCGCCCACGTCCTTCATGTCCCAGCCGCGCTTCTTGATTTCCGCAGCCAGGCCGTCGCCGACCTGCTTGCCGATGTTGTACGCCGAGATGCCCATATGCGGCACCGACTCGATCGGCTTGCCCGCGCCGTCGACGAGGCGGTCGTCGACCGTCATCATCTTCAGGCCGTCGGCCTTCGCCTTCGCGACGATGCCCGGCCCGAGCTTGACGTCGGGCGTGCAGATCACGAAGCCTTGCGCCTTCTGCGCGGCGAGGTTATCGATCGCGCTCATTACCTTCTCGCCCGACGGCGCGCCGATCTTCACGAGCGTGAAGCCCTTCGCCTTGGCGGCCATCTCCGCGAACTTCCATTCGTCCTGGAACCACGGCTCTTCCGGCTGCTTCACGACGAAGCCGATCTTGACCGTATCGGCAGCCTGTACGACCGGTGCGTTGAAGAGCACACCCGCCGCCGCCGCTGTCAGCGTGAGGAAAATTCTACGTTTCATGATGCGTGTCTCCTGACTAATTAATAACGAGAAGGTATCGGCCGCGTCTTCTTGTACCGGTCTGACACACGCGGCCAGCGCGTCGTCCGGTGTTCGGTGCATGTCTTTGTTCGTGTCTCTTCGCGATGCGAATTCAGTCGTGATACAGCGCCGAGCGCCCGCCATCGACGGTGATGCAGCTCGCGTTGATGAACGGCGCCTCGTCCGATGCGAGGAACACTGCCGTCATCGCCACCTCCGCCGGGGTGCCGATGCGCTTCATCGGTTGCAGATCGAGCGTCGCCTGCTTCGCGGCGGCCGGATCGGGTTGCTCGTTCCACCAGTCGTGCGTCAACTGCGTCTCGATGTAGCCCGGCGCGATCGCGTTCACGCGCACGTTGCGCGGCGCGTACTCGATGCCGAGCGCGCGCGTGAGGCCAATCACGCCGTGCTTCGCGACCGGGTACGGGAAGCAGCCCGGAATGATCTTGAACGCGTGCGTCGACGCGATGTTCACGATGCTGCCGGCGCCGCGTTCGAGCATGCCCGGCAGCACCGCGCGGCAGCCGTTCCATACGCCGTCGAGATCGACCGCGAAGCAGCGCCGCCAGTCGGCGTCGGTCATCGTCAGCGGATCGCAGAACACGTTGATGCCCGCGTTGTTGACGAGGATGTCGAGCGCGCCGAACGCGCGTTCGCCTTCGCTCACCGCGTTCCGCACCGACGCCGCCTGCGTCACGTCGGTCTGCACCGCGAGCACGCGCGCGCCGGTCTGCGCTTCGATCTGCGCGGCCGTGCGCTGCGCCGTGTCGAGATCGAGTTCCGCCAGCACGACCGCCGCACCCTCGCGGGCGAACGCGAGCGCGATTGCCGCGCCGATGCCGCGTCCGGCGCCGGTCACGAGCGCGGCTTTGCCGGCGAGCCGGTTCATTTCTTCACGCCCGCGCGGGCGATCCGCAAACCGTTGATGAACGCCTTCGCGTGCGACGCGGTCACCGCCGCGCTCTGGCCCGGCTTGTACAACGCCGAGCCGAGGCCGAAGCCATTCGCGCCGGCGCTCAGGAACGGCCCCATGTTGTCCGGCGTGATGCCGCCGACCGGCACGAGCGGCACCTGCGCGGCGATCACCGCGCGCCATGCCTTGACGACCTGGCAGCCGAGCTGCTCGGCGGGGAACATCTTCAGCACGTCGGCGCCGTTCTTCAGCGCGATGAATGCTTCGGTCGGCGTCGCGACGCCCGGCGCGCACGCGAGACCGCGCGCCTTCGCGGCCATGACGACCTCCGGATCGCTATGCGGCATCACGATGAGCTCGCCGCCCGCGGCCTTCACGTCGTCGACGAACGACGGATGCAGCACCGTGCCCGCGCCGACGATCGCATCGGCCGGCAGCACCTTGCGGATCGCCGAGATGCTGTCGAACGGCTGCGGCGAATTCAGCGGCACCTCGACGATGCGAAAACCCGCTTCGTACAGGGCCTGACCGTGATCGGCGGCGTCGGCGGGCGTGATGCCGCGCAGGATCGCGATCAGCGGGCAGGCTTCGAACGCGGCGATCAGACCTGCGTGGGGCATGTACGGCGCGGGCAGATTGATGTGGGGTGGCATGTCGGTTCCTTGTTTCGTGAGCGTCATGGGCGAACGTGGCGCCGGTTAGCCTGCGCGCGCCGCGTGGGCGGAC
>DATAQT010000138.1:0-1695 GCA_036264535.1 Paraburkholderia sp. | reverse complement strand
CAGAATGCGCGTGATGTCGGCCAGCACGCCGGTCACGTCCGCCACCCGCAGACGCAGGTAATAGCTGCTCGTCACTTCCTCGATCGGCAGGATCGGCGTGTTCGACAGGCTGTCCGGCTGGAACGCCAGATGCGGCACGCGGTGCTCGGGGTCGGCCGTGTGCAGGCGCGTCACGTCGACCAGATCGGCCACCACGGCGGAAGCCGTCGGCTCCGCGCCCGCGCCCTTGCCGTAGTAGAGCGTCGTGCCGACCGCGTCGCCGTGCACGACGACCGCGTTCATCGCGCCTTCCACATTGGCGAGCAGGCGTTTTTCCGGAATCAGGGTGGGATGCACGCGCAACTCGATGCCCTTTTCGGCGCGGCGAGCGATGCCGAGCAGCTTGATGCGGTAGCCGAGTTCCTCGGCGTATTTGATGTCGATCGCGGCGAGCTTGCTGATGCCTTCGACGTGCGCGCGGTCGAACTGCACCGGCACGCCGAACGCGATCGCGCTCATGATGGTCGCCTTGTGAGCCGCGTCGACGCCTTCGATGTCGAAGGTCGGGTCCGCTTCCGCGTAGCCAAGTTCCTGCGCGGCTTTCAGCGCAGTCGCGAAATCGAGGCCGCGGTCACGCATCTCCGACAGGATGTAGTTCGTCGTACCGTTGATGATGCCCGCGATGTACTGGATGCGATTCGCCGTCAGCCCTTCGCGCAGCGCCTTGATGATCGGAATGCCGCCCGCCACCGCCGCCTCGAACGCGACCATCACGCCGTTCGCGCGCGCCGCCTCGAAAATCTCCGTGCCATGCACCGCGAGCAGCGCCTTGTTGGCCGTGACCACGTGCTTGCCGTTGTTGATCGCGCGCAGCACGAGCTCGCGCGCGATGCCCGTGCCGCCGATCATTTCCGCGACGATCGCGATCGAAGGATCGTCGACGACCGCGTTGAAGTCATCGGTCAGCGCCACGCTGCCGGCTTCGCCGCCGAGCGCCGCGGTCGCCTTGGCCGGGTTGCGCACGGCAATGCGCGCAATCTCGATGCCGCGACCCGCGCGACGTTTGATTTCTTCCTGATTGCGGCGCAGTACCGTGAAGGTGCCGCTGCCTACCGTGCCGAAGCCCAGCAGTCCAACTTTGATCGGTTCCATGCAGCGTGTGTTCTAGTAGAGGTTTGAAAAGGGTGTCGGGCGTGGCGCGCCTCGCGCGCCACATCGTACGCGAGGCCGGCTCAGGCCGTATGACGTTTGCGATAGCCATCGAGAAAACGCGCGATCCGGTTGATCGAATCGGCAAGATCGTCGACGTTCGGCAGGAATACCACGCGGAAGTGATCCGGCGTCTTCCAGTTGAAGCCGGTTCCCTGCACGAGCAGCACGCGCTCTTCGAGCAGCAGGTCGAGGATGAACTGCTGGTCGTTCTGGATCGGATACACCTTCGGGTCGAGGCGCGGGAACATGTACAGCGCCGCCTCGGGCTTCACGCAGCTCACGCCGGGGATCGCCGTCAGCATCTCATACGCGAGTTCGCGCTGCCTGTAGAGCCGCCCGCCCGGCACGATCAGGTCGTTGATACTCTGATAGCCGCCGAGCGCGGTCTGGATCGCATACTGGCCGGGCACGTTCGGACACAGCCGCATCGAAGCGAGGATGCCGAGCCCTTCCAGATAGTCTTTCGCGAGCCGGCGATTCTCGCCGGTCAGGCCCGAAATGGCC
>DATAQT010000122.1:0-3559 GCA_036264535.1 Paraburkholderia sp. | reverse complement strand
TACGTATTGCGACCCGACGAAGTGCCGGCCAAGCGGCGATATTTTACGGTCGGTGTGCTCGCGGCCAGCGTCATGGCGATCCATCCGGTCGACGTGCTGGTGCCGGGGATGGTCCTGCTTGCGATGCTGCTATGCGACTGGATCGAAAAGCGCACGGTTGTGCGCCACCTGGTTTCGGCGATATACGGAGGGTTATGCATCGTTGTTCCCTACGTGCTCGTCTATCTACGGATTTATCACTTTCATACCACGGATTATTTCGAACAATCGGCGAAGATCGGCTTTGTGTTCTGGAATTTTCCATGGAAGTTGTATGTGGTCTTTTTCGATCCGTATCCATGGTTTGCGGAAGGGCGCGGCATCCTGCAGCGTGCGCCGTGGATCGCGCTAGCCGTTCCCGCTTTGCTGCTGCTGATGGCGCGCCAGATTCATCGGGCGTCCCGGCGTGAAGCGGCGATCTGGATGCTCGCCGCGGCCACGGTGGTCTATACCTGCCTGTACGTCGCGTACGTCGATCTTTTGCCCAATGGCATCTGGCGATACGGCAATATCCATTACTTCACGTGGGTCATGCCTGCGTATGCGCTGCTTGGCTTTTTATTTGTCCAGCGCCTGTTCCAGCAGCGACGTCTGATCCCTGTGGCAGCCCTGATCGCTGCGCTCGTCTTGTTGTCCATCAGGCTGGAGCCTCGCGAAGTGTCGGCCGATAGCCCGGCGTTGATGGTCGATACGAAGTTCGACTGCGGCGGTTGGACCAACACCTACATGGGCAGATTCACGGTTGCCGATACCAGCGGGCAACTGCAGAGCGTCTATGGCGTGCGGGCATTGCCGATGCCGGAGGGCGTGCGCTTCATCGCGATACGACGTCCGCTGGTGGGGCCTATTGCGTTCGTCACGGGCTGCGCCGATGCGTCGACTCGCGATGCCGGACAGCAAACGCACTGGAATACGCGCGTCACGATCGGGCGGCCGGCATGGCTTGCGCCGTTTCATGACACGATCAATCCGCACTTCACGGACTAGAAAGCGCGGTCGCCATCCCGAGGATGGCGACCGGAACCGCTTGACCTGGATCCCTTTACGCAAACCCCTGCGGATTCATCGACTGCCAGCGCCAGTGGTCCGCGCACATACGCTCGATGCCGAACTGCGCGCGCCAGCCGATGATCTTCCCGGCCGCGCCTGGATCGGCGAAGCACTGCGCGACGTCGCCAGGGCGGCGCGCGACGATCTCGTACGGCACCGGCCGGCCCGATGCCTGCTCGAACGAGCGCACCACGTCGAGCACGCTATAGCCCTGGCCCGTGCCAAGATTGACGACGAAGCTCGCATCGCGCTTGACGAGCGCATCGAGCGCGGCGAGGTGCCCGCGCGCGAGATCGACCACGTGGATGTAGTCGCGCACGCCGGTGCCGTCGGGCGTCTCATAGTCGCCGCCGAACACGCGCAGCTTCTCGAGCTTGCCGACCGCGACCTGCGCGACGTACGGCATCAGGTTGTTCGGAATGCCGGCAGGATCTTCGCCGATCAGGCCGCTCTCATGCGCGCCGACCGGATTGAAGTAGCGCAGCGTCGCAATGCGCCACGACGGGTCCGACACCTCGAGATCGCGCAGGATCTGCTCGGCGATCAGCTTTGATTGACCATACGGATTGGTCGCCGACAGCGGGAACGATTCGTCGATCGGGGAGCTTTTCGGCACGCCGTACACAGTTGCCGATGAGCTGAACACGAACTGCCTGACGTTGCGATCGCGCATCACGCCGAGCAGCGTCAGCAGGCTGCCGACGTTGTTCGCGTAGTACTCGATCGGCTTCGCGACCGATTCACCGACTGCTTTCAGCGCCGCGAAGTGGATCGCGCCGGTGATCGGATGCGCGTCGAAAATCCGCTGGAGTGCTGCTTCGTCGCGCGCGTCGTCGTCGTAGAAGCTCACCGCACGGCCAGTGATTTTCTCGACACGCCGCAGCGATTCGTGCTTGCTGTTCACGAGGTTGTCGATCACCACGACGTCGTAGCCGCCGTTCAGCAGTTCGACGCAGGTGTGCGAGCCGATGAAACCCGCGCCGCCCGTTACCAGAATCGTGCCCTTCGTGGTCATGCTGTTGCTCCCTTAAAGTAAAACACCCGTGATTTTCTGCACCAGGTCTTTGTAGGTTTCGACGACCGTGCGTTCGTCGAATTCAGTAGCGACTTTCTGTCGGCCGCGTTCCGCCATCGCGCGACGCTCCGCGACGCTCATGTCGAGCATGCGCGCGAGGCACGCGGCGAGGCTCTCTGCATTGCGCGCTTCGCACAACAAGCCGTTGACACCGTCGGCCACCACCTCGCGGCAGCCGGGCACGTCGGTCGCGACGATCGGCCGGCCCATCGCCGACGCTTCCATCAGCGTGCGCGGCACGCCTTCGCGATACGACGGCAATACGACGCAATCGGCATCGGCGATGAACGGCCGCACGTCGTGCGCTTCGCCCAGATACTCGATCACGCCTTCCTGTTCCCACGCGGCGACTTCGTCGCGCGTGATCGCGCTGGGATTGTCGACCCCGACCGGCCCGAGCAGCTGGAAGCGCGCGTGGCGGTAGCGCTCGCGCAATTGCCGCGCAGCCTCGACGTATTCGCCGACGCCTTTGTCCCACAGCAGCCGCCCGATCAGCACGAAGCGAAACTCCGCGCGCTCGCGCAGCGGCGTGAACGCGAACTGTTCGAGATCGACGCCCTCGCCATGCAACAGCCGCGCGCGCTCGGGATGCACGAGCAGCTTGCCCTCGATGAACGCGGCCTGATCGTCGCGATTGAGGAACCACACTTCGCGCGGAAAGCGGAACGCGAAACGATACAGCTTTTTGGCGACCTGCGCGGCGCGACTGTGCTGGATGAACACGTAACCGAGCCCCGTGGTGACCGCCACCGACTGCACGCCAGCGAGCTTCGCCGCGATCGAACCGTAGATGTTCGGCTTGATCGTGTAGTGGAACACGACGTGCGGACGGATCGTCCGGTACTGCCGGTACAGCGCGACGAGCGTGCGCAGATCCTCGCCCGGACTGGTGCCCTTCGACGCGATCGGCAGCTCGATGCAGCGGCAGCCCATCGCGGCGAGCAGTTCGAACGTGCGGTCGCGCGGCGCGAGCACCGTCACGTCGACGCCGCGTCCGACCAGCATGCGGATCAGTCCTTGCCGGTAGGTATAGATTGCCCAGGCGGTGTTACAGACGAGAGTAATGCGCAGCGCGGGCGTCGACTTCAAGGCAGGCTTCATGCGGGAACGGGCTCGGCGGTGAATGGGGCGGTGTAGGGGACTGTGCAGGGATTAGCGGCTCGCGCGCGGCGCGAGCAGCACGCGTTTGACTCGCTGCAGTGCGCGGTACGGCATCATCAGATGCAGCAGATTTTTCGCGAGGCCGAGCCAATCGTACGGATTGACCACGTTGAAGTAGCGCAATTGCAGGCGCAGCGTCGAGCCGATCTGCCGGCGCCGCTTCGTCGCGCTGATGCCGCCTTCGTTCAGCTCGTAATAGAGGCCGAGTTCCGGCAGGTTCGCGCAGTCGTAGCG
>DATAQT010000116.1:0-21787 GCA_036264535.1 Paraburkholderia sp. | reverse complement strand
CCCGTGCCCACTTCGCGCTGATGCTTCACCGCCGTGAAGCCCTTGTCGGCGGCGGCGAACTCGGCCTGCTGCAACTCGACGAACGCGCTCATCTGCGAACGGGCGTAGCCGTGCGCGAGGTTGAACATCGAGTAGTTCAGCGAGTGGAAGCCGGCCAGCGTGATGAACTGGAACTTGTAGCCCATCGCGCCGAGTTCGCGCTGGAACTTCGCGATCGTCGCGTCGTCGAGGTTCTTCTTCCAGTTGAACGACGGCGAGCAGTTGTACGACAGCATCTTGCCGGGGAACTGCTTGTGGATCGCTTCCGCGAACTTCTTCGCGTATTCGAGATCCGGCTTGCCCGTTTCGCACCAGACCAGATCGGCGTACGGCGCGTACGCGAGGCCGCGCGAGATCGCCTGCGCGAGGCCCGGCTTCGTGCGGTAGAAGCCTTCCACCGTGCGCTCGCCGGTCAGGAACGGGCGGTCGTTGTCGTCGACGTCCGAGGTGACGAGGTCGGCGGCTTCCGCGTCGGTGCGGGCGAGCAGCACGGTCGGCACGCCCGACACGTCGGCGGCCAGACGCGCGGCGGTCAGCTTCGCGACGGCTTCGCGGGTCGGCACGAGCACCTTGCCGCCCATATGGCCGCACTTCTTGACCGAGGCGAGCTGATCTTCGAAGTGCACGCCCGACGCGCCCGCTTCGATCATCGCTTTCATCAGTTCGAACGCGTTCAGCACGCCGCCGAAACCGGCTTCCGCGTCAGCCACGATCGGCGCGAAGTAGTCGACGTAGCCTTCGTCGCCCGGATTCTTGCCTTCAGACCACTGGATCTGGTCGGCGCGCGTCAGCGTGTTGTTGATGCGCTTGACGACGAGCGGCACCGAGTTGGCCGGATACAGCGACTGGTCCGGGTACATTTCGCCGGCGACGTTCGCATCGCCCGCGACCTGCCAGCCCGACAGATAGATTGCCTTGAGGCCGGCCTTGACCTGCTGCATCGCCTGGTTGCCGGTCAGCGCGCCGAGCGAGTTGACGAACGGCTCGTTGTTCACGGCGGCCCACAGCTTTTCCGCGCCGCGCTTCGCGAGCGTGTGCTCGACCTGCACCGAGCCGCGCAGACGCACCACGTCTTCGGCCGAATAGGTGCGCTTGACACCCTTCCAACGCGGGTCCGTTTCCCATTGCTGCTTCAGTTCCTGCACTTGCTGTTCGCGGGTCATGGTCATGATGTGCTCCTTCGATGCCTGTTATGGAGGATGAGTGACTCTGTCTTCTCGAAGCGTCGGGCCCGGAGGGGCGTTCTGTTTCGTGAAGTCTTATATAAGAGTCTAGGCAAATCGATGAAGCCGCAATAGACGCCGCAAAGCGTTTTTCCAATATTTATTTTTCTATTAAATCAATAGTTTGCGACGATCGTTTCACAATAAGAAACGATATTTTCCCTGTTGCAATGCCCCTTCTTGTGCCTTGCAACATGATTTTTTACGACGCAAAAAAATTTTTCGCATCGTGAAATTTAGGGCGGACAGGCAATGGGCGAAAAAAAACCGGTGCCTGAGCACCGGTTTTCTTTTCTTGTCGACTGCCGGACGGCCTGAAGCCGTCCGGGTCTGTCAGGCTGGATCGCGATCAGCTGCCGCGACGTGCCGTACGCGGACCGTCGTTGCGGCGCGCGCCATAGCCGTCACGCGAACCGTAACCGTCGCGCGAACCGCCGCCGAAGCCTTCGCGCGAACCGTAGCCGTCACGCGAGCCGCCGGCCGACTTGTTGCCCCAGCTGTTGCCGTTGCTGTTGCCGTTGCCGTTGCCGTTACCGCTGCCGGTGCCGGTGCGCGAGCCGCCGTAGCCGCCCGGCTTGCCCGAGCCGCTGCCGAAGCGGCGCCCGTTACCGCCGCCGCCCGGACGGCCGCGGCCGCCGAAGCCAGGACGGCCATTGCCTGAAGGGGGCGCCTTGCGCGGCTCGAAGCCTTCGACGACGTTGACCGCCAGCGGCGTGCGCACGAAGCGCTCGATGCGCTTGAGCGCGCCCTGTTCGGCGTGATGCACGAGGCTAACCGCGATACCCGAGCGGCCCGCGCGGCCGGTACGGCCAATACGGTGCACGTAGTCTTCGGCGAACTTCGGCAGGTCGTAGTTGAACACGTGGGTGATGCCGGGGATGTCGATACCGCGAGCGGCGACGTCGGTCGCGACCAGCACGCGCACGCGACGCTCGCGCAGCGCGCGGATCGTGCGGTTACGCGCGCCTTGCGGCAGGTCGCCGTGCAGCGCGGCCGATTCGAAACCGGCGTCGGCCAAACGGCCTGCGAGCTGGTCAGCGTCCATCTTGGTTGCCGTGAAGACGATAGCCTGATCGAGGCCATCGTCGCGCAGCAGATGGTCGAGCAGACGGTCCTTGTGATCGCGGTCGTCGACGTAGTGGACGGTTTGCGCGATGTTCGTACGTTGCTCCAGACGCTGGACGATCTCGATACGCTCCGGGTCCTTCAGCAGACGGCCGGTCAGCGAACCGATCTTGCCGTCGAGCGTGGCCGAGAACAGCATGGTCTGGCGCGTAGCCGGCGTAGCGGCGACGATGGTTTCGATGTCTTCGATGAAGCCCATGTCGAGCATGCGGTCGGCTTCGTCGAGCACGAGGATCTGCAGTTGCGACAGATCGATACGGCCGCGCTCGAGATGGTCGATCAGACGGCCCGGCGTTGCGACGAGGATTTCGGGGTTCTTCGCGAGCAGCATCAGCTGCTGGCCATAAGCGACGCCGCCGAGAATGCTGACGGTGCGCAGGCGCTTCAAGTGCTTGCCGTATGTCGAGGCGGCGGTCGTGACCTGCATCGCGAGTTCACGGGTCGGGGTCAGCACCAGCATGGTCGGACGCGCGACCGGCTGCGGACGGCGGCCGCGGCCACCGTCGGCCGGACGCGGTTCGCGCGGCTGGCTTCCCTGTGCCTTTTGCAGCTGGGAGAAACGCTCGATGGCTGGCAGCATGAACGCGGCAGTCTTGCCCGAGCCGGTCGGGCTCGACACCAGCAGATCGCGGCCGGCGATACCTGCCGGCACGGCGCGTTGCTGCACCGGCGTCGGGTGCTCGTAGCCGGCGGCGGTCAGCGCGGAGACTACGTCCTCGGACAGGCCGAGCGACGCGAAGCTAGGCTTGTCGTCAGCCGGCGCGGCGGCTTCGGGAGCAGCGGCCTCGGGAGCGGCGGTAGTAAGACCGAGTGCTTCGTCGGCGATGGCGTTCAACGGGCTGCTGGGGGTGTTGCTCAAAGTCATGTGAATCCTTGAAAACGATCCTGGGTGGTTCATCGGATGAAAACGTCAACGCCAATCGGCATACCCAAGTCGTCGGATTCAGCGAGCAAAAAAGCAGCGAGCAAATCGAAAAACGGGGGCAACCCGCGACAATGAAGGCGAGTTTTTCGTTAGAAGCTGTATCGGATGCGACGTGCCAACAGGGCGAGTCGCCAGCCTGGGACTTGAGCCCGTAGGGGGCTAGGCAGAAGGGGACAGGTTCTAAACTGGATTGGAGCAAACGCTATGAGACGCTGCGCCGCGAGGACCGCTAGAAAAGCGGGCAAAGCAGTGAAGCGCAGGCGGCATTATAGCGGCATTTGCTGCACTGCGCCACCATTCGGACACTATTGACGAAAAAAGTGCCGGAATAGAGTGGGGCGACGAGGGACGGCGGCTCGGCGTATCTCGTCCGAAACCGCCGCGAGAGCGTCGCCGCCTTGTCCGACGGCCCTTTCCGCAGACGAATCGAGTGTTGGAAACTCAGGCAGCCGCACCGCTCTTCAGCGATTCGACGAGCTCGACGTATTGCTGCTTCGCAGCGTCCTGCGCGGTGCCCTTGAGCGCCGCCCACGCGTCGTACTTGTATTTGCCGACGATGTCGGTGAAGCCCGGTTTGTCGCCGTGAACGTCGCCTTCGCTCGCCTGCTTGAAGAGCGCATAGAGACGCAGCAGCGTCAGATTGCCCGGACGCTCGGGCAGTTGCTTGACGTCTTGCTGGGCTTGCGCGAACTGGGCGTTGATATCGGTCATGGTCGTTTGGCCCGCGTGGCGGGATAGAGGAGATCGGCCGAAAATCATAACAATTGCCCGCCGCCGCAGGGCCGAGGGATTATTCCAGACGGTAGCGGACGCAAAGCAGGGCGGCGCGCGCGCAAGCCACCCCCAAACCACCATCCACGCGCAGCGCGCCGATTACAATACGGTCCATGACTCAAACCGTGCTCCTTGCCCTCGATACATCGACCGAATTCTGTTCGGCGGCGCTCGTGTCCGCGTCCGTCGATGCCGCCGGTCAACCCACCGCCGAACCCCGCGTCTGGATCCGCCACGAACGGACCGGCGCCGTTTCCAGCACACGCCTGCTGCCGGCGATCCGCGAACTGTTCGACGAAGCCGGCCTCGCGCTGGCGGACTGCGACGCGATCGCGTTCGGTTCCGGTCCGGGTTCGTTCACCGGACTGCGCACGGCGACCGGCGTCGCCCAAGGTCTCGCGTTCGGCCTGACCCTACCGGTCGTGCCGATCGGCACGCTGCTCGTGTGCGCCGAGAGCGCCCGTCTGCGTGATCCGTCGACGACGCGCGTGCTCGCCGCGCTCGACGCGCGCATGGACGAAATCTACTGGGCCGACTACGCGTGGGACGAGGCGCAACGGGAATGGCGCACCGTGCAGAGCGCGTCGCTCGATGCGCCCGATCGACTCGTGCTGCCCGACGTGCCGTTCACACTCGCCGGCAACGCGGCCGCCGCGTTCGGCGAACGCTTGCCGGCTGTTGCGGCGGCGCGCAGCGTCGATAGCGAAGCGCTGCCGCATGCGCTGCCGCTGGCGTATGCGGCGCTGCGCGCGTTTCATGCAGGTCGCACGGTGCCGCCTGATCAGGCCGCGCCCGAGTACGTGCGCGACAAGGTCGCGCAGACAACCGCCGAGCGCATGGCCGACAAAGCGGCGAAATCAGCCAAGGCGGCTCATGCCGCGGAGCAGTCCGCGCAGCGCGCGGCCGACGGCGCGTCCGGCCAACCATCCCCCGACGAGGCGCGTCGATGAGTGGCGTGCTGCTCACGGACCGCTACATGTCGCCGATGACCGAAAGCGACCTGGACGAAGTCGCCGCGATCGAGAAGCTCGCGTATGAGTTTCCCTGGAGCCGCGGCAATTTCGGCGACTCGCTGCGTAACGGCTATTTCGGCATCTGCCTGCGGCACGTGACGGGGACTTTGATCGGCTATTGCGTGCTGATGCCGGTCGTCGATGAAATGCACCTGCTGAATCTGTGCGTCACGCCGGACGCGCAAGGTGGTGGCGCGGGCCTCGCGCTGCTGCGCGAGGCGGTGCGCATCACGCGCGCGGAAAAGCTCGAAGGGCTGCTGCTCGAAGTACGGCCGTCGAATCACCGGGCGATCCGACTGTACGAGCGCTTCGGCTTCGCGTCGATCGGGCGGCGCAAAAATTATTATCCGGCGCGTCATCGCGGCCGGGAGGACGCGATCGTGATGCGTCTGTCGTTTGTTACGGAGGGCGCAGATGGCGCTGCATGAATCGGTGCTCGAAGAATTCGGACTCGCGCCGTTGTGGGTGCGTCGCGGGATGGCGGCACGGCAGGGGCAGGGTGACGTAATTGCGGCGCAAGCGGACGAGCCGTTGCAATCCGCGCCGGACGACGCGAACGACGAGCCTCGCGCGCAGACGCTGCCGCAGACCGCGCGCGAACCGATGCGCGCATCCGCCGGCATGCCGCCGCCGCAAGCGCAGCGCGAATCGGCGCCCAGCTTCGACGAACCCGTGGCGCGACGCGAAACCTCACAGCCGCAGCCGCAACCAGACCTTTCAGCGCCACCCACATTCGACGCCCCACCCGACGACGATTTCGCGTGGTTCGACGATCCCGCAGCGTCCGCACCCGCACCGGCCGAAGCGCGCCGCGAAGCACCCGCGCTCCCCGCCATCCAGACGCTCGACTGGGACGCGCTCGCCCAACGTGTCGCCGGATGCGAGGCGTGCCGGCTGTGCGAGAAGCGCACGAACACGGTGTTCGGCGTCGGCGATCGCGAGGCCGACTGGATGCTGATCGGCGAAGCGCCCGGCGAGAACGAGGACCGTCAGGGCGAGCCGTTCGTCGGCCAGGCCGGCAAGCTGCTCGACAACATGCTGCGTTCGCTCGCGCTTGCGCGCGGCACCAATGTGTATATCGCGAACGTGATCAAGTGCCGGCCACCTGGCAACCGCAATCCGGAACCGGACGAAGTCGCGCGTTGCGAACCGTACCTGCAGCGCCAGGTGTCGCTCGTGAAGCCGAAGGTGATTGTCGCGCTCGGACGTTTCGCCGCGCAGAGCCTGTTGAAGACCGAGGCGAGCATTTCGTCGCTGCGCGGCCGCGTGCATACGTACGAGGGCGTACCGGTGATCGTCACGTATCACCCGGCGTATCTGCTGCGCAGCTTGCCCGACAAGGCCAAGGCGTGGGCGGACCTGTGCCTCGCACGCGCGACGTGGCTCGCTGCCGGCGGTGCGCCGTCGAACGAATCAAAGTGACGATGCCCGAGGGGCCGGCGGCGCGCATGCCCGCCGCATCCGTCAGCCGCGCGACGCTGCTCGATGCGTTGCTGGGTTGGCGTAGCGATGCTTCTCTCGAGTCGTTGCGCGAGCCCGCAGTGCGCGACCTCGCGTGGCTGCTGCTGAGTCCCGATCTGTTGCGCCCCCAGCCTCCGACAGGCGCGCTCGCCGATCCCTTCGACACACCGCAGGAATTGCAGGCCACGCTCGCGTGGCTGCGTGCGCTCGACGCCGCCCCTGAACCGCTGCATGAGTATCTCGCGGCAACACGCATCACGCGTCTTGGCCGCTACGCCGAACGCCTGCTCGGCTTCTTCCTGCGACATGGACCGGCGACCCAACTGATCGCAGCCGGTGTGCCGCTACGGCACGCGGGCCTTACGCTCGGCGAATGCGATTTTCTCGTGCAGACGCGGCGGGGTATGCGACTGCATTGGGAACTGGCGGTGAAGTGCTATCTGCATGCGGGCGACCCGCATGGGGCAGAGGCGACGCGCCTCGCCGATTACGTCGGCCCCAATCTGAAGGACCGCTTCGACCTGAAGCTCGCGCATCTGCTCCATCATCAGTTGCCGCTGAGCGCGCGCGAGGAATTTGCATCGACGGGCTATGCGGGCGCGTGGACGCCGCAGATGTTCGTCAAAGGCTGGCTGTTTTGCCGGCGTGGCGAGGCGCCTGCCGATCCGGTCGAACTCGATCCAGCGCATGGTCGCGGCTGGTGGGTCACGCGTCGCGAGTGGCTGGCTTTCGCGGCCGCACATGCGAACAGGTGGCGGGCGCTGCCACGGCTCGAATGGCTCGCGCCGCGATATCAATCGCAAGCCGGCACGGACGAGGTGTGCTACCTCGACGCAAACGCGCTCGCCGCGCAGACCTCACTTCAACACGGCCCGACCATGGTCGCCGCATTCATCGACGACAACGCGGGCCATCTGCTTGAACGCTCTCGTGGCTTTATCGTGCCCGACGACTGGCCCGGGCACGCGCAGCGTTACGCCAGGCAATAAGGACGCTTGAAAATGGCGGCGAAACGAACCGCGACGCCACTCACCACCATTGATGAAAGTGATGCACCGGCCCCACGCCGTGACCGACGTCGAGCCGCTCGCTCGCCTGCAACGCGCCGGTCAGATAAAGCTTCGCATCGGCCACGGCGCTAGCGAGATCGTCGCGCTGCGGGATCAACGCCGCAATCGCCGACGACAGCGTGCAGCCCGTTCCATGCGTGTTCTTCACCGGCACGCGTGGACCGCCAAGACGCAGCGTGCCGCTGTCCTGCACGAGCCAGTCGGGGCTATCGGTCGCGCTCAGATGGCCGCCCTTCATCAGCACCGCGCGCGCACCGAGCGCACGCAGCGCTTCGCCTTGCTCGACCATGCCGGCTTCGTCGGTGGCGGCCTGCGTGCCGAGCAACGCGGCCGCTTCCGGCAGGTTCGGCGTGAGCAGATCGGCGAGCGGCAGCAGTTCGTCGCGCACCACCGCGACCGCATCGGGCAGCA
Source organism: Paraburkholderia sp. (assembly GCA_036264535.1). Lineage (GTDB taxonomy): Bacteria > Pseudomonadota > Gammaproteobacteria > Burkholderiales > Burkholderiaceae > Paraburkholderia. The sequence continues at coordinate 13,746 of DATAQT010000116.1, read as the reverse complement.
AGAGCGCGTGATTGCTCTTCGAGAGCATCACCGTGTCGAGCACGATGTGCTTCGGCCGATGACGGCGCAGCGCATCGGCGACCGCGCGTGCGATCGGCGCATTCGCGAGCATGCCGATCTTCACCGCGTCGATGCGGATGTCGTCGAATACCGCGTCGAGTTGCGCGGTGATGAAGCCGGGGTCCGGTGCGTGAATCGCGGTGACGCCGCGCGTGTTCTGCGCGGTCAGCGCGGTGATCACGCTCGCGCCATAGGCGCCGAGCGCGGAGAAGGCCTTCAGATCGGCCTGGATGCCGGCGCCGCCGCCGGAATCGGATCCGGCGATCGTCAGCACATTGGGAATCGGTTGAGTCATGGTCAGGCGAGGAAGAAGAAGGGCGCGCCCGGGTGCATCGCGGCCGGCCTGGTGTAGCTGATCAGTGCTTGGCTTCGCCGATCAGTGCGACCGAGTCGAACGCGCGCTGGTTCGCCTGATGGCGCCGCATCACTAGCCACATCATCAGGCAGACGAAGGTGCCGAACAGCACGATCACCAAGGTGACCGGCACGTCGAGCCATACGAGCACCGCGTACAGGCACAGCATCACGAGCACGGACAGGTTCTCGTTGAAGTTCTGCACGGCGATCGAATGGCCCGCCGACAGCAGCACGTGTCCCCGATGCTGCAGCAGCGCGTTCATCGGCACGACGAAAAAACCCGACAGGCCGCCGACGAACATCAGGAAGATATACGCGAAGATCAGATAGCCCGACACGTGCATGCGGCCGATATAAATGCCCCAGTGCGGGGGAAACAGATCGCGCGTGTAGAACGCCATCAGCATCACGGAGATACCCATCATGATGCCGACCGGCAATACCGACAGCGACTTCTTCAGCGGCACGCGCGAGGCCGCGAAAATCGCGCCGCCCGCGACACCGACCGCCACCACCGCCTGCAGGATCGCCGCCTCTGAGAGCGACATGTTCAGCGATACCTCGGCCCACTTCAGCACGATGAATTGCAGCGTCGCTCCTGCGCCCCAGAAGAGCGTCGTCACGGCAAGCGAAATCTGCCCGAGCTTGTCGCGCCACAGCACGAGGAAGCAGTCGGCGAAATCGGTGATCAGGCGGATCGGCCCGTGCTCCTGTCGCGGATAGCGCGCGCCGGTGTCGGGAATGCGCAGATTGAACAGCGCGGCGATCACGTAGATTGCCATGATCACGAGCATCGCGGCTTCCGCGGGCGTGTTCACGGTGGGGACATGCCATCTGAGAATCGGCGCGGCGATATGCGGGCTGATCAGCGCACCGCCGAGCACGGTGCCGAGAATGATCGAGCCGACGGTTGTGCCTTCGATCCAGCCGTTCGCGGCAACGAGCCGGTCAGGCGGCAACAGTTCGGTGAGAATGCCGTATTTGGCGGGCGAGTAGGCCGCCGCGCCGAAGCCGACGATACCGTACGCAATCAGCGGATGCGCGCCGGCCAGCATCGTCACGCAGCCGACGACCTTGATCGTGTTGGTGATGAACATCACGCGTCCCTTCGGACGCGAGTCGGCGAAGGCGCCGACGAAGGCGGCAAGAACGACGTACGACAGCACAAAAAACAGCTTGAGCAGCGGCGTCATCCAGTTCGGAGCGTGAAGATCTTTCAGCAGTGCGATAGCAGCGATCAGAAGCGCATTGTCGGCCAGCGACGAAAAAAACTGCGCGGCCATGATGGTGTAAAAACCTTTTTTCATCTGATGCGATGCTGTCCTCGCTGCGGTCTGTCCGCCCCGGCCGTTTGCAGTACGTCCGGGCTTATGCCGATCGAAATGGGTTGTGCGCACGGCTTTATATCATGAAAATAGCTGGATTCGGACTAGCAGAATCCTTGATCGCACCGCCCAGCGGGCCGCCGAGCGCTGAAAACGCCCTGTAAGCCGCTGATTCGCCAGTGTCTTTACGAAAAAATCCCATGCCGCGCCCCCTTTCCGCCACGATTCATACCAACGCTCTTGCCAATAACCTCGCTGTAGCGCGGCGCTTTGCGCCGAGATCCAAAATCTGGGCCGTCGTCAAGGCCAATGCATACGGGCATGGCCTCGCGCGCGCGTTTCCCGGTTTGCGCGCGACCGACGGCTTTGGATTGCTGGACCTCGAAGAAGCGGTGAAGTTGCGTGAATTGGGCTGGGCCGGCCCGATTCTTCTGTTGGAAGGCTTTTTTCGCCCGACCGATATCGATGTGATCGACCGCTACAGTTTGACCACGGCCCTGCATTCGGACGAGCAGTTGCGCATGCTCGAAATGGCGCGTCTGTCGAAGCCGGTCAACATCCAGTTGAAGATGAACACCGGCATGAACCGGCTCGGCTACACGGTCGAAAAATTCCGCGCCGCGTGGGAGCGTGCGCGCGCCTGTCAGGGCGTCGGCCAGATCACGTTGATGACGCATTTTTCCGATGCCGATGGCGAACGCGGCATCGCGCATCAGATGCAAGCGTTCGAGCGCGGCGCGCAGGGCATCGCCGGCGCGCGCAGTCTCTCGAATTCGGCCGCGACGCTGTGGCATCCGGAAGCGCATTTCGACTGGGTGCGTCCAGGCATCATGCTGTATGGCGCGTCGCCGTCGGGTGTGACGGCCGCGATCGACGGCACGGGTCTGCAGCCCGCGATGACGCTCGCGTCGGAACTGATCGCCGTGCAAACGCTCAGTGAAGGCAGCTCGGTCGGCTACGGTTCGACGTTCACCGCGCGCGCGCCGATGCGCATCGGCGTGGTCGCGTGCGGTTACGCGGACGGTTATCCGCGCGTCGCGCCGGAAGGCACACCCGTGATCGTCGATGGCGTGCGCACGCGGATCGTCGGACGTGTGTCGATGGATATGCTGACCGTGGATCTCACGCCGGTGCCGACCGCCAACGTCGGCTCGCGCGTGGAACTGTGGGGCGCCGCGCTGCCCATCGACGACGTCGCGCAGGTCTGCGGCACGATCGGCTACGAGCTGATGTGCGCGGTCGCGCCGCGTGTGCCGGTTCGCGCGGAGTAACGCGTGGCGAAACCTAAGACGTTGTACATCTGCGGGGAATGTGGCGGCCAGTCGCCGAAGTGGTCCGGTCAATGCCCGTCCTGCCAGGCCTGGAACACGCTCGTCGAATCGGTCGCGGAAGGGCCGTCCACGCACCGTTTCCAGTCGCTTGCAAAGAGCACGCCGGTGCGGCGCCTCGCCGACATCGACGCGTCGGACGTGCCGCGCTTTTCCACTGGCGTTAGCGAGTTCGACCGCGTGCTCGGCGGTGGCCTCGTGCCGGGCGGCGTGGTGCTGATCGGCGGCGATCCGGGCATCGGTAAATCGACGCTGCTGCTGCAATCGCTCGCAGAAATCGCGGCGGAAAAACGCGCGCTTTATATCAGTGGCGAGGAATCGGGTGCGCAGATCGCGTTGCGCGCGCAACGACTGGCGCTGCTCGAACCCGGTTCGAAGGCGAGCGAGCTGCAACTGCTCGCGGAAATCCAGCTCGAAAAAATTCAGGCGACGATCGCCGAGCAACGCCCGGACGTTGCCGTGATCGATTCGATCCAGACCGTCTATTCGGATGCTTTGACATCCGCACCGGGCTCGGTCGCGCAGGTGCGCGAGTGCGCGGCGCAACTCACGCGCATTGCAAAGCACTCGGGCCCGACGATCATCCTGGTCGGTCACGTGACGAAGGAGGGTGCGCTCGCGGGCCCGCGCGTGCTCGAACATATCGTCGATACGGTGCTGTATTTCGAGGGCGATACGCACTCTTCATACCGTCTCGTGAGGGCGATCAAGAACCGCTTCGGCGCCGTCAACGAGCTCGGCGTATTCGCAATGACCGAGCGCGGCCTGCGCGGCGTCGCGAATCCGTCGGCGCTGTTTTTGTCGCAACACGAACAGTCGGTGCCGGGCTCGTGCGTCCTCGTCACGCAGGAGGGCACGCGGCCGCTGCTCGTCGAGGTGCAGGCGCTCGTCGACGCGGCCAACGCGCCGAATCCGCGACGCCTTGCGGTCGGCCTCGAACAGAACCGGCTCGCGATGCTGCTCGCGGTGCTGCATCGGCATGCGGGTATCGCCTGTTTCGATCAGGACGTGTTCCTGAACGCGGTCGGCGGCGTGAAGATCTCCGAGCCCGCCGCCGACCTCTCGGTGCTGCTCGCGATCCATTCGTCGATGCGCAACAAGCCGTTGCCGAAGGGACTCGTCGTGTTCGGCGAAGTCGGCCTTGCCGGCGAGATCCGGCCGTCGCCGCGGGGCCAGGAGCGGCTCAAGGAAGCGGCCAAGCTCGGCTTCTCGGTCGCGGTGATTCCGAAGGCCAATGCGCCGAAACAACCGATCGAAGGCTTACAGGTCGTTGCGGTCGAACGCATCGAACAGGCCATCGACCGCGTCCGCGCGCTCGACTAGCCGGGACTCCGGGACGGCTCGCCAGTAGTTTGTACGCTTGCCGTCCCGTAATGACCGGTAAATATCTCCATATTGGCTGTAACCTGGCCGCCATACCTTTTTCCTAAGCTTTAACGATATGCATCCCTTCTGATGCCCGAAAAAGGATCGCGCCTTGAAACAGTCACATGAAATCGCAGTCGAGCGTCACCTCCAGGTGCGCGGCTGCCGGGTCTCCGCACCGATTCACCAGCCTTGGGGCGGCGCTTGCCGGATCGTCGAGTGGATCGACACAGCCGGGCAGATTTCGCGGCGGGTGGTGGCCGAAGACGTGACGGCCGCCGAAGTGCGCGCCACGATCAGCCGCCATGTGGAAGGCCGCAAACACCTGCTGTACGACGACGAAAAGTCACCACGTCAAACGCTGCCGAGGCAGACGGCGTTGCGGCGTTGAGAGCGGTGGTTTGTTGATGGCGCGGCTGCGCCGCGCGCATCAGGCCCCTTCGCTGTCGCTGCCAACGTCTGCCGCGGCGGCGCTCGCGGCCACCGCCGCATACGCGTGCGGATTGAACAGCGGATGCTGCGCCGCTTCAGCGGGCGTAAGCACAGGCGACACGCAGCAGTCGACCGATTCCAGCAACTCCACCCATTCGCCGAGCGTACGCGTCGCGATCACATCGGCGAACTCCTGAATCAGCGCCAAGGCATCGGGGCCACCGATCGCCTGACCCAGGCTCCAGTGCCGCGTGGCCCATTCTGGCCGATCGAGCGCCATGCACAGCGCTTCCCAGAATTTCAGTTCGAGCGCGCCGACCGCGAGCCAGCGTTCATCGCTCGTGCGGTACAGGTTGTAGCAGGGCACGCCACCGTTGAGCAAACCGCTGCCCGCGGCGGGCGCTGCCCCTTCGTTGAGCAGCGAGACCTGCGCGACGAAGTTGTGCGCATAGCTCGTGTGCGTCATCGAAACATCGACGAAGCGGCCGGCGCCCCCACGCGCGACATGCCACAGTGCGGCGAGAATCTGCGTGACCGCGCTCAATGCGCCGCCGAGCAGATCGGCGATCTGGAAGTTCGGCAGGATTGGCGCACCGTCGCGGCTCGCCAGTTGATCGAGCACGCCCGCATAGCCGATGTAGTTCAGATCGTGCCCGGCACGATCCGCGAACGGACCACTCGCGCCGTATCCGCTGATCGCGCAATAGACGAGCCGCGGATTGGCTGCGCAGAGCGTCGCGTAACCGAGGCCGAGCCGCTCCATCACGCCGGGCCGGAAGCTCTCGATCAGCACGTCCGCTTCCGCCGCGAGCGCGCGCAACACGTTGCGTCCCGCTTCGGATTTGAGGTCGAGACGCGTCTCGCGCTTGCCGCGATTGACCATGCGGTAGAACGCGCCGGGCCGGCCCGCGACGCGATCGCTCGAGGACTGCATCATCGTGCGGGTCGGGTCGCCCGCGCCGGGCGCTTCGATCTTCAGCACATCGGCGCCGAGCTCGGCGAGGCGCAGCGCGGCCACCGGACCCGGCAGCAGGCGCGTGAGGTCGAGCACGCGCAGCCCTTGCAAAGGTGGCGGCACGTCCGTTGCCGATGCGACTGAGGAGTCGGGGGCCGATGACCCCGACGATGAGTTCGCGAATGACAAAGCCAAGCTCCCGTGGATGCCGGTGCGGCCCGGCCGTTGCGTGCCGCTAGCCGATCTGTTCGAGTTCCTCGTGCGTCTCCAGCCATTCGGCTTCGAGCGTGTCGAGGCGGGCGTTCACGTCTGCCTGACGGCGGATCGCCTCCGTCAGCTTGCTTTTCTGCCCCGGCTCGTAACTCGCGGGATCGACGACGAAGGCATCCAGCGTCGCTTTCTCCGCGTTGAGGGCGTCCATTTCCTTTTCGATCTTCGCGATGCGGCTTTGCAGCGGCTTCTTCAGATGCGCGAGCTTCTGTCGCGTCTCTGCTTCGACGCGACGCTGCTCCTTGCGATTGACGTTGGCGTCGCCGCTTGCCGCGCCGTTGGACGCCGCGTCTGCCGCACCGGAAGCATTCGCCTTCAGCGCCGCGCGCTGCTCGGCCGCATGCTGCAGCAGCCAGTCGCGATAGTCGTCGAGATCGCCGTCGAATTCCTGCAGGCGATGTTTCGCGACCAGCATGAACTGATCGGTCGTCGCGCGCAGCAGGTGGCGGTCGTGCGACACCAGAATCAGCGTGCCTTCGAATTGCGCGAGCGCCATCGTCAGCGCGTGGCGCGTTTCGAGGTCGAGGTGGTTGGTCGGCTCGTCGAGCAGCAGCAGGTTCGGCTTCTGCCAGATGACCAGCGCGAGCGCGAGGCGTGCCTTCTCGCCGCCCGAGAACGGCGCGATCTTCGAGGTCGCCATGTCGCCGGAAAAGTTGAAGCTGCCGAGGAAGTCACGCAGCTCCTGCTCGCGCGTGTCGGGCGCGAGGCGCGCGAGGTGCTGCAACGGCGTGTCGTCCGCGCGCAGTGTTTCGAGCTGATGCTGCGCGAAGTAGCCGATGCGCAGACCCTTGCCTTCGCGCACGTGGCCGCTCAGCGGTTCGAGTGTGCTCGCGAGCGTCTTGATGAGCGTCGACTTGCCCTGGCCGTTCGCGCCGAGCAGGCCGATGCGCTGGCCGTTCTGGATCGACAGCTTCACGCGCTCGACGATCGGAATCTCGCTGCCGTCTTCGGCGTGGTAGCCGCAACGCACGTCTTCCATCACCATCATCGGATTCGGCGCGGAATCGGGCGTGCGGAACTCGAACGTGAACGGCGACGCGACGTGCGCGGGCGCGATCAGCTCCATCTTCTCGAGCGCCTTCACGCGGCTTTGCGCCTGGCGCGCCTTGGTGGCCTGGGCCTTGAAGCGGTTGATGTAGCTCTGCAGATGCGCGACCGTGCGCTGCTGCTTTTCGTACGAGCTCTGTTGCAGCGCAATCTGCTGCGCGCGCAGCACTTCGAATTGCGAGTAGTTGCCGCCGTAGCGCCTGATCTGCTGCTGTTCCAGATGCAGCGTCACGTTGCAGACGGAATCGAGAAACTCGCGGTCGTGGGAGATCACGATCAGCGTGCCCGCATAGCGATTGAGCCAGTCTTCGAGCCAGACGATCGCGTCGAGGTCGAGGTGGTTGGTCGGTTCGTCGAGCAGCAGCAGGTCGGAGCGGCACATCAGCGCCTGCGCGAGATTGAGCCGCATGCGCCAGCCGCCCGAGAAGCTGCTGACCGGCTCGCGGGTCTGGTCGAGCGTGAAGCCGAGGCCGAGCAGCAGCGCTTCGGCGCGCGCCGGCGCGGTGTAGCCGTCAGCGTCCGCGAATGCCGCGTGCGCTTCGGCTTCGGCCGCGCCGTCGTGCGCGGCTGAGGCCGCGGCAATGCGCGCTTCGATGTCGCGCAGCGCGGCGTCGCCGTCGAGCGTGTAGGCGAGCGCGGTTTTGTCGACGGCGGGCGTTTCCTGCGCGACGTGCGCGATGCGCCAGGTCGGCGGGATCGAGAAATCGCCGCCATCGGCATGCAGCTCGCCGAGCAGCACGGCGAACAGCGTCGACTTGCCCGCACCGTTCGCCCCGATGAGGCCGGCTTTTTCACCGGGGTTCAGGGTGAAGGTGGTGTTGTCGAAAAGCGGCTTGGTGCCGCGCGCGAGGCTGAACTGATTGAAGCGGATCACGACGTGGCCGGCTGGAGAAAACCGCTATTTTAGACTGCCCGGCGCGTTGTCGGGCGCGCGGCGCCGATTACCCGATTGTCACTTCGCGCGCAGCCGCCATCGGCCATCCGGCCGACTGTATCGGCGGCGCTTTTGGCATAGACTGACGGCTTTCACGGGAGGGCACATGATATCGATTTATTCGTTTTCGGCACGCACACTCGGCGGCGAGGAAGCGAGCCTCGCGCAGTACCAAGGCAAGGTTCTGCTGATCGTCAATACCGCGAGCGAATGCGGGTTCACGCCGCAATACGCGGGCTTGCAGAAGCTGTATGACACTTACGCGGCGCGCGGGCTCGCGGTGCTCGGTTTTCCGTGCAACCAGTTCGGCAAGCAGGAGCCGGGCGACGCGGCGCAGATCGGCAGCTTCTGCGAAAAGAACTTCGGCGTGACGTTTCCGATGTTCGACAAGATCGACGTGAACGGCCCGAACGCGCACCCGCTGTTCCGCTATCTGACCATCGAGGCGCCGGGATTGCTCGGTCTCGAGGCGATCAAGTGGAATTTCACGAAGTTTCTGATCGGCCGCGACGGCAACGTGGTCAAGCGCTATGCGCCGCTCACCAAGCCCGAGACCATCACCGGCGATATCGAAGCACTGCTGTAAGCGAGGCGCACGCTTACAGGATCGGCGAAAAGAGCCGCGCGACGTGCATCAGCATGCGTCGCAGCGCGTGCGAATTGCGATACTCGTCGCGGTCGATTTCGCGCGATTCGGCAAAGTCGTCGAGCAGCATCGTTTCGACTTCGAGCGCGAAGCCGCGGTCGACGGTCAGCACCATGATCTCGAAGTTCAGGCGAAACGAGCGGTTGTCGAGATTGGCGCTGCCGATCGCGGCGGCGCTGCTATCGATCAGCACGACCTTCTGATGCAGGAATCCCGGCTGATAGCGGAAGATGCGGATGCCCGCGCGCAGCGAGTCGTACGCATACAGCTTCGAGGCCGCGAACACCACCCGGTGATCGCGCCGGCTCGGAATCAGGATGCGCACGTCGACGCCGCGCAACGCCGCGAGCCGCAGCGCGGCGAACACGGCTTCGTCGGGCACGAGGTAGGGCGTCGTGATCCAGATGCGTTCGCGGGCCGCGTTGATCGCTTCGACGAAAAACAGCGAGCAGGTCTCCTGCTTGTCGGCCGGGCCGCTCGGCAGCACGAGGCAGTGCATGTTGTTGGCGGCGCGCTCGTTGGCGCTGTGGTTGCCGGGCTGGTCGCCGGACGGGTCGGCTGAATCAGCGGCCGGCATGTCGAAGTCCGGCAACTGCTGGGTGGCCCAGTACCAGTCCTCGATAAAGACGAACTGGATGCTCGCGACCGCCGGGCCGCGCACTTCGATGTGCGTGTCACGCCACGGCGACAGCGGCGGCTTCGCACCCAGATATTCGACGCCGACGTTATGCCCGCCGACAAACGCGCGCTCGCCGTCGACCGACACGATCTTGCGGTGATTGCGAAAGTTCAGCTGCAAACGGTTGACGAAGCGGCGGTTGGTCGCGAACGGATGCGTCTCGATGCCGGCCGCGCGCAGCGCCGCGACGTAGCGGTGCGGCAGATCGAAGCTGCCGATGCTGTCATACAGGAAGTAGACGCGCACGCCCTGTTGCGCTTTTGCGATCAGCGCGTCCTTCAGCATCTCGCCGAGCGCGTCGTCGCGCACGATGAAAAACTGCACGATCACATAGCGGCGCGCGTTCTCGATCGCGTCGAAGATCGCCTCGAACGTCGCCGTGCCGTTGATCAGCGTACGCACGGTATTGCCGGGCAGGAACGGCATGCCGCCGAGGCGCGTCAGCGACTGCACGAGCCGCGAACCGAGCTGCTGCGTCGGCACCCCGGCCGACGATGCCTGGGTGTCCCACACCAGCGGATGCGCGCGCGTGCGCAGCAGCTCGTTTTCGACGCGGCGCGCATCCGCGTAGCCCGCGAACTTGCTGCGGCCCAGGAACAGGTAGGGCACGAGCGTCAGATAAGGCATCGCGACCAGCGACACGGCCCACGCAATCGCGCCTTGCGAGGTGCGCGTATGGAGAATCGCGTGAGCGGCCGCGATGATGCCGAGAATATGGGCAAGGGCAACCAGCGGGCCGACGTGAAGCAGGTCGAATGGCATAAGCTCGCGAACAGTTGGCGAAGCGCCGCGGTTCAGGAAACGGAGACGGGCACAGGCTCGCTCCGTGGTCTGCGGCGTGCGCGTCGCTTGCGAGAGCCACTGCGGGCGGCCGCAAGCCGGCGTCGCGCACGCCGCGCGATCAAACAGACAGCAGGCCGGACTCAGACCGGCAAGTCGCCGGCCTGGATCAGGAACACGTTGTCGTCGCCGGCGCTGGTCGACAGCCACACGAGGTCGAGACCGCCGAACGCCGCCTCGACGTGCTCGCGCTCGTTGCCGATCTCGACGACCAGCACGCCGTCTTCGGTCAGCCAGTTGCGCGCGTCGGCGATGATCCGGCGCACGATGTCCATGCCGTCCGCGCCACCCGCGAGCGCCATCTCCGGCTCGTGCCTGTATTCGGCCGGCAGCTCCTGCATCGAGGTGGCGTTGACATACGGCGGATTGCTGAGGATCACGTCATAGCGGCGCTCGGCGAGCGGCGCGTACAGATCGCCTTCGAACAGCGCGATGCGGTCGTCGAGGTGGTAGTCCGTCACGTTGCGCGTCGCGACTTCGAGCGCGGGCGCGGACAGATCGACCGCGTCGACGTCCGCGTTCTGGAACGCGTGCGCGGCGAGAATCGCGAGGCACCCGGAACCCGTGCACAGTTCGAGCACCGCGCCGACCTGCTCGGGATCCTCGACGTACGGCTGCAGGCCGTCCTGCAGCAGCTCGCCGATGAACGAGCGCGGCACGATCACGCGCTCGTCGACGTGGAAGCGATAGCCGTGCATCCACGCTTCCTGCGTGATGTACGCGGCCGGCAGGCGATCGGCGGCGCGCCGCTCGATCACCTTCAGCACCGCCTCGATTTCGGCCGTGGTCAGGCGCGCGTCGAGAAACGGCTCGAGCAGGTCGAGCGGCAGATGCAGCGTGTGCAGGATCAGATAGGCGGCTTCGTCGTAGGCATTGGCCGAGCCGTGGCCGAACGACAGTTTGGCCTCGCTGAAGCGCGACACTGCGTAACGCAGCAGGTCGCGGACGGTGCAAAAAGGAAGCGTCATCGTAGGGTCTCGGGTTACGCGATCAGTTGTTCGAGCACGCGGCGATACACGTTCTTGAGCGGCTCGATGTGGGCGACTTCGACATGTTCGTCGATCTTGTGGATGCTCGCGTTCAGCGGCCCGAACTCGATCACCTGCCTGCAGATGCGCGCGATGAAGCGGCCGTCCGACGTGCCGCCGGTGGTCGACAGCTCGGTGTCGACGCCGGTCTCGTCCTTGATCGCCCGCGCGAGCGCGCTCGACAGATCGCCGCGCGGCGTCAGTAACGGCAGACCGCTCACGGTCCATTGCAGATCGTATTCGAGGCCGTGCTTGTCGAGGATGGCATGCACGCGTGCCTGCAGACCTTCCACCGTGCTCGCCGTCGAGAAGCGGAAGTTGAACATCACGTCCGCATGACCGGGGATCACGTTGGTCGCGCCCGCCCCGCTATGAATGTTGGACACCTGCCATGTGGTCGGCGGGAAATATTCGTTGCCTTCGTCCCAACGCTCGGCAACCAGTTCGGCAAGCGCGGGCGCGAGCAGGTGCACCGGGTTCTTCGCGAGATGCGGATACGCGATATGGCCTTGCACGCCCTTGACGATCAGCTTGCCCGACATCGAACCGCGCCGGCCGTTCTTGACCATGTCGCCGAAGCGCTCGCTCGACGTCGGCTCGCCGACGATGCAGTAGTCCATGCGCTCGCCGCGCTGCTGCAACGCTTCGACGACCTTGACGGTGCCATCGGTGGCGGGGCCTTCCTCGTCGCTCGTGATGAGGAACGCGATCGAGCCGCGATGCTCGGGGTGCGCGGCGACGAACTCCTCGCTCGCCACGACGAAGCCGGCGATCGACGCCTTCATGTCCGCCGCGCCGCGGCCGTACAGCTTGCCGTCGCGCTGGGTCGGTTCGAACGGCGCCGAGTGCCACTGTTCGAGCGGGCCGGTCGGGACCACATCGGTGTGGCCGGCGAACGCGAGCAGCTTGCCGTGCCTGCCGTCGATGCCGCGCTTCACGGCCCACAGGTTGGTCACGCCGTTGGATTCGATCGTCTCGTGCTCGAAGCCGAGCGCCGCGAGGCGGTCGATCAGGAGACGCTGGCAATGCTGGTCGTCGGGCGTGACGGACGCGCGCGCGATCAGTTGTTCGGTAAGGGCGAGGGTGCCGGACATGGATTCAGTACAAGCCACTTTGAAATGAAAAAATGCCGGCTCGCGGTGAGGCACCGCAGCCGGCAACGACCTTTTGAACGGCGCGGCGCGAGGCCGCGCGTTCGACTACCTTGTGCTCAGGCGAACAGCGCCGCGTACTCGTCCGCGGAAAAACCGAGCGACTTCACGCGTCCGTTCACGACCAGCACCGGCCGCTTGATGACCGACGGCTTGTGGATCATCAGCGCGATCGCGCCCGGCTGCGTTTCCGCGGCCGCCTTCATGTCGTCGGACAGAGCGCGCCACGTGGTGCCGCGACGGTTCAGCAGCACGTCGAGCTTGACGTCCTTGAGCCAGTCCTGCACGAGCGGCTCGGTCACGCCGGCTTTCTTGAAGTCGTGAAACTCGAACTCGACGCCGTGCTCTTCGAGCCACACACGCGCCTTCTTCACAGTGTCGCAGTTCGGAATGCCGTAGACGACGGTTTTGCTGCCGCGCGCCATCAGTCGCCTCGCAGCAGCTCGTTCAGGCCAACCTTCGCGCGGGTCTTCGCGTCGACCTTCTTGACGATGACCGCGCAGTACAGGCTGTGCGTGCCGTCCTTCGACGGCAGGTTGCCCGCCACCACGACCGAACCCGCCGGAATGCGGCCGTACGTGACTTCGCCCGTTTCGCGGTCGTAAATCTTCGTGCTCTGGCCGAGGTACACGCCCATCGAAATCACCGAGTTTTCCTCGACGATCACGCCTTCGACGACTTCCGAGCGCGCGCCGATGAAGCAGTTGTCTTCGATGATGACCGGGTTGGCCTGCAGCGGCTCCAGCACGCCGCCGATGCCGACGCCGCCCGACAGGTGCACGTTCTTGCCGATCTGTGCGCACGAGCCGACGGTGGCCCACGTGTCGACCATCGTGCCTTCATCGACGTACGCGCCGATGTTGGTGTACGACGGCATCAGCACGACGTTCTTCGCGATGAACGAACCGCGGCGCGCGATGGCGGGCGGCACCACGCGGAAGCCGCCGGCCGCGAAGTCTTCAGCGGTGTAGTTCGCGAACTTCGACGGCACCTTGTCGTAGAACTGGCTGTAGCCGCCAGCCGGCATCGGCGCATTGTCTTCGAGGCGGAACGACAGCAGCACGGCCTTCTTCAGCCACTGGTTGACGACCCAGTCGCCGTCCTTCTTTTCGGCGACGCGCAGCGCGCCTTTATCGAGTTGCCCGATCGCGTGGGCGACGGCTTCGCGCACTTCGGCCGGCGCGGCTTTCGGCGACAGATCGGCGCGGTTGTCCCAGGCGGTATCGATGATGCTCTGAAGTTGTTGCGACATAAGCGTGATTTTCTGAAGGTTGAAGTCTGAAGAAGGGGATGCGGCGCGGCTCAGGCTGCACTCAGTTGGTACGGAGC
>DATAQT010000106.1:0-5218 GCA_036264535.1 Paraburkholderia sp. | reverse complement strand
GTCGCCCCAGCCGAAGCCGGCGAGACACAACAGATTGCGCGAATGCGCGTCGCTGCCGCCTGCGCGAAAACTCTCGGCATAGCGGTACTTCTTCCACGCGCGATACAGCAGCGTGACGAAACGATGATTGAACTGATCGAGGAAGGCCTCGACGACTTCGTGTCCTTCCTCGCGCAGTACGATGTCATCGATCATGTGCGACGGCATCGCCGCGTCGACGCCGTACAGGCCCATGAACGTGGTGCGCACGGTCGGCGCCCTGGCACTTGCCAGGGAATCCGGATCATCGTCGAATTCGACCGCGGCGATCTCGCCCGCCGGAAAGCCGGTGCGCGCACGCGGCCGGAAGCGCACCGGTTCATGCTCCGGTGTATCGCGGGTGCCGAAGCCCGGATGCTCAGGCACCCGTACTTCGAGTAGTCGGCACAACTGCATGAAGTTCATTCGCGGCGCGCGCGCGAGCAGCGCCGCGACAAGCGGTTCGAGATCCGGCGGTTGGTTGCGCGCTTGAAGATCGTTCGCGTATGCGCTCATAGCGGTGCCCGCTGTGCCTTGCTGCGCGGCCAGACTGTGCGAGTCTGCGACGGCAGGCTCACGATCGACAGCTTCGTGAACAGATTGATCTCCGCGTATAGCGCGAAAAAGCGTTGCAGCAACTCGCCGAACAGCATCACGTCACCCTCGCCCGCGAACGCGTGCGAATCGAGCGTCACTTCGATGTGCACGCCACGCTCGACCGAACCGCCCGACACCTCCTCGAGCAACTCCTGCGACACCCACAGAATGCCCGCGAGGCGCCGGCGGTTCAGTTCGTCGTTGGTCCAGTCGTATAGCGCGAGCGCGCCGCGCAGCACTTCCGCGTTCATCATCGACAGGAAGTTCGGCGCGAGATGCGACAGCACGCGCCACTGGAAGCGATCGCCGGTCGGAGGATAGAGCGGCAGCGTCGGCGCGACGAGGTTCTTCACGCCGACGATGTTCGGCGTGCTCGTCGCCAGCTCGGCGATGCTCGCTTCGCGCAAGCCCTTGCGCGGCAGCATGCCGTTCGTGCCCGTGACGCGCAGCGACAGGCTTTCTTCGGGCAGCGTGTCCATCGTTTCCCACGCGTGACCGCCGAGCACGACCCACGTCTCGTGCAGACCCGCGACGCCGGGCCGCACGCGCGCATGGAAGTAACGCTCGGGCGCCTCGTGGCGCAGCATGCCGCCGCGATGCCGGAACGTCGCGAACGGCACGTACTCGTAGCGCTCGGCGGTGTCGTGATCGAACGCCTCGATCGCATCGACCGAGTAGGTCTCGACATGCTCGCCCTGATGGCCGGCCGGCAACACGCGGTATTCGGTTTCGTGATGATCGATCTCGATCGGCTCGGCATCGAGCTCGAACAGGTTGATCACCGGCGTGCAGAAAAGCCGCACGTTTTCCGCGCTAAAACGCTGATCGGACGGGTACGCGTGCTTCAGCACGATCTCCAGTTCGAAGCGCGTCGACTTCTCGGGCAGCTTCGTGACGTCGAGTCCGCATAGATCGACGAACAGGAATTTTTCGCGGAACGTGAAGTACTCGAGCAGCAGCTGGTAGCCGGAGAACGCCGCGTCGGCCTTCGGCCACAGACGCTCGTCGGCCGAGAACCCGGCGGGTTCGATCGTCACGTCCGCGAGCGGCAGCGCTTCGCCGTCACGCACGTCCGGAACGCGCCAGTGGATCGCATCGACCTCGCGCGTGAGCGCGAGATGCATCGCAAAGGCTGTCGGCAAATCGGCGCTCAGATGCAGCCGCAGGCACGCCAGATCGGTTTCCTGGCGACGCGCGGACTGATCGAGCTCGAAGCCGAGCCGGATGACCGAGCGGCCGTCGTGGCGCACGGTCGGCCCCGCGTGCGTGATCGACAACGGCTGCAGCGTGACCGGCTGTGTGGTCCGGTACAGACATTGCACGGTCTTCGGCGTCGCGCCCTCGGCAAGCGCCGCGTTCGGCACCGCGATCGGCGCCGAACGCACCGGCACACCGGCCGCCACGACCTCGGTTCGCTGCAGCTTCTCCGCGAGCGGCAGCAGTTCGACGATCGACAGCGATGGAATCATCCGCAGATAGTGCGGCCACAACAGACTCACGAGGCCTTCGGTCAGCTCCGGCAGTTCGTCGTCGAGCTTCTGCTGAAGACGTCCGGTCAGAAACGCAAAACCTTCGTGCAACCGCTCGACGTAGGGATCGCGATCGCCGACGCGATCGAGGTTCAGCAGGCGCGCGCGGTCGGGATGCGCCTTTGCGAACTCCTTGCCGGCCTCGCGCAGGTAGCGCATTTCGGCTTCGTAATAGCGCAGGATGGGGTCGTCGTGTTCCATGCTTTGTGGTCTTGTCAGAAGGTCAACGCCCGCGCCGGGTCCAGCACGGTCAGTTCGGCTTGCAGTTCATCGATGCGGCGTGCGAGCGCGGGCTTATCCGCGTCCTTACGCTTGCTCAACGCCTTCAGCGCGCGCAGCAACTGCTGCTTGACTTCGAATACGAGCGCCGGCTCCCAGCGGGTGAGCGGCAACGAGCGCGCGCTCGTGTCGAGTTCGGCGAGCAACGCAAGCGACGTGTCCGCGCGACCCGCGTGATCGGCGAGGCGAGCCATCACCAGACGTTGCAGATAGCGATGACGATCGGTGCGCAGACCAGGCAGCGCTTCGAGCCACGCGAACGCGGCCTCGATTCCGTCCTGCCCCGCCAGATCGCGCGCCTGCGCTTCGATCTCGGGCCAGTCACCGGTCGTTTCGTCGTCGTTGCCGGCCGATACCGGCAGCGGCGCGACGCTCTCACCCGCGTCGAGATTGCGCACGACCGCGTGCCGCGCGATCCATTCGAGGGTCGCGTCGTCGGCGAACGGCGTGCCGTCGTTGAACGAGAGACGTTCGATGCCGGGCAAGCGTTCGAGAAACAACGCGAAGTCCGCGCGCAACTGTTCGCGCCATGCGCTATAGGGGGCACCGACGTGATCGAGCGCGACATGCTGGAAATACTGCAAGTCGAACCACAGGTGATTGACGCCCTCCATGAACGCGCCCTCGACGCGTTCGAGCAGTTCATGCCACTGCTTTTGCAGCACGAGCCGCTTCATCTGCTGACGCAACTCGCCACGCGGGGGAATCAGACGCGTGCGCGACGCCGTATCGGCGGGAGGCACTTCCTGCAGCGTGTCCCAGCGAACGCTGCGTACGAGCCGAACCGACGACAGATAGCCGCTCTCCTGGTCGCGTAGCCACAGCGCCATCGAGCGGGCCTGATCGAGCAGATCGCGGGTCGAGGTGATGGATAAATTCGTACTACTGGGTACAGCCGCGCCCGCCGACATGGACGACGCAGCCGTGTCCAGCACATTGCCGCGCGCCGCTTCGTCCTTCTGTTCGAAGCGCGCGACAAGCGCGCCAAGATTCGGCCGCGCCGCCTCAGGCCACGTGGCGGTGTGCGTGACGAGCAGATCGAGCGCGGCGATCGCGCGTTCGAGATCGGCGGGCGCGAACTCGCCGCGGCTATCGAGCAACTCGATGATGCGCGTGGTGCCGAGCATGTCGAGCGCGCCCTTCTTCGCCTCGGCGCGTGCAGGCAGCACGTTCTCGCCGAAACGCTCGACGAGCGACGCCGCCAGTTCGAGCCCGTCCGCGAAACCGGCCGACCCGTCCTCACGCAAACGCGCGAACGCGTAGTACCCGGCGAGACGAAGATCCTTGCCGGTTTCCTTCAGCAAATGCTCGCACGAACGGACGATCAAGCCATCGTCGATACCGGTGAGCTTTTGCGTTTCCTCGCGCAACTCGAAGAACAGGTCTTCATAGCCCGGATCGCGGCCGCAGCCATGCTCGCCCGGCAACGGTTGCAGCCATGCGCTCCACGCATCGAGACGCGCGCGCACGCGCTGCTCCTCATCCCGCGACGGGAACAGCGTCTTCAACAAACCCGACAACATTTATTCGACCTCCGGCAGCGAACCTTGTGGCAAGCCCACCGCCGCATGCTTCGCCGCGGCGAGCGCCGCGGGCGGCAGCGGCGGCGGGTTGGCCCCGGATAGCTTCGGCGCGTTCTTCGCGCTGCCGGTCACGAAGATCCGCGCGGGCAGCTTGAAGTGACGCAGCGCAAGCACTTCGAGCGGACCCGACCCAGCCTCGCTTCGGAGTTGCACGTGCAATGGAATGCCTTCGCTCTGATCGGGCTGCCATGAAAGCAGATAACGCGCGCCATCCTGCTGCGCTACCTGCGCGCGTTCGAGCAGACGGATCAGGCCGAAGCGGCCCTGCGCGTCGAGTGCCGAGCGCAGGCCAGCGTGCTCGGTCTGCCATTCGATATGCGAGAGGTTTTCCAGCGATTCGCCGGGCCACAGGAACGGCGCCCACTCCTCCTTCTGATTGAAGTAATGCAACTCGCGGCCCGACAGCACGAAGCGCATGTCGGTGACGCCCGGCGTCGGCACCCCGCGCAATTCGTAGCGCACGTGCGCATCGCCCGATGGGAACAACACCGTCGACGCTCGCGTCATCTTGTTCAGTCCGTCGAGGAACGCGGGATCGAGCGTCAACGCGCCGTGGTTCGCGCCCTGCGCGGCGACCCAGCGATCGCCCTGACGCTCGACGACACCGGCCAGTTGCGTCGTTACGAACTGCGTGATCACGCCGTTGTCCGGCCGCATGAAGCGCGCCATTTCCGGCAGCGACGCATCGTTGTCGGAATCCGCAAACGGATAGCGGCTGCCGAACGCGCCGTTCCAGTCGGCGACAATCGCCGTGCGCCAGATTTCGTTGAGGCTCGCGGCGGCCGGCTGCACGAGCACCTGCCACGTTTGATCGAGCGGCGCCTGGAGCAGCTGGCCGAAACCGGCCCACTGCTCGCCGAGACTCGCGGCAAGGCGGCTCGCGTAGTCGCGGCTGTCGGCGATGTCCGAGGTCTTGCCTTGCAGTACCGCTTGCGCGGCGACCCGCGACATCGCATCGGTGTCGGGGCTCGACACCATCTGCTCGATCTTCAGACGCATCGCGGTCACGCGCTCCAGATAGCGCGCGAGACTGAGGTCGCCGGTCGCGGCCAGTTGCGCGGCGGCCTTCGCGTTCGCCGGTGTGGTGCTGGCCGCGAGATCGCTGCCGGTCAAACGAAGGATCGGCCCGAACGCAACTGCGAGCGGCGCAAGCTGCGGCTGAGTCTGCTTCGACGGATCTTTCTCGTCGGCGCTGACCAATTGCTGCGCTTT